>DUOD01000058.1 GCA_012838995.1 Clostridiales bacterium
GAGACAATATTACCATGACCATTAAGCTGATAACCCCCATAGCAATAGAAGAAGGATTGAGGTTTGCTATCAGGGAAGGCGGCAGAACTGTTGGCGCAGGTGCCGTAACCAAGATAATTGAATAGATACGTCATAAAACTTATATAACTGCTAAGGAAAAAGACCGGAAAATAAACGGTCTTTTTTCGTCTAATTGGCCGGAGTTTTATTGACAGGTTATGAAAAATATGATAGATTTGATTATGTATTTTTGGATTTAGTAATTATGATTAAGTTTCAAACCCGTGTTGGTAGGAGGTGCTAGTAAACATGAGAGTAAAAATTACCTTGGCTTGTGAAGAATGCAAGCAAAGGAATTATAATACAATGAAGAATAAAAAAAATAACCCTGAACGCTTGGAATTAAGAAAATACTGCAAATTTTGCCGCAGTCACACCTTACACAAGGAGACCAAATAGCACGAGGTATATAATGGAAGTTGCCGGTTAAAATAAGTGTAAGGATGTGATTATGGTGGCCAGCGGAGTTTCCAAAAGTTCATCAAAAAGCGTTAGGAAATCCAAACCTAAAAGGGGTCTTATCAAGTTTTTTAAAGAAGTGATAGCAGAATTAAAAAAGGTAACATGGCCTACCCGTAAGGAATGGCTTACCAGTACCGCTGTTGTTATAGTAGTGGTAGTGATTGTTGCGGCCTTTATCGGGGTGTTGGATTTAGTTTTAAAGCAGATTATGGATTTTATTTTTTAAAAGTTAAAAAGGAGGTAGGGGGCGTATATACTGGTCCCTTATACTATGGAAGATAATGGGAAATGGTATGTGGTTCATACATATTCCGGATATGAGAATAAGGTGAAAGCCAACCTTGAAAAGATGGTGGAAAACAGAAACCTGGGCGATTTAATATTCGATATTAAAGTGCCCATGGAAGAGCAAATAGAAGTAAAGGACGGTAAGAAAAAGGCCATACTTAAGAAGGTGTACCCGGGATATGTTTTGGTGAAGATGATTATGACCGACGAATCTTGGTATGTGGTCAGGAACACCAGAGGGGTTACCGGATTTGTAGGTCCGGGCTCAAAGCCTGTACCCCTTACCGATGAGGAAGTTAGGGCCATGGGCGTTGAAGATATTCCCATTGTGTTGAATATCGGCATAGGTGAGAATGTTAGAGTGGTTTCCGGCCCCTTGGAAAATTTTATTGGGGTGGTAGAAGACATTGACCATGAAAGGCAAAAGGTCAAGGTTGTCGTTTCAATGTTTGGTAGGGACACCCCTGTGGAATTGGACTTTGCACAGATACAAAAGATATAGCATGGATTTTATTTTGCCTTAGGCCTTAACGGCCGGAGGGTTTGTATAGTGGGAGGGTAATTCCCGATATAACCACAATTTGACGAGGAGGTGTAAACCATGGCAAAAAAAGTAGCAGCTATTATTAAACTACAAATTCCTGCAGGCAAAGCAACTCCTGCACCACCCGTAGGTCCTGCTTTGGGACAGCATGGTGTGAATATAATGGGTTTTTGTAAAGAATTTAATGAGAAAACAGCAAAACAGGCGGGGCTAATTATACCCGTTGTAATAACAGTATATCAGGATAGGTCCTTCAGCTTTATTGCTAAGACTCCACCTGCGGCCGTTCTGCTAAAAAAGGCTGCCGGTCTGGATAAGGCATCGGGTGAACCTAATAAGACAAAGGTAGCCACCGTTACCAGAAAACAGGTGGAAGAAATAGCGAAGCTTAAGATGCCGGACTTGAATGCGGCATCATTGGAAAGTGCCATAAGCATGATTTCGGGCACAGCAAGAAGTATGGGCATAGTAGTAGAAGACTAAAATTAGGTGGGAGGATGGTATTTTATATACCGCCGTTTGCACCACGAAGGAGGATGCAAAATTGAAACGAGGCAAGAAATACCAAGATAGTGTAAAGCTTTATGATAAATCCAAACTTTATGATGTCAAAGAAGCCGTGGAACTGGTACAGAAAACTGCCAAGGCTAATTTCGATGAAACCGTCGAGGTTTCAGTAAGGTTGGGGGTAGACCCAAGACATGCCGATCAGCAGGTAAGGGGTACTGTTGTACTGCCCCATGGTACCGGTAAGACGGTAAAGGTATTGGTTTTTGCCAAGGGTGAAAAGGCCAAGGAGGCCGAGGAATCGGGTGCTGATTTCGTAGGAGCAGAAGAATTGGTTGAGAAGATACAAAAGGAAAACTGGTTTGATTATGATGTGGTAGTGGCTACTCCCGATATGATGGGTGTAGTAGGCAGGCTGGGCAGGCTGCTGGGGCCCAAGGGTTTGATGCCCAATCCCAAATCGGGCACCGTTACCATGGACATAGCCAAGGCTGTAAAGGACATAAAAGCCGGAAAGATAGAATACAGGGTGGACAAGACCAGTATTATCCACGCACCCATCGGCAAGGTTTCCTTTGGTACTGAAAAACTAATGGATAATTTGGATGCGTTGATGAGTGCCGTCATAAAGGCCAAACCGGCGGCGGCCAAGGGTACTTATCTTAGGAGCATTGTAATATCCAGTACCATGGGCCCGGGGATAAAAATAAATCCTGCCGGATTCTAATTTAATATATTGACACAAGGTTGCAATAATGATAATATCTTTAAATGAAAATGAATACTTACCGCAGACAGTAGGTGTTTAATACTTAATGGGACATATCCCGCCTGCCGAGGTTATTAAACAGTGGGTAGAAATACCCCTTCCTCATGCTTTGCGGGAAGGGGTTTTCCTTTTAATACAAGGGAAATCACTTTAACAGGAGGTGTATGTAGTGCCTATAACCAGGGAAGCAAAGGAACAAATAGTCGCACAACTGTCCGAAGAACTCAAAGCTGCCAATGCTGCAATTTTTGTAGACTATAAAGGGTTGACGGTTGAAGAGGCGACAGAACTTAGGAAACAGTTCAGGGAAGCAGGGGTAAACTATAAGGTAGTAAAAAACACCTTAACGAAAATTGCCCTTGAAAATGTGGGCTACAAGGACTTGATTTCCTACATGACCGGCCCAACTGCCGTTGCAATAAGCCAAGATGATCCCGTTGCTCCAGCCAAGGTGCTGTCGGATTTCATTAAGAAGCACAAAAAAATGGAGTTTAAGGTAGGCTTTGTAGACGGCAAGGTTATAAATGTAGACGAGATAAAAGAGCTGGCGGAACTGCCGCCAAAGGAAGAGTTGGTAGCAAAGCTATTGGCAAGTTTGAATTCGCCGATATACGGTCTTGTGAATGTATTGCAGGGTAATATTAGAAACCTTGTATATACACTAAACGCCATAAAGGAAAAGAAAGAAGCATAATAAATTTTTGATAATATGGAGGTAATGAAAAATGACAAAGGATCAAATTTTAGAAGCAATTGAAAATATGACAGTTCTTGAACTATCAGAGTTGGTTAAGGCTTTGGAAGAAAAGTTTGGGGTAACTGCAGCAGCTCCTGTAGCAGTAGCAGCGGCTCCGGCAGCCGGTGGCGCAGCTGCAGCGTCCGATGAAGAAAAGACTGAGTTTGACGTCATCCTGTCAAACGTTGGCGACCAAAAGATTAAGGTAATCAAGGTTGTAAGGGAAATAACAGGTTTAGGTCTCAAGGATGCCAAGGAATTGGTAGACAGCGCTCCCAAGCCTATTAAGGAAGGTATTGACAAAGAAGAGGCCGAAGCCATCAAAGCCAAACTGGATGAAGTAGGCGCTACAGTAGAAATTAAATAATCATCTAAAATATCCCATAAAATAAAAAGGTTCTCCAAAAGAGACCTTTTTATTTTATGCTCAGTCAGGACATGAAATCTTGTCCACAAACTTATTTGGTTTTATTGACACATTATAAATAATGTGGTAGTATTATTTATTGCATTAGTGTATAGTCAGCAATGGTTAAAGTTTATTATTTATTTTTATTTTACAAGAATAAGTGTTATTTTTCAAGGGAATAATAAATATTAATGCTAATTAGTAGAATTATCCAAAAGCGGAACTCTTACTAATTAAGGGGGCCTTTTGGCATTTTTTACTTTTATAAAGCTGAGGGGTGAATATTAATTATGCAAACTGTGCAAGTAGGGAAAAAGACCAGGGTTAGCTTTTCGAAGATCGAAGAAGTACTGGAAATGCCCAATCTGATAGAGGTCCAAAAAAATTCCTACGAATGGTTTCTAAAGGAAGGTTTGAAGGAGGTCTTCGATGATATTTCTCCCATTACCGACTATACCGAAAATCTCATCTTAGAATTCGTTGATTATTCAATAGACGGCGAGCCCAAGTATTCAATGGAAGAGTGTAAGGAAAGGGATGTTACATATTCTGCTCCTTTAAAGGTTAAAGTAAGGCTTATTAACAAAGAAACAGGGGAAGTAAAGGAGCAGGAAGTTTTTATGGGCGATTTCCCCCTTATGACAGAGCAAGGTACCTTTGTAATCAATGGTGCCGAGAGGGTGATTGTCAGCCAGTTGGTTAGGTCCCCGGGTGTTTACTATGCTGAAGAGATAGATAAGGCGGGCAAACGACTTTACTCTGCCACCATAATACCCAATAGGGGTGCGTGGCTGGAATATGAGACCGATTCCAATGACGTTATTTCGGTGAGGGTAGACAGAACGAGAAAGCTTCCCATAACGGTACTTATAAGGGCTTTTGGTTATGGTACCGATGCACAAATTATCGACCTGTTGGGCGAGGAACCCAAGATACTGGCAACAATAGAAAAGGATAATTGCAAGAGCGAAGAAGAGGGTCTGCTGGAAGTTTATAAGCGTTTGAGGCCGGGTGAACCACCTACCGTAGAAAGTGCCAGATCCCTTATAAATTCCCTATTTTTCGATGCCAAGAGATATGATTTGGCCAAGGTAGGCAGGTATAAATTCAACAAAAAATTGGCCTTGAGTGCGAGGATAGCCGGCCACAGGCCGTATGAAGATATAATTCATCCCGAAACAGGAGAAGTATTGGCACAAAAGGATAACAAGATAGACAGGGAAACTGCCATTGCTATACAGGATGCGGGTATAAATTCTGTGGAGCTAAATATAGACGGTAGGCCTGTAAAGGTTATTGGGAATAATTTTGTCGATATCAGGGGTTTTGTGGATTTTGATGTTGAAGAGTTGGACATTAACGAAAGGGTGCACTATCCTACCTTAAAGGAAATATTGGACAGCTGTACCGATGAAGACGAGTTGAAGGATGCCATCACGCAAAATCTTGACAGGTTAATTCCAAAGCATATCATCGTAGACGATATAATAGCATCTGTAAATTATAATATAAATTTATCCTATGACATCGGTTACATAGACGACATCGATCATTTGGGCAATAGACGATTAAGGTCGGTGGGCGAGCTGTTGCAGAATCAGTTCAGGATAGGTCTGTCCAGGATGGAGAGAGTAGTTAAGGAAAGAATGACCATCCAGGACCTGGATGTAGTCACTCCCCAGGCGTTGATTAATATTAGGCCTGTGGTAGCGGCGATAAAGGAGTTCTTTGGCAGCAGTCAGTTGTCCCAGTTTATGGATCAAACCAATCCTTTGGCGGAATTAACCCATAAGAGAAGGTTAAGCGCCCTTGGGCCGGGTGGGTTAAGCCGGGAGAGGGCCGGTTTTGAGGTTAGGGACGTCCACCATTCCCACTACGGGAGAATGTGCCCCATAGAAACACCTGAAGGCCCCAATATCGGTCTTATAGGTTCTTTAAGTACTTATGCGAGGATAAACGAGTATGGTTTTATAGAAGCACCCTATAGGAAGGTAGACAAAAAGACCCAGAGGGTGACGGATGAGATTGTTTACTTAACCGCCGACGAAGAAGATGAATACGTGGTGGCCCAGGCCAATGAACCCTTGGACGAAGAAGGCCGGTTCAGCGATGAACGGGTTACCGTCCGGGTACGGGATGAAATAATTGAAGTGCCTAGGGAAGAAGTGGAGTTCATGGATGTGTCGCCAAAACAATTGGTGTCGGTGGCCACTGCCATGATTCCTTTCCTTGAGAACGATGACGCCAACAGGGCCCTTATGGGTTCCAACATGCAAAGGCAAGCCGTACCCCTTATAAGGACGGAGGCGCCCATAATAGGAACCGGTATGGAGTATAGGGCGGCCAGGGATTCAGGAGTAGTGGTACTGGCCAAGGAGCCCGGAGTGGTACAGCGGGTTACGGCGGATGAAATAGTAATCCAGAGAGATGATGGCGCAAAGGACGTTTATAAGCTGTTAAAATTCAAACGTTCCAACCAGGGTACGTGCATCAACCAAAAACCCATAGTGAAAAAGGGTGAAAGGGTAGAGAAGGATCAAATAATAGCAGACGGTCCCTCCACCGATGACGGGGAAATTGCCCTGGGTCGGAATGTACTGGTTGGTTTCATGACTTGGGAAGGGTATAACTACGAAGACGCCATACTCATAAGCGAGAAACTGGTTAAGGAAGACGTATTTACTTCTATTCACATAGAAGAATATGAAGCCGAAGCCAGGGATACAAAACTGGGTCCCGAGGAGATAACAAGGGATATCCCCAATGTGGGTGAAGAAGTGCTCAAGGATTTGGACGAAAGGGGTATTATAAGGATCGGTGCCGAAGTAAGGGCCGGGGATATACTCGTAGGCAAGGTAACTCCCAAGGGCGAAACCGAATTAACGGCCGAAGAAAGATTGCTCAGGGCCATATTTGGTGAAAAGGCCAGGGAGGTAAGGGATACTTCCTTGAGGGTGCCCCATGGCGAAGGCGGTATTGTGGTGGATGTTAAGGTGTTCACCAGGGAAAACGGGGATGAACTGCCGCCCGGTGTCAATGCACTGGTAAGATGCTATGTGGCACAAAAAAGGAAGATATCGGTAGGCGACAAGATGGCAGGACGGCATGGCAATAAAGGCGTTATTTCCCGTATACTGCCCGAAGAGGATATGCCTTTCCTACCCGACGGTACACCCCTTGAGATAGTATTGAATCCCCTGGGCGTGCCCTCCCGTATGAATATCGGTCAAATTTTGGAGACCCATTTGGGACTGGCCGCCAAGGCCCTTGGTTTGAATATAGCTACTCCGGTGTTCGACGGTGCCAACGAAGATGATATTATGAAGATGCTGGAAAAGGCCGGGTTTAACCCTGACGGTAAATTACAATTGTATGACGGCAGGACCGGCGAACCCTTTGAAAACAGGGTAACGGTGGGTTATTTGTACATGCTTAAGCTGGTCCATTTGGTTGATGATAAGATACATGCCCGTTCTACCGGTCCCTATTCATTGGTTACACAACAGCCCCTGGGCGGTAAGGCGCAGTTTGGCGGGCAAAGGTTTGGAGAGATGGAGGTCTGGGCCTTGGAAGCCTACGGTGCGTCCCATACCCTACAGGAAATTTTGACTGTGAAATCCGATGATGTTATGGGCAGGGTTAAGACATACGAGGCCATAGTCAAGGGCGAGAATATACCCGAACCGGGAGTTCCCGAATCCTTTAAGGTATTAATCAAAGAACTTCAAAGTCTGGCCTTGGATGTTAAAGTGTTGTCCGAGGAAAACCAGGAAATACACATAAAGGAAACAGTGGATGACGATCTTGAAGATTTAAGCGTCAATATAGAAGGCAAGGAAGACGAAGAGCAAGAAGCCGTGTATCAACAGGAACATACCGATACAGATGATGAAGAAGATGTGGAACTTGACGATTTGGATATAGATGATTTTGATGACGATATTGAAGAATTGGACGAAGGCTTGTTGGACGAAGATTTGGAAGATGTAAAGGACATAGATGACCTGGATGACCTGGACGATTTAGATGATTTTGCCGATCTGGACGATCTTGATGACAGTGATGACGTTGACGAGGACAATATAGACGAATAAGTCATATGATCACACTTACTAAGAAGGGAGAGACATTGCTTGTTTGAATTGAATAATTTTGATTCTATAAAGATAGGCCTGGCATCCCCGGATAAGATCAGGGAATGGTCCCGGGGCGAAGTAAAAAAGCCTGAGACCATTAACTACCGAACGCTTAAGCCTGAAAAGGACGGTTTGTTTTGCGAAAAGATATTCGGGCCCCAAAAGGATTGGGAATGCCATTGCGGTAAGTATAAAAGGGTGAGGTATAAAGGCATTGTCTGCGACCGATGCGGTGTGGAGGTTACCCGCTCAAAGGTTAGAAGGGAAAGAATGGGGCATATAGAATTGGCAGCACCCGTTTCCCATATATGGTATTTCAAAGGTATACCCAGCAGAATGGGCCTTTTATTGGATATGTCTCCCCGTTCACTGGAGAAGGTATTATATTTTGCTTCATATATAGTAATCGATCCGGGTGATACTCCCTTAACAGAGAAACAGCTTCTCAATGAGAAGGAATATAGGGAATACTATGAAAAATACGGTTCAGAGTTTAAGGCATCCATGGGAGCAGAGGCCATCAAGGAGTTATTGGAAAAGATCGACCTGGATAAAGCTGCTGCGGAATTGAGGGAAGAGCTTAAAACCACCACCGGTCAAAAGAAAATCCGGACGGTAAAACGATTGGAAGTGGTGGAAGCCTTTAGGAAATCCGGTAATAGACCCGAATGGATGATCCTGGAGGTGATACCCGTTATTCCGCCGGAGCTTAGACCGATGGTACAACTGGACGGTGGGCGGTTTGCCACCTCCGATTTAAACGATTTGTACCGAAGGGTAATTAACAGGAACAACAGACTAAAACGATTGCTGGACCTGGGTGCTCCGGATATTATTGTACGGAATGAAAAGCGGATGCTCCAAGAGGCTGTAGATGCTTTAATAGATAATGGCAGGAGAGGTCGACCTGTAACCGGACCGGGCAACCGCCCCTTAAAATCCCTCAGTGATATGCTTAAAGGAAAACAGGGAAGATTCAGGCAAAACCTGTTAGGAAAAAGGGTTGACTATTCCGGTCGATCCGTTATAGTGGTAGGTCCGGAGTTGAAATTATATCAATGCGGCTTACCGAAAGAGATGGCCCTGGAATTGTTTAAACCCTTTGTTATGAAGAAACTCGTTGAAGAAAATTATGCCCATAATATAAAGAGCGCAAAAAGAATGGTGGAAAGGGTAAAACCCGAGGTTTGGGACGTTTTGGAGGATGTTATCAAGGAACATCCCGTACTGCTTAACAGGGCACCCACCCTGCACCGGCTGGGTATCCAGGCTTTTGAACCCGTGCTGGTTGAAGGCAGGGCCCTAAAAATACATCCCCTTGTTTGTACAGCATATAACGCCGACTTCGACGGCGATCAGATGGCGGTACACGTACCCCTTTCGGTGGAAGCCCAGGCAGAAGCTAGGTTTTTGATGCTGTCGGCCAATAACATATTAAAACCCCAGGACGGCAAACCGGTTGTTAGCCCTACCCAGGATATGGTTATAGGCAGCTACTACCTGACCATTGTCAAAAAAGGAGAAAAGGGCGAAGGAAAGTGTTTTTCCGGAAATGATGAGGTTTTAATGGCGTATCAGACGGGAGCGGTAGGGCTCCATGCTTTAATATATGTAAGGCGTACCAAGGAACTCAATGGCGTAAAATATACCAAGAAGATCAAGACCACGCCGGGCAGGGTAATATTCAATGAAGCCATTCCCCAGGATTTAGGCTTTGTAGACAGAAATAATCCTGAAACTTTCTTGGATTATGAGCTCAATACCCTGGTGGATAAAAAATTACTGGGCGAGATCGTCGACAGGTGCTACAAAAAGCATGGTTCAACAAAAACTGCCATAGTCCTTGATGAGATCAAAAGATTGGGGTTTGAATACTCCACCAAAGGTGCCATTACCGTAGGTGTCACCGATATAGTGATACCCGAGGAAAAGAAGGAATTGCTTAAGAAGGCGGATGAAGAAGTTGCCAGGATATCAAAGCTATATAGGCGAGGGCTCATTTCGGACGATGAAAGGTATGAAAGGATAATAGACACCTGGAACCAAACCGTTGAGCAAGTGACTAAGGCTTTATTGAACGTAATGGACGAGTTTAATCCTATTTATATGATGGCCACTTCCGGCGCCAGGGGCAGTATAAACCAGATAAGGCAGCTGGCGGGTATGCGAGGGTTGATGGCAAATCCGTCGGGTAAAATAATAGAGCTGCCAATAAGGGCTAACTTCCGGGAAGGCTTGACGGTGCTTGAGTTCTTTATTTCCACCCATGGTGCAAGGAAGGGTTTGGCCGATACCGCACTTAGGACGGCCGACTCGGGTTACCTTACCAGACGATTGGTGGACGTCAGTCAAGATGTGATCGTTAGGGAACATGATTGCTTCGAGAAAAGGGGCCAGTCGATAAAGGGTATAAGGGTATCGGAAATCAAAGAAGGCGACGAAACAATTGAAAGCTTATCTGACAGAATAATAGGAAGGTATGCCGCCGAAGATATCCTACATCCCGAAACCGGTGATGTTTTGGTGAAACTCAATGAAGAAATAACCGCTGAAGCGGCAGAGGCGATAGAAAAGGCGGGTATAAAGAAGGTAAAAATCAGATCGGTACTTACCTGCCGAACAGAATACGGTGTATGTTCCAAATGTTACGGTACAAACCTGGCCACCGGGGGACTCGTTAACATAGGCGAGGCCGTAGGCATCATCGCTGCCCAGTCTATCGGTGAACCGGGTACCCAGCTTACTATGAGAACCTTCCATACCGGTGGTGTGGCCGGTGATGACATAACCCAGGGTCTGCCAAGGGTTGAGGAACTGTTCGAAGCAAGAAAACCCAAGGGCTTGGCTATTATATCAGAGACTTCGGGTGTGGTAAAAATAAGCGACAGTAAAAAGAAGAGAGAAGTGACCGTGACCGGAGAAGACGGCGAGACCAAGACCTACCTCATTCCTTACGGATCCAGGCTGAAGGTGGAAGACGGGCAGAGGGTAGAGGCAGGGGACGAGCTAACCGAAGGTTCCATTAATCCCCACGATATTTTAGAGATTAAAGGCGTTACCGGAGTACAGATGTATCTCCTGCAGGAGGTACAAAAGGTTTACCGTCTCCAGGGCGTTGATATTAACGACAAGCATATAGAAATAATAATCAGACAAATGCTCAGAAAGGTTAAGGTAGAGGACGCCGGAGATACCGACATGCTCCCCGGAGGTCTTGTTGATATATTTAAGTTTGAAAAGGAAAATGAAGAAACCATAAGGAACGGTGGCAAACCGGCCGTGGCTAAGAGGGTTCTTCTTGGGATTACCAAGGCCTCCTTAGCAACCGATTCTTTCCTGTCGGCAGCCTCCTTCCAGGAAACTACCAGGGTGCTTACAGAAGCGGCCATAAAAGGTAAGACCGATCCCCTGGTAGGTTTGAAGGAAAATGTGATTATAGGAAAGCTCATACCGGCCGGTACCGGCATGAGCAGGTATAAAAACATCTCTATTGAGGTGGAAGACGGCGATCAGGATATGGCTGCTGAAAATCAGTAAAAAACTTGGTCTGTCTTGGGGAAATCAGGAAACATTCCTGCTTCCTGATTTCTTCCAGATATTATTGATATAGTTTGTTGACATAGTTTTTGTATGGTGATAAAATACTTTCGTGTGCAATTAACTACCTTTAAGGGATGGGGGGTTGAAAATGCTAAAAGAAATAATAAAGTCATCTAATAAGGTAGTAGGTACAAAGCAGGTGATAAAGGCCGTTGAAAACGGAAAGGCAAAATTGGTCATAATCGCCAGGGACGCGGATGATTTTATTATTAATAAGATAAAGGCGGTAACCGATGCACACTCAGTGGATGTTGAATATGTGGATACCATGGAACAGTTGGGTAGCATGTGCGGCATTCAAGTAGGGGCCGCATCGGCAGTTATTCTAAAATAGATCGCTGCTAGATTAAAAAATACATTTATATATAGCTATCTGTATTGGAAGGAGGTGTAGGGATGCCGACAATAAGTCAATTAATAAGAAAGAGCAGGAAAAGAGTAACACAAAAATCCGACTCTCCTGCGTTAAAGGAATGCCCGCAGAAGAGAGGAGTCTGTACTGCTGTAAAAACTACCACTCCAAAGAAACCAAACTCTGCCTTGAGGAAAATAGCCAGGGTTAGATTGACCAATGGTATGGAAGTTACAGCATATATACCGGGCATAGGTCATAACTTGCAAGAACACTCGGTGGTTCTTATCAGAGGTGGAAGGGTTAAAGACCTGCCAGGTGTTAGATACCATATAATAAGAGGCGCTTTGGATACCGGTGGAGTTGCTGATAGAAAACAGGCAAGATCAAAATACGGTGCTAAAAAGCCAAAAAATTAATGACCATATAGCCACGTTACATTGTCGATAAAGGAGGGAAAAGGATGCCAAGGAAAGGTCGTGTTCCCAAGAGGGATGTGCTTGCCGATCCCATCTACGGTAGCAAGGTAGTAACCAAGCTGATTAATCAGATAATGATTGACGGCAAAAAGGGCCTAGCACAGAAGATTTGCTATGAAGCCTTTGACATAGTTAAAGAAAAAACCGGTAAGGATCCCTTGGAAGTCTTTGAACAGGCTCTTAACAATATAATGCCGGTTTTGGAAGTAAAGGCCCGAAGGGTGGGCGGTGCTACTTACCAGGTGCCCGTTGAAGTAAGGCCGGAAAGGCGTCAGACATTGGGTTTGCGCTGGTTGGTTGCCTATTCAAAAAATAGAAATGAAAGGACCATGAGTGCCAGGTTGGCTGCAGAAATTATGGATGCGGCCAATAATACAGGTTTGAGCGTTAAAAAACGAGAAGATACCCATAAGATGGCTGAGGCGAACAAGGCATTTGCTCACTACAGGTGGTAATTTAAAATCTTTATTACTGAATTTGAGAACCGCTTAGTCTCATTTGAAAGGAGGAGTATCGGTGCCTAGGCAATTACCCATTGAGAAAACTCGCAACATCGGAATAATGGCCCATATTGATGCCGGAAAGACAACCACTACCGAACGAATATTGTTTTATGCGGGTAGGATCCATAAGCTGGGTGAAACCCATGAAGGTTCGGCTACCATGGACTGGATGCAGCAGGAACAGGAACGTGGCATCACGATTACTTCTGCGGCTACTACAGCCCAATGGAAAGGCCACAGGATAAATATTATAGACACGCCAGGGCACGTGGATTTTACGGTTGAAGTAGAACGTTCTCTTCGGGTTCTCGATGGTTCAGTAGCAGTATTTTGTGCTAAAGGCGGAGTTGAGCCTCAGTCAGAAACCGTGTGGAGACAGGCGGATAAATATGGCGTACCCCGATTGGCTTTTATAAATAAAATGGACATATTGGGTGCCGATTTCTTTAATGTTGTAAACATGCTTAAAGATAGGTTAAAGGCTAATGCCGTTCCCATACAGCTGCCCATAGGCAGTGAAGATAGTTTTAAGGGTATTATTAATCTAATAACCAATAAAGCCATAATATATGAAGACGACTTAGGAACTCGCAGCACTCAAACTGAAATTCCTGAAGATATGAAGGAATTGGCTGAAGAATATAGGACAAAACTGCTTGAAACTGTTGCTGAACAAGATGACGACCTGATGATGAAATATCTGGAAGGAGAGACTCTTACTGAAGAGGAAATAATATCCGCCCTGAGGAAGGCTACCATATCGGTTAAGATTATACCGGTACTGTGCGGTACTGCATATAAGAACAAGGGTATACAGCCACTGTTGGATGCCATAGTGGATTTAATGCCATCACCCGTGGACGTTCCCCATATAAGGGGTATAGTGCCCGGTACCGGGGAAGAAGAAGAAAGGGCATCCAGCGATGATGAAGCTTTTTCCGCGCTGGCCTTTAAAATAATGACTGACCCGTATGTAGGTAGGCTTGCCTTTATAAGGGTATATTCGGGGGTATTAAAAACAGGTTCTTATGTTTATAATTCCACCCAGGACAAAAGGGAAAGGATAGGTAGGCTGCTTCAGATGCATGCCAACCACAGACAGGAAATACAAGAGGTGTACAGCGGTGACATAGCAGCCGTAGTCGGTCTTAAGAATACCGCCACCGGCGATACCCTGTGTGACAATAACAAACCTATAATCCTCGAGTCCATGGAATTCCCCGAACCGGTAATATCGGTGGCTATTGAGCCTAAGACAAAGGCGGGTCAGGAAAAAATGAGTATCGCCCTTGCCAAGCTCTCGGAGGAAGACCCCACCTTCAAGGCCTACACCGATAAGGAAACGGGCCAAACGATAATTTCAGGTATGGGTGAGTTACATCTGGAAATAATAGTTGATAGAATGCTAAGGGAATTTAACGTGGAGGCCAATGTCGGTAAGCAGCAGGTGGCCTACAAGGAAACCATACGAAAGGCCGTCAAGGCCGAAGGAAAGTTTGTACGCCAATCCGGTGGCAGGGGCCAATACGGACATGTTTGGATAGAGGTAGAGCCTGCTGAGCCCGGAACCGGCTATGAATTCGAGAACAAGATCGTCGGAGGGGTTATACCCAAGGAGTATATTCCTGCTGTAGATGCCGGGATAAGAGAAGCCATGGAAAGCGGTGTGCTGGGCGGATACAAGGTAATAGATGTAAGGGTGAAACTGGTAGACGGGTCGTATCATGAAGTGGACTCCTCTGAAATGGCTTTTAAAGTTGCAGGGTCAATGGCCTTCAAGGAAGCCATGAAAAGGGCAAATCCGGTATTGCTGGAGCCGGTTATGAAAGTGGAAGTTGTGGTGCCCGAGGAATATATGGGCGATGTTATGGGCGATATAAATTCCCGAAGGGGTAAGATAGAAGGCATGGAAACAAGGGCGGGAGCCCAGGTTATTAGAGGTTTGGTGCCCCTGTCCGAAATGTTCGGGTATGCTACTGACTTACGGTCAAAAACCCAGGGTAGGGGAACATATACCATGCAGTTTGCCCATTATGAGGAGGTACCCAAGGGAATTGTGGAAAAAATATTAAAAGTATAAATATTTTTAACAATTATTAAGGAGGATAAAAGAAATGGCAAAGGAAAAATACGAAAGGACGAAACCCCACGTAAATATAGGAACGATAGGGCACGTTGATCACGGTAAGACGACGTTGACGGCAGCTATAACGACAGTATTGGCCAAAGCAGGGCATGCAAATGCTACAAAATACGACGAGATCGACAAGGCACCTGAGGAAAAGGAGAGGGGCATAACCATAAGCA
>DUOD01000007.1 GCA_012838995.1 Clostridiales bacterium
GAAGGAATCGAAGTATTAATTGACCTAAGGAAATAGATTATGTGATGTGGTTATAACCTTCAGGTTATAACCACATCACAATAACTTAGCATATCAACGAATTCTCGCTAAAATTAGCTGTTAAATCGCATCTTGTTTAATTTCCTCAAGAATTGCCCAAAAAACTAGTGCATGTTTAAAAAAAACACTGTTTGATTAATTTACAAGAATTTGTATAATATAGTAAGAATAAGATAAATACTATTTAATAAGATATAAAAAGGAGGTTTTTACTGTTTATAGGTAAATAATAAAATAATGTTTTCTAAGATATAGACCGATCTTTATATGTCTTAACTGTTGAAGTACACGTTTCAAACGTTGAATTACATGTCTTAATTGTCGTTTTACATATCTTAACCATTGAGTTATGCGTTTCTTTTGCTGAATTATACGTCGTACCCGTTGTATTACACGTATTACCTGTCGAGCTGCACATCTCAACCATTGAGTTATATGCCTTAACTATGAACATTCGTTTCAAATATTGGTTTTACATTTAACTGCATAATTATATATCTTAAACTATCAAGCGCATGCATCAGGCTATCGGATTACACGCTTCAATCGTTGAATCAAACGTCTTATACTATTGAACTACATATCTTAGCTATCGAATTATACATCCTAATTATTGAATTAAAGGTCTCAACTATTGAATTATACTTCCCAACTATTGGATGACACACCTCAACTATTGAATGGTACGTTTCAAACTGTTGAATGATATATCATAACTATAGGATTATACGTCTAATGTATGGATAATGCGTTCAAAACGTTGGATTATCACTAAATAAAGGAGTTTGGCTTGGAACAATCAAGAAAATAATAAATCTAAAAACGAAGGTGTAGATGTTGTGCATGAAAGATAATAATGCATTATATAGGTTTAATGTTTTTTTGTGAAGATTTTGCCTTTCAAAAGATAAAGTTTGTCTTTAATTGGCGTTAAAAGCCTTTCCGTCTATATTCCTTTCTATTAAAAAAGAGGTGTTAAGCTATGCAGGACTATATTTTGCAAATCAAAAACGTGAGCAAGAGTTTTTCCGGGGTTTATGTGCTAAAAAAAGTAAACATGAATGTTAAAAGGGGGGAAGTACACGTTGTCGTAGGTGAAAACGGTGCGGGAAAGTCTACGCTGATGAAGATTATCTCCGGCGTATATCAAAAGGATGAAGGTGAAATTATCTTTGAGGGAAAACCCGTTTCCTTCAGAGGTGCAGGAGATGCATTGGATAAAGGAATAAGTATTATTCATCAGGAGTTTAATCTACTACCCCATCGTACCATCGGACAAAACATTTTCCTGGGCCGGGAACCCATCAAAGGAAGGTTTTTTAAAACCATAGACCAGGACATAGTAAACCGGCGCAGTAAGGAACTCTTGGATTTTCTGGGGGTAGACATAGATCCGAGAACTAAGGTATATAGGTTAGGCATTGCTCAACAGCAAATGGTGGAGGTAGCCAAAGCCCTAAGCTTTAAATCAAAGGTATTAATAATGGACGAACCGACGGCAACCCTTACTCAAAAAGAAATAGTGAAACTGTTTAATATGATTGAAAGATTAAAAAACGAAGGTGTATCAATAATCTATATATCCCACAGGCTGGAAGAATTAAAACACATTGCCGACACAATTACCGTTCTAAGGGACGGAGAAATGGTAGGTACGTTGGATGGAAAAGATGCCTCCATAGACGAAATAATCAGACTTATGGTAGGAAGGGAGATAAAAAACCAGTACAAAAGAGAATATTGCGTGCCGGGAGAAGAGGTGCTAAGGACGGAAAACCTCTGCTCTTTAAGGTTTAAGGATGTGAATATCAGCGTTAGACGGGGAGAGATAGTAGGATTGTCCGGACTGGTGGGTGCAGGCAGGACGGAAGTTGCTAAATCAATATTCGGCTATGACATAATAGAAAAGGGATGCGTGTATTTCTACGGCAAAAAGTATAACAAGGTCAATACCAAACTGACTACCCGTCTCAAGATTGGGTTTTTGTCCGAGGATAGAAAGGAAGAAGGCACAATAATTGAAATGCCTATGAAGTACAATATAACCCATGCATCCTTAAAACGGTTATTCAAAAATAATATCATATCCAACAAAGTTGAAACCCAGGTGGCAACAAAGTATAAAGATGATCTGAATATTAGAACCACGTCGGTAAACAAACTCGTTAAACTCCTAAGCGGAGGTAACCAGCAAAAGGTAGTGGTGGCCAAATGGCTTTGCGCTGCCTGCGATATCTTTATTTTTGATGAACCCACTCGGGGTATTGATGTTGGGGCAAAGGCGGAAATTTACGAAATCATGAACGCCTTGGTTAAAGAAGGAAAGGCCATTTTGATGATATCTTCCGATCTGCCCGAGCTGATTGGTTTATGCGATAGAATTTACACTATGAAAGATGGCAGGATAACGGGCGAATTTACCAAAGATGAAGCAACCCAGGAAAAAATACTATCTTATTGTGTTTAAACGGGAGGTAGTTTGATTTGAAGCCAAAAATAAAAACGTTGGATGCTGGTAAAGATATTGCAGGTCTGTTTATAGGGATAGTGGCACTGATCATAATAATGAGCATTGCCGCAGAAGGATTTTTAAGTTGGTATAATTTCCAAAATGTATTAAAGGACTTCTCGATTCTGTTAATTGTGGCTACCGGTATGACACTGGCAATCTTATTGGGGAAAATCGATATGTCTGCCGGTTCCGTCATGTCGCTGAGTGCCATCGTAACCACGATATTGTTGGCCAACGGTGTACATATAGCCTTTGCCCTTGCTGCGGGCGTTATATCCGGTGGACTTATTGGACTGTTAAACGGTTATTTGGTAGGAGTGCAAAAGCTCAACCATTTTGTGGCAACCTTTGCCACCATGAGTATCGCAAAGGGATTGGCTTTGGTGGCATGCGACGGGGATATTATAAGCAGCGACAGTGAAGTATTACTGTTTATCGGCACGGGTAAAATTCTCGGTGTATTCTTCATTATTTGGTTTACGGCCATAGTTTATATTTTAATGCTGTATGTTACCAATCGAACCAAATTTGGGTATGAAATTTATTCGATCGGCGGCTCGGAACAAGTCGCCATGCTTTCCGGGATAAAAACCTATAGAGTATATATTATTGCATATGTGATTGCGGGTATACTGTCAGCCATCGGCGGTATATTTCTGGCCGGTAAAGCCAATAGCGGTAATGCGACTATAGGCGACGGATATGAATTTAATGCCATTGCAACGGTATTAATCGGCGGTACGCCCTTTGACGGGGGTAAAGGCGGGCTGTTGGGCACCGCGGTGGGTGCGTTCTTTATCTCCGTTTTAAGAAACGGAATCAGCCTTATGGGCTTTACACCTGCATGGCAGTATGCACTAATCGGGATAGCGATACTTATAACCATTCTCGTTGATGTTCTTATCAATGAACGGGCAAAAAGAGAAGAGAAGCGGAGGGTGGCATTATGAAACGGTCTGTTGGATTTGAATTAAAACAACCGAGGTTAGTAATACGTCAAAATATGAAAAGGTTTACCTGGTTTGTCTTGAAATATTCGAGGATAATAATACTTGCCGTCATTTTAATTGTTTCAAGCTGCGTTGCCCAAGATCCTCTGCAGAATATAAAGAACGTAATTTCACTTCAAGCCCCCTTTGTTATGATTTACAGTTTCGGTATGACCCTTGCGGTGCTTACAGGAGGGTTGGACTTGTCCATAGGCTCCGTTGCGGCTTTTTCATCTTGTGCCGGTGCCTTTTTGATAATTGAAGGACATATCGTCCTTGGGATAGCGGTTTGTATATTGATTGGGGCATTATTGGGAATGTTCAACGGAATTCTTATAACCAGGGCGAAGATAGCGCCCTTTATAGCAACCTACGGCATGGACTGGGTAATAAGAGGAGCAGTATATATTATGATGGGAGGTGCCATGATTTATCACTTCAGCGATGGTTTTAAAATAATCGCTGAAGGGATGCTTTTTGGCCTATCCTCACTGCTGTATATTGCCTTCTCCATATTTGCCGTTTTGTTGTTTCTATTCGGGAAAACCATTTTTGGAAGGAATACCTATATGACCGGAGCAAATATAGAGGCCACAAAATTGTCCGGCGTTGACACCAATTTTGTTATAACGGTTGTGTATATGATTTCCGGCGCCCTGGCCGCCACCGCAGGGATATTATATGTAGCGAGACTGGATTGTGCGGAGGCCTTTTTGGGAAGGAATTTCGGGTTAATTGCACTGGCAGCTACCTTAATAGGTGGTACCTCGCTACAGGGCGGAAAGGGCGGAGTTGGCAATACCGTTATAGGGGTTTTGATCATGGTTTTCTTGATAAATTGCTTAAATATATTGAGGGTTGACATCCTGTGGCAGGATTTCGTTTTCGGGGTAGTCATACTAATATCGGCGATGATAGAAAAGGCACGTGCGTTTTATGAGGAAGCACTACAAAATTAAAAGGCGCATAACATCACGGGTTTTCCGGATGTTAAAAATAAAAAGATAGGGGGAAATAAGATGAAGGTAACAAAAATGAGAAAAATGCTTTTGCTTGCATTGGCGGGGCTGTTGGTTGTGACACTATGTATTGGTTGTACTCAGGATACGGCCGAGACGCCAGCCGAGACGCCGTCGGAGCAGCCGAGTACCGCCCAGCCTGAACAACCGGCCGAGACCGCACAGGAAGAGCCTGAAGAGGCGCCGGAGCAAGAGGCAAGCGGCGATTATAAGTATCCAGGGGCAGTCGGTAAAACGGCAACCATTATTCTCAAAGACTTGACCAACCCGGTTTGGATACAGGCTGCAGCAGGAGCGCAGGCGGCTGCCGAAGAATTCGGTATGGATCTTGAGGTTGCCGCGCCCGTTGTTTCCAACAACAACGATGAACAGATACAGCTGGTACAACAGGCAATAGCTAAGAAGAAGGATATTGTTATACTTACGCCTGCCGATTCCACGGGAATTGTTCCGGCGGTAACCGAACTAAACGAAGCAAACATACCGGTAATTAATCTAAATACCAAAATCAATAATGAGAGCGGCAAGGCAAACAGCGAAACCTTTGTAGTTGCCGACAATATTACCTGTGCAACCCTGTGCGCTACAGAGCTGGCTAAATTGGCAGGAGAAGAAGGAGAGGCAATTATACTCCAGGGTCCGTCCGGAGGACAGGTAACCATTGACCTTACAAAAGGTGCCGAAGATACCTTTGCAAAATATCCCAATATAAAGATTGTGGATAAGAAGGATGCAAAGTTTGACAGGGCCACCGGATACAGCGTGACCCAGGATATGCTCATTACCTACCCGAATTTGAAGATAATATTCTCATGTAACGACGAAATGGCCCTGGGTGCCTTGAAAGCAGTAGAAGAAGCCGGAAAGCAGGATGACATAGTAATCGGCGGTATAGACGGTAACCAGGATGCTTTGGCCGCCATCAAGGAAGGTAGGCTGGATGTTACGGTATATAAGAATTTCTGGCTGCAGGCGTATACAGCCACCGAAGCGGCTGCCAGGTTCCTCAATGGAGAAAAGCTGGAAGAGCTTATCCCAATTGACCTGTCGGTTGTCACCAAAGACAATGTAGATGAGTATATAGAAAAAAACATAGAATACAGCAAATATGAACCAAAACAATAAGATAACATATATGGCAAATTAATAAGCTTTATATATGGAGCAGCCGGCCGTTATACAATGTAACAGCCGGCTGCTCCATATTTATGTCAAGCAAAACTATCGGGAGCGAAGGTTATTGTGAATGTTCTAGATGATAGTGTCATATGTTCTATTAAGCCAAACTATCGGGGACGAAAGACACCGGCGCATGCCTTGCTCTACGGCACCATATTTTCTATTAAACTTTAGATAACAAAGATGTTGGCAAATGCCCTGGCCCATGATGTTATATATATTTAAGCAAAATCTTCGAGGACAAAAGACATTGGCGAATGCCCTGTCAATTATGAAATATATTCTGTTGAGCAAACCAATGGGCGAAAGACATTGGCGGATGCATCGGACAATAGTGCCGTGAATTCTATTGAGTAAAACCATTAGAGCGAAAGACCTTAGCGAATGTCCTGTCCAATGGCGCAATATTTTCTGTTAAGCAAGATTATCGTGAACGAAAGGAATTTATGGATGCTTCGGTCCATAGTGCAATATACACAATTGTGCAAAACCTTCAGGGACGGAGGATATTGATGAATGCTTTGTCCTATGGGGGCTATACATTATATGAAGCTAAATTATCGTAGACCAAAAACATTGGTGTATGCCCCGGCTCTATACAGCCATATATCCTTTTAAACCAAATAAAGGGGTGTTAGATTTTTGTATTTGACCTGGGTTAGGATTGTTAGTTATGATATAAAAAAGGAGGGATTATTCATTTGGTTATGAAAGTAAGGGCTTAAAAAGTGATTACGGTTACATAACGGGTTGTTGGGTAAATAATATGGTCATGGGTTGTCATGGTTAGCATTTCGCCAACCGACATTTCGTGCTGAACTTTACGGTTATTAGTTATATTTTTTCTCATCTTCAAAAATCCGGTTAGTTTGGGAATAGAATTTAGGGAAAGGTTTTAATGGTTTCATTTCCTTGAAAAAGCTTTTTATGGGTTTTATATATCAAAATATGTTTTAATTCTAAAAAAGAAAGAGGAATTTAATATGGAAAAGAAATATGTAATTGCCGTGGATCAGGGTACAACGGGGACAAGGGTAGTGCTTTTCAACAGGCAGGGTGAAATTGTGGACTGGGCATACAGGGAGATAGAACAGATTTATCCCCACCCTGGTTGGGTTGAGCACAATCCAATGGAGTATTTCGATACAATGATGGATTGCATGGGGGAAATCTTTGACAGGAGCCGGGTTAATCCGGATTATATAGCGTCCATAGGAATAACCTGTCAGCGGGAAACCACTATTTTGTGGGACAAGGACACCGGTATGCCGGTATATAACGCAATCGTATGGCAAAGCAGGCAGACGGCAGCGATATGCGACGAATATAAGGAAAAGGGATATGAAGACATTGTTAGGGAGAAGACGGGATTGGTAATCGATCCCTATTTTTCGGTTTCCAAGATCAAATGGATACTGGAAAATGTCGACGGTGTCAAAGATAAGGTAGGGCAAGGGAAAATACTTATGGGTACCGTGGATACATGGCTTATATGGAAATTAAGCTGTGGAGCCTATCACGTAACTGACCATACCAATGCCTCAAGAACCCAGTTATTTAATATTAAAACCTTAAGCTGGGATGAAGAGCTATTTGAAATGTTCGGCATACCCCAAGAAATTATGCCTGAGGTGGTACCTTCATGCGGTATCTGTGCATACACAAGCAAAGATGTATTTTTCGGAAAAGAAGTGCCCATAGCAGGTGTGATAGGTGACCAGCAGGCAGCTACCTTCGGACAGGCATGTTTCGAGCCCGGGCTGGGAAAGAACACCTATGGTACCTCCCTGGCTTTTATGATGAA
Source organism: Clostridiales bacterium (assembly GCA_012838995.1). Lineage (GTDB taxonomy): Bacteria > Bacillota > Clostridia > DUOD01 > DUOD01 > DUOD01. Next base: position 7,564 of record DUOD01000007.1, read on the forward strand.
TATCGGAACAAGGCCGGTGTTATCCCAAAGTAGAATGCTTACCGATCTTTTGTGGCATATGGACGGTACTACCCATTACGCCTTGGAGGCCATAATTTTTGTGGGCGGGGCTGCCATATAGTGGTTAAGGGATGGACTGAGAATAATAGACAGCCCGTCGGAGTGCGATAAACTGGCCCAAAGGGTTGATGACACCGGCGGGGTGTATACCGTACCTGCCTTTACCGGGATGGGTTTTCCCCATTGGGATCCCTATGCCAGGGGCTTGATAATCGGTATTACCAGGGGTACCACAAAGGAACACGTGGCCAGGAGCGTGCTTGAGTCCTTGGCATATCAGACAAGGGATATGCTGGAGGCCGCGACCCGGGATTCGGGACAAAAGGCGGTGGCGTTGAGGGTGGACGGCGGTGCTACAAAGAGCGAGTTTTTGATGCAGTTTCAGGCCGATATTTTAGGCATTCCCGTTTATAAGCCAGCAATAACCGAAATGGCGGCTTTGGGCGCAGCCTATTTGGCCGGACTGGGCGCGGATTTTTGGAAGGATGTGGACGAGATAGGCAAATTATGGAAAGTGGATAAAATTTATGAGCCCAAGATGCCGACGGAAAAGAGCGAACAATTATACCACGGCTGGAAAAAGGCCATAAAACGGTCCCTGAACTGGGCAAAATGATTTAAGGTTGCTTTCCCTCCTTTCCAAAATAATGTCACAAAAACCCCCTATACTGCATATACTATATTAACATTGTATGTATTTGGGGGGGTCAAGGTGGCAATATCAGAAAAGAGGCTATACCAGAGGTATTCCGTTATTCTCCACCAAGGGGACAGGGGCTATGAAATCTCGGAAGGAAAGCAACCCACCGGATACGCCAAAATCGAGATAAGAAGCAATAACGGTAGGATGACGGCGCTGTTCCAGAACCTTAAACAAATAGATGATGTCAAGGGTTTTTATAAAGCGTACATAGTTTCAAAGAGCGGCGGCAGTGTAACGCCCGTTAAAGTGGGCCTGGTAGAAGTGGATAAGTGGGGCAAGGGAAATATTGAATGGCGGTTCAATCCCTCCGATGTAGGGGGGAGCGGCCTGGACATAGAAAAGTTCAACATAGTAACCTTGGTGCACATACCGGAAACATTGGATAAGGATGCAAATATCCGTTTTCCCTTGGTGGGTCATTTAAAAAAGGGCATCAGTGTGCAGTGGAAGGAGGAAGTTATAAAACAGCTGATGGCCATTGCAGGTATTATGCCCGGTATTTTAAATCCAGAGCCTGAACAGGATGAAGCTGAACAAGACCTAGGGGCAAAACTGCGGGACAAAACCGAGGATAAGGCGGTTGGAGGGACCGGGGACTGGGGCGAAGGTGAAATACAAGTTAATGGAGACACATTAAGTTCAGATGAAGTTAATGTTAATGGGGATACTTATAGTGAATACCACGGGCTGCCGTTGGATAAAGTCGATGACTTGCCTGAGACTGCGCAGCTTAAAGGAGACGAACCGGAAGAACGGTTTGAGGCTGCAAAGTCCCGGGGGCAGGACAGCCGTGGGGACGTTGGGGATGACGCCCCGGAGAGGGGGGACAAAGAAGGATACGCAAGGGAGCGCTTTGATACCCTAAGGGATAGTCATGATGACAGACGAGGTGATGAAGATACCCCGGACAAAGCCAATGGAGAGACAGCCGGCATCCAAACTCAACACCGTGATACACACCAAAGCCCGGCGGATGATGATGTTCAAAGAACGGGGCAGGACGATACCCGGGATAAAGTATATGACGAGGATCGAAGGAGAGAGCAGGAGGATGCCCGGGATGAAGCATATGATGGGGCACAAAGAGCAGGGCAGGACGGTGTCGGTAGCGAAGCATATGAGAGGGATCAAAGGGAAAAACGGGATGATGTCGGTATCCGGGGGGAAGACTTTGGGGACAGAAACAAATATGCCAGCTGGTATGCAGCCGACAAGGGCCAGGTAGGTTATCGGACCTATGGTTACAGCTTTTGGGATAGAATGGAATGGTATTATAAGCGGTTATTCAACTCATATATGTCGGTGCAGCCCTTTGAAAAGGAAATGAAAGACGTTGAATGGATAAGGGTGGACATACACAAAAACTATAATCCCGCCTATGGCCAGAACTATTTCATGAACCAGTTTTACGGCTTTATGGCAAACCCCTATGATCATTATATTATAGGTTTGCAGCGGCAAGAGGGAAAACCGAAATACATAATTTACGGCATGCCGGGCAGATATATCAGGGAAGAACAGCCCTTTGGCGGCCAAACGGGATATACATACTGGCAGCCTGCCAAGGGTCAACAACAATACCCGGGAGCCTTTGGCTATTGGATGGCCTATATAGATGTTATAAGCGGTACAATAGCCTTTCCCGAAAAACCTACGTATTTGTAAACCCTTTCACAAGACCATGACTACATAGCATTAGCTACACCGTATAATATATAGTCTAAAAAATACAAAGCCGGATTTAGGCAAAAGGCAGGGTATGGGCAATCAAAATATCAAGGCTTAAAGTTCAACTTTCCGGTTCCTTTGCTGTCCTTAAGAAAAAGGTTAAATTAAGCTGTAAAAAAGAGCGGGGAGACTGTTTTGAGTAACAGTTCCCCGCTCTTTTTTTAAGTATTATTATAAATCAAACCAAAGTATAACCAATACCATACCAAAGGATACTTTCTAATCTTTTGGAATAACAATACACTATATATACCAAATCCCAAAATTTATCAACAATAACTATATATGTTATTAATTATGCATAAATTCCACTTAAAAAAATATACTAACATCAAGTAAAAAATTCCAAGGAGGTGAACAGATGGGCAGGAGAATATTTACTCTGTGCCTCATATTGGCCCTTTTCTTTTCATTATCGGCATCAAGCAGCTATTCTTCAGCCTCCGTTGCCAGCAGTGCAAGGCTTAGAATTGTGGAATCCAAGGATGCCCTTTTGGCGGTAAAAGAAGCACCCCCGGAATTGGGCGCTAAGTCGGACAATGGCCATTTGCTTACCGGGCAAAGCAGGTATTTTGCAGTTAAAATCTATACCATAAAAAACAATTCTTCCAATACCATGGATGTTAAGCTGAAGTGTACCAAATCCTTCGATGATGCCAGGGTGTATATATACACAGGCAAGGACAAGCCGGTTAAATGGCAGAAATGGAAAACCCTCAAACCGGGAAAAAGCATAAAGGCAATTGTGTTAGTTCAAGGCAGTCGTCAACTTCCCGGCAAAGTGCCTTTGGAGCTTAAGGGAAAATGGAAATGGGGCAGTGCAAAGGTGTGGTGGTCGTTTGATGCTACGGAAAATCAACAGGTTATAGAAGAGGTCGGGCCGAAGGTGGATGAGCAACCAACCGATGAACAGCCAACAAGCGGACAGTTAAAGGAGAATATAGAAACAAAGGTAGAAACAAGCCAGGATGAAACAAAGGATACGGAGCAAGAAAATATCGAGAAACGGGATAAAGATACAAAGGATGAAGGGCAGCAACAAAAAGATACAAAGGATGAAGGGCAGCAACAAGATGTAGGGGAGCAGCAAAAGGAGAGTAAAGAACAGCAGCAGGACACCGGCGACGATCCCCAAGACATTGTGCAAAATAGCGATTTGATGGAAGAAACAAAAGAAAACGGTGACCATTAGGCAGAGTGATATGCTTTTAGACTGATAGACGCAAAAGGGCTAATGGATGCAAAGAGAGGCTAAATATTGTAAATATCGATTAACAAAGGGGAAAAGTCTGGACAAGCGGGAAAATGACCGCAAATCACAATCTTAATTGTGAGTAATGACAAAACAAAGCAATGCCCAATACAAGGAGGGCGGATACCAATGTATAAGTGGATGGAAAACAGGCTTTTCAAAAAAACCTTGGACAAAATTGAAAAAGCGGCCGTTATTTACAGGTATATATCCTGGCTGGTTACGTCGGCCTTCTATTTAAGCGAGCCCAGGATGGATATTTCCTTTAAAATAGGCGTTGTGGCGGCATTGTTCATTGCCATGGTGATATCCGCAAAAATATACATCAACTTGAGGGACGGAAAACTTTACTACTTTTTGGTATTTGCAGAGGTAATTGGCATAAGCTTTCTAATCATACCAACCGGGGGCTTGAACAGCCCCTTTATTTGGTATGCTCTAAACCCAATACTTAATGCCGCATTGTCCGACCGACCCTTGTTATGTTGGACGGTTAACTTGGTCTTTTTAGCCGGCATAACGGTGATGAGCACTGTGTTCTTCAGACCCCTGTATTTATCGACTATCCTGTACGGTATAAGACCCACAGCCCTTATTTTCATCCTTATCACCGTTGCCATTCGGCTTTCCTCCAGGATATTAAAGACCCTGTCGAGTCAGGCAGAAATACTTAGGCAGCAAAAGAAGGAACTGATGGAGGCCAATGCCCAGCTGGAAGAATCAATAGATCATATCACCTCCCTTTACCATATGACCGAGGCCTTAACCGTCAGTACCGCCATAGAACAGATGATCCATATCTTTTTGGTATATGCCAAACGGATTGTCAAAGGAGATATAATCGCTCTTTTGATAAAGAAGGACAGGCTGGGTTATCAATTGCTGGAGGATGATCTCTTTATCATATACAAGGATGATATTCCCATAATAAACCGGCAAGCCTTTAAAGACATTATGCTGGACTATATTAATAATTTGGACGGTGGCCAGACGATTATAGAACGGGATCTGGACACAATTGAACCCGGGCATGTGCTGATGACCGGCATAACCAGCGGCGGATGTTGTTACGGTGCCCTGGCACTGTTCGGCAATGAAGTTGAACGGGACAGTAAATGTCAGCACCGCACCATGGCCTTTCTAGGCAGTATGTGCGGCGTTGCCATAGACAGGATCAAAAGCGTGGATATGCAAAACCACGTGCTGTTGGCCGAGGAACAAAAACGGATATCCAATGAGATGCATGATGTTGTATCCCATAATCTATTCAGTATCATCTATTGCAGCCAACAGCTATTAAATACTACGGACATGGCCCCCGAAAGGATGCGGGAAAAACTGACCGCCATCCGGGATACGGCCTCCATTGCCGCTAAGGAACTCAGAAAGTGTATATATAACCTCAACAACAAGGACGTTAATTATTTCGAAATAATGGGCGTATATTTAGGCAAACTTAAGGTATTGAACAATCTGGACATACATTTTAAAAACGGGCTTACCCATGTCGATATGCCCAGTCCAAAGGTGCAGTACAGTATCTACAGGCTGGTTAGGGAGGCGGTGGGTAACGGTGTGCACCATGGAAAATGCAGTAAAATAAAGATTGATATATCCAGGGCGGGCAATGATATCAAGGTGTTGGTAGAGGATAACGGCATAGGATTCAATATTAAAGACACTTATGGGGAAAATAAAGGCGGCCTGGGCTTAACCAACATCCATGCAGTGGCAAGGTCGGCCGGAGGCCGTGTTGACATACAAAGCCATATTGGAAGGGGTACAAGGTTAACCTGCACCATCCCTATCAATGATACCCATGCAATGGATAATAAGGAGGTAGTAGGATGATAAGGATAGCCGTAGTGGACGACCATCCCCTGGTCAGGGAGGGTATAGAAGCGGTGTTGGGATGCCAACCGGATATGGAGATAGTAGGTTATGCAGGATCTTTGCAAGAAGCAAGGAAACTTATAGCCACCAAAAATCCGGATATGGTATTGTTGGATTTAAAGATAGGTGATGAACATGGCCTGGATTTGGTAAAGGATATAAGGGCAAGGAACCATGAATGTGCAATCGTGGTGCTCACCGCCTTTTTCGACGGTCAGGATATAAAAAGGGCCATGGATCTTAATATAAAAGGGTTTCTTTTAAAGGAGGCACTGCCTGAGGAAATGGTGGCTGCCGTAAGGATAGTTAGCAAAGGCAGGTCATATATAGATCCGGATATTATGGAGGAAATATTGAACAAAAAGAAGGACCACGGCCTCGATCAGCTAACCCCCCGGGAGGTGGACGTGCTGAAGGCAGTGGCCAAGGGAATGAACAACCGGGAAATCGCCAGCAATCTATTTGTAACCGAAAGCACGGTTAAAAAGCATATCAGTCAGATCCTATCTAAGCTGGAGTTAAAGGACAGAACACAAGCGGCATTGTTTGCCATCAAGAACGGGATAGTTCACCTTTAATCCGCCGGATTCTTTGGCGTATAACCTTGGCGGTACTTTTGCGCATTTTTTTATCCAATACAGGGTACAGCATCAGCGGCAGGCCGGGTATAAGGGATATTACTATAAGGGCCAGCCAATAGCTGCGTTGGGCTAAGACGTGTATCCAATCAAGGGGTAGCAGCGGGAAAAACATGCCCACCCTGATGGAGGAGTTATAATCCCCCGGATTTAACGCCTTCACCGTCATTTGAGTTTCGACATACTGCCCGGGTTTTAAGATAAGCTTGTCCCGGCTAAAAGAAATTTGTTCATCATCGGTGGTAATGGACACCAAAAGAGGGAAAAAACCGTTATTATTAAACTCGGCCAGGGGACGATCTACCTCGTCACCTATCTTCAACACCCCCACATTGCTGCCCATCAAAGCAGCCTCTTCGGTCTCTGAAACACCGTATGAAAGGTTTAGATGCTGGCTGGTGGCCAGCATACTGGCGCCTACCATAACGGCTATGGTAAGGCCGCTGAAAAAATATATTAGCTGCATATCCAAACTTTCGGTCTTTTCGGTCTTAGCATGTTTCCCCTTTTTAGTGTTTTTTAATTCGCCTACGGCTATGATGACTGCCAGTATAACGGCTATAATAGGCAGCAGTAATTGGCTGTTTTTGGACTGTTCGGCGTACAGGGCCAGATGCCCCAACAGAGGTATCTTAAGGGGTTTGCCCCTCAGTACCAAGGCCTTGCCGGCAATCCATTCGGGTTTTATGGGAGGTATACCCATATCCTCTTGATCGGTCCGTTCATTGGCATCGCCCTTGGTGATAAACCCGTCCCTGGCATTGCCGTCGGTAATCCTGTGCATCATCCAATCATTGATTATATAGTTCCCCTCTTCCACTCTGAATACGATTATGTCCTTTGTTGATAGGGAATCCTTTGACGAGAATTCATTAAGAATTACCAAATCTCCCCTTTCCAGCTGGGGATACATACTGTTTGATCTAATGGCCGTCATTAAAAAGGGCTGTTTGGCGACGATGGTGCCGACGGCGGATACCGCCATAAAGGCAGCGATAACGTATATTATTATCGTGACAACCAGCTTGAATATCTTTGTGGACTTCATGGATTTCGCCTCCTTTTGTACTATTTACTATTTTATAGCAATTGTTTTTTGGACAAACCCCTCTTTGGTAGAAAAGATACGGTACTAAAGTATACCATGGGGTACTGCGGTGGGGTTTTTGGGTGTAAATTGGTGAAATAAAGACTACCCTTTGGCGTGATGTAAATAATTTCAAGGGAAATTATAATGGGGGTGTGCATGGCACAATAATAATGATTTGGAGGTATACAAAATGAGAAAAGGTTTAATCTTAGTAGTAGTACTGCTCTGCGTAGCCGGCCTGATGGCAGCCATGGCTTACACTACGGCAACGGTTAATAATGATGCGAGCGTGAAATTAACCAATACCAGTCAAGCGCTTTTATCATTATCACCAAGTCCCATTCATAATGCATCATATCTAAAAAAGACTACTGCTCATTTATTAATAATTGATTTATCGAAGGGATACAATAATGACACCTTTGGTGTTCAACCCTTTAGCGTTTATACTTGGGAAGATCTTTTTAAAGTAAAGAACAATTCTGAAAACACGGTTAAAGTATCCATAGAATTAGATCCAAAAGCACAGGGAAGGATAAAAGTGTCTGCTAAGGCTGACGATAAATGGGTTTTACTCTCGGGCATACATAGCAATGGAAGCGTACTTTCTTTCACCCTCGCACCAAATGCAGAACAATGGGTATCTATGAAGACCGATTCGTTGAATGGTCATGTAACAACTTTAAATTATAATTTAATTGTAAGTGCTGAAGCTCAAAGCTCAACACTTAACTGATATTAAGATTAAGCCATGGACAGGACGGTTCTCCCTGTCCATGGCTTTTTATTTTCAATCCATTGTATGGGCAAATAAAGCAACTGTTTTTCTTTCAAACTAAATAAGTATTTAATTACATCAAGGTATGCCGGGCATGACTATGCTTTAGTGTCATAAAGCTTATACGGTACAAAAGTATACCATGGGGTACCGCAGTGGGATTTTTGGGTATAAATTGGTGAAGTAAAGACTACCCTTTGGCGTGATGTAAATAATTTCAAGGGAAATTATAATGGGGGTGTGCATAGCACAAAAATAATGATTTGGAGGTATTCAAGATGAAGAAAAGTTTAGTTTTAGTAGTAGTGCTGCTGTGCGTTGCCGGCCTGATGGCAGCCATGGCTTATACAAATGCCTATGTAGCTAACGATGCCAGTATGACAATTGTAGATACAACGGATGGTTCGTTGGAATTAGGTACTGTCGGTGGCAAAGGAAATGAGGATTTGACTGCACGAATAGACGAAAATGGTAATTTAGTATTTAATTTTGCTAAAGGAAATCTTGGCAAAGACTTTGGTTTTCAGCGCAACAGTATTTACGGATGGGAAAGGCTATTCTATGTAAAGAACAATTCATCAGAACCGGTTTGGTATACAATTGAAAATGAAGGTTTGACCAATATATGGATCGGACCGGAATGGTGGCTAGGCAATGCGAAAAACCATGATTTTTGGTTTATTACTGATGGGATAATTAACCCTAACGCCGGAACTCGCGGTGTAGAAGGATATGCTGTTGTGAATGGCCAGCTGTGGAGAAAATTAGCTCCGGATCAAAAACATCGTATAACGGTAAAATTCTTCATTGAAGACGATGAAAATGTAACTCTGAATGGAAGAATAATTGTAAAAGCAGCGGCTGGTAACACCATTGGTGATAGGAGTTATTTAATGACTGACAAATAAATGTTAATACGGCGTAGGCGTGAACACTGAGGGATTCTCACGGTTCATGGATTCTATTTAAATCTGTATAAGTTTATATAAACCTTGAAGCAGCTGTTACTACGGTAGCGGCTGTTTTTTTGGTTTCAATTTGTCAAAAAATGTGTGATTATGCTAAAGGGCCGTGGTATAATTATACAAAAGTACCCTGATTAGGTATTGAATAGGTAAGTTCATTGTCGGCAATCCGTTTTAATCAAGTTATTAAGTGCATTAGCAGAATTAAGGATATTGCCTTAATGGAATATTTATAAAAAAGAAAGCACCGCGGCCCGCATTTTATAAAGGCTAAAGATAAAAGGGAGACGGCCAAGGACCGGTCCTGCATAACAAGGAGATTAAATATGCAAAGGATAAGCAAAATAAGCATTATACTTATATGTATCATATTCATATTCATTTTATCTTCCTGCAGTTTGATTTTTGATGCCGACTATTACCGTAGCACCTTCGCTGATACATCCCATATAGAAAAAAGCGGCAAGGACCGGAGCTATGGCCAACGTCGCAAGAATTTCGGGGATATACAAAATGCGAAAAATATCCACAATGTATTGGTGGTGTTGATAGAATTCGATGATGTCAAGCTAAAGACCGACGCCCTGGATTGGTATGAACAAATATTTCAAAGGGGGGCCAATAGCGTCAACGATTATTACGCGGAGATGTCCAACAATCTTTTTAGCTTTGTTCCCGCTCGGGAAAACCACGGCATAATCGATGACGGCATAGTGGAAGTAAGTTTGGGGCTTGACCATCCGGGAGATTCAGATAATGATTTGGAAGCATTTATTGCGGTTTTCAGTGCCCTGGAGGCCGCCGACGAGTATGTGGATTTTGCTTCCTTTGATGCCAATAATGACGGTGTTATTGCATGCCATGAACTCCATATCATCTGTGTGCTGGCCGGGTATGAAGGAGACCCAGAATTGGAAGACGGGCCTTGTGTAAGTAGTTACTTTTCTTGGTTATCCGATGATTTGTATAAATTCACCCTGGATAATAAAATGCTTAACACCTTTATATACACCGGCGAATTGTACTTTGATGAGCTCAATACCGGAAGGGACAGCATAGCCACCATCTCCATAATATGCCATGAACTGGGTCATTCTTTGGGTTTGCCGGACCTGTACGATACCGATGAAAGCTCCCTGGGGGTGGGCGTCCACAGCCTCATGGGTTCGGGTACCGCCGCCCTGCGGGAAGGGGAGCTCATAGGCGAGACACCGGTGCCCCTCGATCCCTGGAGCATGATCTTCTTAGGGTTTATAGAACCCACGGTGGTTACACAATCCGGTGAATATAAGGTATACTCAGCCTCCACGGGAAAGTATAACATCCTCAAAATACCCACGCCAAATCCCAATGAGTATTACCTCATAGAAAACCGTCAGCTGGAGGGGTATTATAGGGCCTTGGAAAAGGAAATAAAGGGCGGTGGCGTGGCCATATGGCATATAGACGAGTCGGTAATCAATGACTCGATAGTAGACGAGTATGGTACAAAAATGGTGGACGGCCTTATAAACGATGACGAGTCCCGTAAAGGGGTGGCCCTTATAGAAGCAAGCATGTCGGACCTAGGTTATAGCCAGCTGGACGACTTGGAACCGGGCATGGATCTTAATGAAGAAATATACAACAACTATGACCACTATTTTTACTTGGGCGGAAATAATGTATTCGGGCCGGATACCACCCCGTCCAGCACTTTAAACGACGGTAGTCCCTCTAACATAACCGTTATTGTTGGCAGTAGCGGTCCGGTAATGGATGTAAAGGTAAAGCTGGGGCAGCCAAACAAATAGTCAGGTTACCAATTAATTGTTTAGGATAAGTCCAAAGGGACTTATCCTTTTTTAATGCCGGTAGGACGGTACTTTCGTGGAGTTTATAATGTATCCTATTTTCCCGATAAAAGTATCCCTACGAACTATATAAAAAATTCCCTGCTGAAATAAAATTAAGTTAGGAAACAGGCTAAATAACGGGCTAAATACGCTTTCGAAGGGAGGTGGGTTGTATGAAGAGGGGGACGATAGCAAAAATTGTTATCGTGGGCTTATTTCTAAGCATAGTACTAAATATGGCCGGAGCCTCAGTCAATATGCTTATGGTGGGCAGCTGTAGGGGAGGGGCCGGTATTATGTCAGTCATGGCTACCGGTCCGAAGGACAGCAAGCTGAAATTCGAGCCTAATACGGGCGTGGGGTATAGGGATAATACAGTATACAAGAAGGGTGCTGGCCTTGAAATAAATTTCGCTGCCGGCTATGGTGATGACGAAGGCCAGGGCAGCTACGGCTTTCAGCCCAACAGTACCTATAGATTTGAAAACCTCTTTAAGGTGGTGAACAAAAGCAAGGATACCGTTAAGCTGTGGATAACGGTACACGGTTTTTTCAGTGATTTTGACTGGGTAAAGGTATATAGCGACAATAATTGGAACAAGGACCTTGATCCATGGAGCAACCCAATTTATTTAAAGGGCAATGAAAGCTTTTTCATGAGCGTGGTCTTTGAAGACATACCTTTCGATATGGCATTGGGTCAATACCTGGGAAGCATTAGATTCCATACCGAAGAACCCCGTCCTGAAGAAATTATCCCAATCCCCGAGGAGCCCAGTGCCGGGGGACCTACCCCAATTACCGAAAAGCCACCTGCTGAAGAAATTTCGATAATTGACGAAGAGCTACCCACCGGTTATTTGCCGGGTACCGGCGGACCGGGACCGGCCGTTATTCTACCGGTAGGCATCGGAGCCGGGCTGGTGGCCATGGGGATTGGCATGAGGCATAGAAGGAAAAGAAAATAAGACAGCGGATTTTAGGGGAAGGCAGGGGTAGTAACGTATCCATGAAGAGGTACTTGACGATTATTTTGATAGTAACAGGGATGGCGTTAATGCTTATACCTTTTGCCGGTGATCTTTACTGGTTAAGTAGGCCGGTTCTTATGGAAGGAAACGGCGAGATACCGGAGGTAGGCATAGATGTTGTGAGGGAAGACGGGTATGTGAGGGGTGAGGATTTACAGAAAGACATCCACACCCCTCCCTTTCCCAGGGAGGATTACAAAACCGGTATGATGGTGCTTAGCATACCGAAGCTGGGGCTTGTTAGCGGGGTTGTCGAGGGCACCACCGAGGAATACCTGGAGCAAGGACCGGGACTTTATGAGATAAGCCCCCTGCCCGATGAGGAGTGGGGGAATGTATGCATCGCGGGCCATAGAAACGCCCATGGCTCTCCCTTCCGTTATGTCGACAAACTGCAGGCGGGGGATGAAATAGTGCTTATATTCAACGGCTTTAAGTATGTCTACCACACTCAACGGGTGTTTATAGTGGAGCCCGATGATTGGACGATAACCGAGCCGGTGGGTTATAACTGTCTTACCCTTACCAGCTGCCATCCGCTAAGGCCGCCCTATAAAAGGATTGTGGTAAGGGCACGCCTCAAGGAAAGGGTGGCTTTGGAACAATAAACGGAGAATACAAAAATCAATACAAAGTATGGCATTACTAAAACCCACGAAGGATTATCAACACCGCCAAAAGATAGTATACTGTAGGGTACTCCAAAAATGTTTAAAGGTGGTAGTATACAAATGAAAAGAACGATTGCCATGGTCATAAACCTCCTTATCGGTGCTTTTATCCTGTTTACCTGTGCCATGGTATATATAAACATCCGGGCCATGTGGGATCCCGGTTACACGCCCATGGTGGGTAAATTCTTGTTATTTACTCCCGCCGTCCAGGAGGATTGGGCGGCCGGTGAGGGCGGAGGCATGCTCTGGGGCCCGGGGGGATTTGTTATTATTACCATAGCAATCCTTATTATAATAATTCTTTATGAAATCATGGGTATAGTGAGGGAAATAAAGGCTGCAAAAAAATCCAAAATGTTATCGGCAAGGGTTAAAAAGATAGACTTTAAAAAGAAACGCAGTTATCAAAATAAAATAACGGCAAAAAAATAAAATATCTTTTAGAACAGGTGGGGGATTTCAGTTTCAGATAATTTGACAGTGCAGTATAAAAAAGTTATCCCTTGGACAAATTAAATACTGGGTAAAATACGGCGGTGTATTTAGTAGCGGTATAGGATGCAGTAGCATATAATGTATAAGAGGGTGATGACTTGATCAATGCTGAATCCCTGTCCAGGGTAAGAAACGACATACAGTCATATATCGGCCATAAGGTACGGTTTAAGGCCAATAAGGGCAGAAAAAGGATTTATGCAAGGGAAGGCATAATAGAAGAAACCTATCCTTGTGTCTTTGTCATTAAAATAGACACCAATTCCCAAACGGTACAAAGGGTGTCCTACAGCTATTGTGACGTGCTTACCCAAACGGTGGAATTGGTGGTATGCAGCAATAATTATAGAATATAAAGGCAAACAGCCCCCGGGGCACAGCCATAGCTGTGCCCTAATTTTTTTTGTAGCAATCTTTTTTTACGGTTTTTAACATATTTTCACCTGTATTTCTATATTATAGTAGTAGAAATTATGTTGTTATTCCGGGAGGAGGCCGAATAGACTATGGCTGTTGAAGTTATAAGGGACCTCATCAAGGTGGAACAAGTGATAGGCGAAGAGTTGGCCCAGACCATGGTAGAGGGGGATTTTGTTGTATCCGACGAAAAACCGGATTTGAACAGGATACTGGCAGTAGACGGCAGGGTAACAATAAGCGGCAAGGAAGCGTTGCAGGATAGGGTTGTGGTTGAGGGATCGATTAAATTTACCCTTTTATATATTTCCGATGAAAAGGAAAGTCCCCTATGCAGCATAGAAGTGGATCAAAGTTTTACGCAAAATGTGGAGTTGCCTGGAGTAAAACCAAAGATGAATGTGCGCATAAAGGGCACAGTTGAGCATATAGATTATGGTATTATAAACAGCAGAAAATTCAAGGCCAATGCCGTTTTGAATTTGGATGTAAAGGTTACAAATGTCATACAGTTAGAAGTGGTCAAGAAAATAGAAGGGGTAGAAGATATACAAGTACTCAGCGACAACATTAAGGTAACCGATGTAATAGGTGAAGGCACGTCCCAGACCATGGTTAAGGAAGATATAGAACTGCCCGACGATAAACCGCTCATCGACAATATACTATACAGCCAGGCCCAGGCGGTGGTTAGGGATAAAAGAACCATGGAAAATCGGGTTGTTGTTGAAGGTGAAGTTAATCTAAAGACATTATATGTAGCCGACGATGATGACAAATCCATAAACTACGTCCAGCACAGCATACCCTTCAGTCAATTTGTACAAGTGGACGGCGCCTTGGAGAACATGGACTGCGAAGTGGAGGCATCGGTGGATGAAGTGTATTCCTCCGTCAGGGAAAATGCCATGGGTGAAGCCACCATTCTGGCCGCCGAAGCGGTGGTGGGTTTATGGGTTAGGGTTTGCTTTACCGAGGATATACAGGCAGTGATGGATGCCTACAGCCCCACTAGAAATTTGGAAATAGGCACAAAGGACCTTAAAATCGTTCAGATGGTGGGCCAGGGCGATGCCGATGTGGTGATAAAGGAAAGCATAGATATCCCGTCGGAAGTTCCCGAGGTCAGCAAGGTATACAGTATCGACGCCCGACCCATGATAACCGATCACAAAATAGGCGACGACAGGGTGATAGTCGAAGGTATACTGGGCATTAATATGCTGTATATGGCAGCCAACTCAGAGCAGTTGGTACATAACTATGCCTGGGAGGTACCCTTTAGACATTTCATACCCTTCGACGGAATTGCCCAGGATATGGAGGCTGATTTAACCATTGACACAACGGCGCTGGAATACAATGTTATAGCACCCGATGAGGTAGAGGTAAAAACAACCCTGAGGGCATCGGCGGTGGTAACCCGTCAAGTGGAGAAGAAGGTTATCCTTACGGTTAAAGAGGCGGAAGGGGAACAACAGCCCCAAGAGCTAAGCAGTATTACCATATACTATGTAAAGGAAGGGGATATCCTCTGGGATATTGCCAAGAGATTTAATACAACTGTCGAAGATATATTAAAAACCAACGAAATAGAAGACCAGGAAAAGCTGGATAAGGGAAAACCCATATTAATATACAGGCGCAAACAATATAAACTGGCTTAAGATTAAAGGGTAGAAGACGGAAAAAGTACGCCGGTCTATGGCAGTGCAAATTTGCCTGATAAAACCAAGGCCGATCGGAATTTACCTTAATTAAAATACTGCATTGACGGAAATTTTGTTGATTGAGACCAAAGGGCCGATACAGTTCTATTCTGCTAAAGGGGCAGTCCGCCTTAATAAATAGGGCGGGTGCTGCCCCTTCGATATTTCCCGCCGAAATATTCTTTTTATGCGAATATTGATAAATTTTATTTTAATACGTCAAAATTTTATAAGGATACAAGGGCGATTGATGTATTATTACGACAAATTAACGGGAAATGTGGTTATAATGTATTATTGTGTAGTGTGGATAGGCAACCGGGGAAATATTATGTACAAAGGAAGGTATGACCGCTGTTTTGTTGAATATATTTTTGAGCATATCAACCATTGCTCATACCAAAGTAGTATTCGCTTATACTAAAACAGTATGAATTTAGGAGGGTGGCCATGGAGAGAATAAAGATAATGTTTGCCCATAGATGTAAAATAGTAATAGAGGGGTTTAAGTCTATCTTCAGTGCCGATGACTTCCATACAGTGGGACAAGCCTATGATGAAAAGAATGCGATGATGGGGGTTAGAACCCTAAAACCCGATATTTTAATAATAAACCCCGAGCTTTCCAAAACCGACAGCGGAGAGCTTATTAAAAAGCTAAAACAGACAGGGCAGTCCACCAAAGTGGTAGTATTGACCGATACCGACGACTATGATTATATTTATGAGTGTGTGGGCAACGGAGCCGACGGTTTTATATTCGAAGACGGGGATATAGAGAATAGTAAAATAGTGGACATGATAAGGCTGTTGTATAAATTTGATGTAGTGTGTATGCCCAAACCTGTCTTTAAAAGTTTGGTGAACCTGTCGGGTGATCGGAAGCCAAGCGGTGTCGGGCCCCTTAAACTGCTGACACCCCGGGAAAGAGAGGTGTATATGCTCATGGCCAAGAACTATTCCAACCATGAGATAGGTAAGGCCCTTTTTATATCGGAGGCTACCGTCAAAAGCCATGTAAGCAGTATTTTGCGGAAATTCAAACAGCCCAGCCGTTCCAAGGCCGTGCTCTATGGTTTCCAAAACGGGGTGTTTAATATCAGGACCATTAATAAGATGGAAGTTTTATAGATTAAAAATTAATTAAAGGAAACACTTCATTGTACTGCCATCTATAGCGGTTAACAGGTGCTGCAGTGTCAATGAAGATTTTTTTTGTATGGGGTTGTATAATAGGTTATATACAGGAAAAGACTTTTAAGCTTGCGGACGTTTTGTGAAAAAGGAGGATGGCTTAATGGATCATATCGATATAAAAGCCCGGGCAAAGGTAAACCTTGCCCTTGATGTACTGGGTAGAAGGCCGGACGGGTATCATAATGTCAGGATGGTGATGCAGTCTATAGACCTGTATGACGAAGTGAGGGTGGTGTCTACCGATGGTGATATACGGCTATACTGCGATGATAAGTCCCTGCCACTGGATGAAAATAATCTGGCCTATAGGGCGGCCATGCTGCTTAAGGAGAGGTTTAACGTGCGCCGGGGTGCGGACATCCATATTCGAAAAAACATACCGGTGGCGGCGGGACTGGCCGGCGGCAGCAGCGACGGTGCTGCCGTACTAAAGGCGTTGAATGAGCTGTGGGGCATTGGCCTGTCCGGGCAAAAGCTTATGGAGCTTGGCCTTGCCCTGGGTGCCGATGTTCCCTATTGTATACTGGGAGGTACGGCGCTGGCCGAGGGTATAGGCGAGGTGCTCACACCGTTGCCCGATTTGCCCAAGACGTGGATGGTGTTGGTTAAGCCCGAGATAGATATATCCACCAAGTGGGTATATACCCACCTGGATTTGGACAAACTAACCGATAGACCGGATATTGATGCCATGGTAAAGGCGGTTGAGGATAGAGATATACGTGCCGTGGCTGAGAACTTGAGTAATGTACTGGAAAGCGTAAGCGCCCGTCGGTATCCGGTTATAGAGGCAATCAAGAACGGTCTTACAGGAATGGGTGCCCTGGGCAGTGTTATGAGCGGCAGCGGCCCAACGGTGTTTGGTATATTCAAAGACAGGGCGGCCGCCCAAAGGGCTGCCCGGGTTTTAGCCATGGAGTACGGGCATGTATATGTAACAAGTACGTATAACGATAGGGTATGAAAGGGGTGGCATATGGTAAACGCTTTGGTGTTGGCAGGCAGCGGGCCGGAGGATAAAGGCTTGCCCGACAAGCCTTTTATAATGATTAACGGTAAGCCCATGGTGGAATACGTGGTAAATGCCTTGGACAATGCCGCCATGGTGGACAGCATATCGGTGGTGGGGCCCAGACCTTTGTTGGAACGGTTTGTAAAGGATAGGGTCAGTTACATAATCGATCAATCCAAATCCATACTTGACAATTTAAACCTGGGTATCCAGCCCTTTAGGAATGACGGCAGGGTGCTGGTAACCACATCGGACATACCCATGATAACCCCCGGGGCGGTGGACCATTTCATAAGCAAAAGCCGGCAGCTGGCCGCCGATTTATGCTATCCCATTGTGAGCAAGGAAATAAACGAAAAGAAATTCCCCGGCATCCGGAGGACCTATGTCAGGCTGAGGGAAGGGGTGTTCACCGGCGGTAACATGATGTATATAAATCCAAGAATGATAAACCCCTGCAGTGAGTTTGCCAAAAAGCTGCTGGATTATAGAAAAAAGCCCCTAAAAACCGGCCGCCTTATCGGCTTTTCTTTTTTGGTACGGCTGCTGTTGGGCATGTTGTCCATACCAAAACTGGAAAAGCGGTTTTCTTCCATACTGGCCTTTAAGGTAGCGGCGGTAATATCCCCCTATGCCGAGATAGGTACCGATGTGGATAGGGTGGAGGATATCGAGTTGGCCGAAAGGTATGTGCAAAGATTGAACATAGGTGCATAAAATCCTTCCTTTTAAGGAAGAATTTTTTATAGCCAATTATTTATGGAAATTAAAATATACCCGGCATGTCCGGCCGGGGACAAGGAGAAGTAGTACAAATGATGGATTTCCTCGAGAAATTGTTGGAGATATTTAACATAGGCGTGATTTTAATGATCATTGCTGCCGGGATGATAGGGATATTGGTGGACAGTAAAGCCATGGACAAAAAAGGTTACAAAAAGGAGGCGCTTATCTCCAAGTTTGGCGGCATGTTCTACATCCTATTGGGCATTGCACTTATTATACTTACTATTTTAATATAAGGAGTTGTGTATGAGCTTATACAAAAGGATAAGGAAAACAAAGAGAAACAGCCAAGAAAAAACGGCTAAGGAGGTTGACCGGCAAAACATACAGGAGATCGGTATGCCTGCCGATTCCAGCCTGGACCGTAATCTTGACTATTTTCGCCAACAGCTCGAGGATGCCGATGATGTGGTATACAGGGAAATGGTCATAGGTTCCCGGCATGACCTAAGGGCGGTATTGATGTATGTGGACGGTATGGTGGACAAGGACCTGGTAAACCATCAGATTTTAAAGTCATTGATGCTGGATATCAGACAGGCCTATGACAGCGTACAAACCCTTAAGGAAGACATGTACAGAATACTGGTCAAATGTTCCATAACCGTAGGGGAAATATCCGAAACACAGGACCTGGACCAGGCCATTCTGGCACTGCTCTCCGGAGAAACCCTCTTCCTTTTGGACGGGTATGCTGTTGTTCTCAAGATAGCCACCAGGGGCTGGCCCTCCAGGGGTGTTGAAGAACCTCCCACCGAATCTGTTATAAGGGGTCCGCGGGACGGGTTTAACGAAACCTTAAGGGTAAACACCACGTTAATCCGCCGGCGGATTAGGGATCCCAGGCTTAAGATCAAGTCTTTAAAGATTGGCCAAAGGTCCCAGACCGACGTGGTAATAGCCTATATCAAGGACGTAGTGGATCCCAATGTATTGAATGAAGTAAAAAATAGGCTTAAGGACATAAAGATTGACGGTATTTTTGAAAGCGGGTATATAGAACAGCTGATAGAGGATAATTGGCTGTCTCCCTTTCCCCAGGTGCAGAATACCGAACGCCCTGATGAGGCGGCCGCTGCCTTACTGGAGGGCAGGGTGGCCATTATTGTCGATAATACGCCTTTTGTATTATTGGTACCCACCACTCTTAACAGCCTGTTCCAGTCTCCGGAGGATTATTACGAACGATGGCTGATTGCCAGTGCCATAAGGGTGCTCAGGTTTATTGCCGGAGCATATTCCCTCATCCTGCCCGCCCTGTATATCGCGGTAACATCCTTCAACCCCGGGATAATACCCAACAGGCTGGTACTCTCCATAGCCGGTTCCAGGGAGGGGGTGCCTTTTCCCGCCTATGTGGAGGCCATTATCATGGAGGTGTCACTGGAACTTTTAAGGGAGGCAGGAGTGAGACTGCCGGGGCCCATAGGCCAAACCATAGGTATAGTGGGCGGCCTCATAATAGGACAGGCGGCGGTACAGGCCGGCATAGTCAGCCCCATTATGGTGATAGTGGTGGCCATTACCGCCATAGCATCCTTCGCCATACCCAGCTATAATGTGGCCATTAGCTTTAGGATTTTAAGGTTTGCCCTTATACTGGCGGCGGCCTTCTTAGGCCTGTATGGCTTGGTTTTGGGTTTACTTGCCATAATCGTACACCTGGCCACCCTAAAGAGTTTCGGAGTGCCCTACCTGCCATCCTTTGATAAGTACAACATAAAAAATTTCCAGGACTTTGTTATAAGGGCACCGCTGATGACCATGAAACAGAGGCCCATGTTTTTAGAGGGCAGGGACAAGACAAGGGCCCAGGACGAAAGGCCGGAGGAGAAGGAGGCAAACTAGGTTGCTCAAGGATAACGATGCCATAAGCGAAAACCAGCTGATGCAGGTATTGATACTCACCATTATGGGTGTGGGTGTTGTCAGCCTGCCCCGGGAAGTGGCCGAAATTTGGGGCGCCAGCGGTTGGATGCTGGTGATTTTGGGCGGGCTGCTGGCTCTAGTACAGGCGCTGATCATTACCGCATTGGCCAAACGTTTTCCTGACAGAACCTTTCCCGAATACAGCGTAGATATCGCCGGCAAATTCATCGGTACGGCCGTTGCACTGCTTATAGCCGTATACTTTATGCTGGTTACCGTCTTTCAGGCGAGGATTATCGGTGATGTAATAAAGCTGTTTCTCCTTTTTGATACGCCCATTGAGGTGATAATTGTGACCATAATGGCGGTGGTATTATATTTGGTGAGAAACGGTATAGAACCCATAACACGGGTGGCGGTTATAATCCTGCCCCTGTTGGTCTTCGGAGCGTTTTTACTGCTTATACCCGCCTTTTCCGGGGCGGATTTTTCCAATCTCCTGCCTCTTGTACCCGATAATATACCGGCGGTATTCAGGGGTATTACCACTATCTCCTTCAGTTTTTTAGGATATGAAAGCCTGCTGCTGTTGATACCCTTTACCGCCAAGCCCAAACATTTGAATAAAACGGTATCTAAAGCAATGGTTATTGTCATGTTAATATATCTTGTTATTTGTATAATAGTTTTTATAGAATTCGGCGTTGCCGAGACCAAGTCCCTTATATGGCCCCTGTTTAGCCTTATGAAGGCGGTGGAGATACCCGGCGCCTTTGTGGAACGGCTGGAGGGTATATTTTTGTCCCTATGGGTATTTGCCGTGTTTTCCACCATGATGATGACATATTTTTGTGCTTACTTTATACTGGGCAAGGTAATCGGCCTAAAACAGCCCCGAATACTGGCGGTGCCCCTATTTCCCGTCATATACATATTGGCCATGATACCCCGTAATGTGGTGGTGGTCTATGAGTACCTGGGTTATTTCACCAAAACCTTTGGCACCTTGGTGGCCGGTATTATTCCCGTAATTTTTCTTATACTGGCTGTTATAAGGAAAAAGAGGGATGCCCATGGTTAAAAGGATGGTCCTGTTTTTTTTGGTACTTGCAGCTATTTTGACGACCGGATGTTGGGACAAGATAGAGATAGAAAGAAGGGCTTTTATCCAAGTAATAGCCTTGGACAAAATACCTGAGGAGGAAAGGACGGATCAAAACAGCCGGTATGTAGCCTCCTTTGTGTTTCCCAATACGGCCATGCTGGGCGCCCAGGGGGGAGAATACGGGAGTGGCGGGGGTGGGGAAGCCTCCGTTACCATCAGTATTACCGGTAGAACGTTGTCCCAGTGTGCGTATTTAATGTCTACACGTCTGGGGAGGGTAGTATATTTTAACCAGGCCAGGATAATGCTCTTTGGCAAGGAGTTGATGAAGGACCGGCAACTGGTAAGGGAAACCGTTGATAAGCTGGCCAGGGATTTTCGGCTAAACAGACGCATGTATGTGGGTGTGGTGGACGGCATGGCAAGGGACGTGCTCAAGGTCAAACCCAAGGTGGATCAATTGATCGTGGGATATTTAACCGGGCTGTTTGAAGACGAATTGGACCCGGCCAGGGTACGTACCATGGAGGCCGGGGAATATTTGGCCGCCATGAGGGAGGGCGGAGATCTTATTATGCCAAAACTAACGCCTTATACGGATGAGGTTAAGGTAGCCGGCGGGGCCATAATAAAGGATCACAGGCTAATAGGATGGCTGGGCGAGCAAGAAAGCGTCATGTCATTGCTACTGGAGGACGAGTTTGACAGCGGCATCTTTGAGGTTTTATATAAGGATGCGCTGGTAACCTACGACGTATTTGACGCCAAGAGGAAGATTAAATACGAGGGCGAACAAAACGGCTGGCTTAAGTTCACCATCAGCGTGGATGTCGAAGGTAACCTGGCTGAATTTGTATTGGGTGAAGAATTATTCGATTCTAAGGTTATAGCCCATATAGAAGGGTTAATAAATAAAAAAATAGAAAAGGGCACCCGGGATGTTTTGTACAAATACCAGTGTCACTATAAAATGGACGGTATAGGGCTTAACGAATTCCTGTTTAAATACCATCCCAGGGTTTGGCAAAGGGTAAAGAATAACTGGGAACAGGTGTTTTGTGAAGCGCTGATAACGGTGGAAAGCGATGCCAAGATCAAGCGGATAGGCATGATAAAATAATTTTAAAAGTGTTTAAAAAATGAAAAATTGTTAATACTTATAATAAACCCTAAGGAGACTGGAGGTAAGGGCAATGAAGAAAAAAGGGCGGTTATTGCTGGTATTGGCAATTTTTCTGGCACTGGGCACTCATTTTTTCATAATTAATAATAAAACCGGCAGGGCCGAGGAAGATATTATACGGTTTCATGTTGTTGCCAACAGCGATTCTCCCGAGGACCAGCAGCTTAAGCTAAGGATCAGGGACAGGGTGCTTGACACCCTGGATAAGGAATTTGAAAAATGCGTATCAGTTGATGAGGCAAGGGATGTTATAAGGAGTAGGCTAGGGGAAATAGAAAGCATTGCAAAGGATGAAATAGCAAGGTTTGGAAAAGACTATACCGTAAAAGCTGTCCTCGGGAATTATACCTTCCCTACCAAGGTATACGGCAATACATACCTGCCCGCCGGAGAGTATGAAACCTTCAGGGTGGTAATAGGTCGGGGCAGGGGCGCCAATTGGTGGTGTGTCATGTTCCCGCCGCTGTGTTTTGTGGATATCAGCCACGGTGTGGCGGTGGAGGATACGACACAGCCGCTGAAAAAGGCCGGTTGGTCCATGGACGATGTCCATCCTCCCGCCCGATACCATGTCGAAGAGAATACGCAAATTGAGTTTTCCTTTAAGATAGTCGAATGGTGGAAGGACATACGGCCCAGGATGACCAAGGCACTGTTCTTCTCTAACGGGAATAAATAAAAGCTCGATAAATATCGGGCTTTTATTTATTGAAATTTTTTGCCCTTTGTGGTCTAATATATATTGCAATTTTTTTTGGAGTGATGGATATTGAATATTATGGATCAAAACAGTACACCTCTATTTGACGCCCTGAAGAAATATGTGGATGATGGTGTAATACCCTTTCACGTGCCCGGTCACAAGAGGGGAAGGGGTATAAAGGAGTTGACCCAATTTTTAGGGCAAAATACCATGGCCATAGACGTCAATGGTATGGAGGACCTGGACAATATTTGCAACCCCATAGGGGTTATAAAACAGTCTGCCCAGTTGCTGGCCCAACTATACGGTGCCGATCATGCCTTTTTTCTGGTAAACGGTACCAGCCAGGGTATTCATACCATGATACTTAATACCTGTAAGCCCGGGGATGAGATTATACTGCCCCGGAACGCCCATAAATCCACCATCGGTGCTATGATACTGAGCGGCGCCAAACCGGTTTACGTACAGCCCGAGATAAATTACGAGCTGGGCATAGCCATGGGTATGAGTGTGGAAAGTGTGGAAAGGGCCATGGAAAGACATCCCAATGCGGTAGGTGTGTTCATCATAAATCCCACCTATTATGGAGTGGTGTCCGATCTAAAGCGGATAACCAAGATGGCTCATGAGAGAAATATGACGGTGCTGGTCGATGAGGCCCACGGTTCCCACCTGAAGTTTTCAAAGCAGCTGCCGCCGTCGGCCATGGACTGCGGTGCAGACATGAGTGCTCTTAGCCTTCACAAGACCGGCGGTTCCCTTACCCAAAGCTCGGCATTGATAATAAGGGGCGACGAGGCCTATGCCAATAGGGTGAAGTCCAGCATTAATCTCACCCAGACCACCAGTGCGTCCTATATATTAATGGCCTCTTTGGACGTGGCCAGGAAACAACTGGCTTTAAGGGGTGAGGAACTGGTGGAGCGGTCTCTGGAACTGGCCCGTTATGCACGGCGCAGGATTAACGAAATCCCCGGCCTGTACGCCTTTGGCAAGGAGATAACCGGTACCCCGGGAAGTTTCGATTTTGATGAGACCAAGCTGGGTATCCATGTAAGGGGATTGGGCCTTACCGGATATAAGATGGAGGCCATTCTAAGGAAAAAATATAATATACAGATAGAGTTATCCGACCTTTATAATATAATGGCCATAATAAGCCTGGGGGACACCAAGGAGGACGTGGATGCCTTAATTAGGGCTCTGGAGGATATAGCCGGGCAGCAGGGGGTCCATAAGGTTGCCAATTCCACCATGGTACCCTATAAGCCCAAACTGGTGGTATCGCCCAGGGATGCTTTTTACAGCATGAAAAGATCGGTAAAGTTGGAAGAGGCTGAGGGAGAGATAAGCGGCGAGATGATAATGGCCTATCCGCCTGGCATTCCCGCCATATGCCCCGGGGAGAGAATTACCAAGGAAGTGATTGAATATATCCAGGCTCTGAAGAGGGAAGAATGCCAGCTTCAGGGACCGGATGATCCATATATCAATTATATAAAGGTCTTGGGCCAGTAAATATCTGGCGTTATTTGCCGGCAAAATTCCTTTTTTCAACACTGTCCGATGAACACATGCGGAACATTAGATGGGTTATATCCTTGCATGCATTGGGCTTGGCCTTGAGCAGGGCCATTTCCCGCATATGCTTAAGCCTTTGGGGGTTTTCCAAAAGCTGGGCCACCACCGTCGCACAGTCATTACTGTTGGATATCTTGGCGGCAATGCCCATATTGATAACATATTGGGCGTTTTTTTCCTCCTGGCCGGGTATGGGCGAAATAACGACCATGGGCAGGTGTTTTATCATTGCCTCGCTTATCGTCAGTCCTCCCGGCTTGGTTATTATAATATCGGCTACGGACATCAGCTGGTGGATATTATCCGAATAGCCCAGCACCATTACCCTTTTTGGGGCGTTTATTACCAGTTCATCCAACTGGGTCTTCAGTTTCTTATTGGTGCCCGTAACGATTATAAGTTGTATATCCAGGCTACTGTCTACCAAAGCCTTATAAATCTTTTTAATTTGTCCCATGCCCAGGCTGCCGCCCATTACCAGTACCACGGGCGCATCCTCAAAATCCAGCCGTTTTTTTATTGAGGATTTATCCACATGGGCGGTAAATCTATGGTGAACGGGTATACCCAATGGAAAAATTTTGTCTTCGGGTATATCCTTGTTTATCAAGTCGTGCCTTATATCTTCGTTGGCTATCACGTACCCGTCCACCATGGGGTGTACGCACATGGCGTGAACGGTGAAATCGGTTATGATTGCCAGCAGCGGCGTATTAATAATTTTTTTTTGTTTAAGGGTAGCAATCATTTCCATGGGAAAGGGATGGGTGGTTGCCATGACATCGGGTTGATAATCCCTTATAAGATCCAGTATATGGTTGGACATGAACTTATTAAATTTCTGTGTGGCTTCCAGTATACCTTCTCCTTTTTCAGCATATTCATAGAGCTTTTTGTATATCAAGGGCGTGGCCTTAACGGTGCCTATATACCCTCCTATTATTAATTTGTCCACTAGGGGACTTATATATTTTAAGGTATCGATAACCATGGCTTGGCTGTCTGAATGGCACTCATCTATGTATTCTTTTATGGCCTGCGCGGCGGCCATATGTCCTGCTCCTGCGGAGACTGAAAAAATCAAGACTTTCATCAGAAACCTCCGAATATTGCTAATAAGGATGTTTAATTTCCGCTATATTACCTTTTATTATATTAGCATTGTTTTTTTTTATCAATATGGATAATTTCATCGCGAGGACAATTATTTGTTTGAAAAGTTGTCCCTATGCCCCAACTAAGCTGATCCGAAGGAAACCAAGAAAAAGCTTTTTATTCAAAAAGCTTACCTGTCTTTAAATTTTTCTGTCTTGGTGTTACAACCAATCGATTGTTCCCGGTGAAAGATTCGAATATTTAATTGCCACCGTCAAAGTCATAATTGGTAGAAAATTGCCCACAAAGTTATTGGTTTATCCCTTGAAGGATGGG
Source organism: Clostridiales bacterium (assembly GCA_012838995.1). Classification (GTDB taxonomy): domain Bacteria; phylum Bacillota; class Clostridia; order DUOD01; family DUOD01; genus DUOD01. The sequence goes on from DUOD01000007.1 coordinate 33,702, forward strand.
TTTTCGAATAAATTTTTCATAAATATGACAAGTTTTGACTTGTATAACTCAACCTTATGTGACAAAAAATATAAATGCTAATTTTGTTGTCAGAAAGGAAGGGTTGTTATTGAGAGTTAAAGCAGTAATCCTCGTACTGGTCATTTCAGCAACCATATTCTCCGTTTGTTTCATGGTTAACAATACCATTGCCGTCAATGACGATGCCCGGGAAACGGCAAACATTGCCTGGGGTTCCAAGGGCGAATATGTGAGGAAAATCCAGTCCAAGCTCAAACGATGGGATTATTATGACGGTCCCATAGACGGTGTATTCGGGGCCAAGACCTATGAGGCCGTCAGATTGTTTCAAAGGAAAAACGGCCTTTTGGTGGACGGTGTTGTGGGTCCTCAAACGGCAGCCGCCCTGGGTATTACCCTTCCCGGTACCCGAAAGGGCCGGGCCGATGCGGCTTATGTATCCACCAGCGGGGTTACCAACAGAAACGATATAAATCTTTTGGCCCGGGCAATACACGGGGAGGCCAGGGGTGAGCCGTATATCGGCAAGGTGGCCATTGCCGCTGTTATACTCAACAGGGTGAGGCATCCGTCATTCCCCAATACCATTGCCGGGGTCATATACCAGCCCGGTGCTTTTACCGCCGTGGCCGACGGTCAGATAAATTTACAGCCGGACAGGGAGGCCAGGAGGGCGGCCCACGATGCGTTAAACGGCTGGGATCCGTCGGGAGGGGCCATATATTACTATAACCCTGCCAAAACCACCAACCGATGGATTTGGAGCAGGGTGGTCCATAGAGTAATCGGCAAACACAGGTTTGCCAAATAGGAGGTGATAATTATGAAAGGACGACATTTTATTCTGCCCACCGTATTGGCGGTGGCATTGATTGGTGTTGCCATCTGGGGATATAACCAGTACACCCAGAAACAGCAGTATCATACATATGTAGATAATTTATACCAAAAATCCTTTTATGATTTAATCGGTTCGGTTGAGAATATCCAGACAAATCTGTCTAAGTTGATGGTGGCTTCTTCACCCAACCAGTCCATGTCCACCCTGTCGGAAATCAGGAGGCATAGCGATAATGCCGAAACCAATCTGGCCCAGCTGCCAATATCCCATTTAGCCTTGGACAATACCCAAAAGTATTTAAATCAGCTGGGTGACTATTGTTATTTCCTGGCCCGTAATACCGGTGAAGGACGGCCCATAAGCCAGGAACAAAGGAACAACCTTTTAAAGCTAAAGAAAAATGCCGCAGCCTTAACCACGCAGCTCCATCAGCTGGAAGAGGATATAAGCGCAAAGGGCGTTAAATGGGGTGAATTAAGGCAAAAGGGACGTCGTAAAATGGAACAGACATCCGAGGATATCGTGGATACCCGGTTTAAGGATATAGAGCAGCAAATGATGGAGTATCCGGTACTGATATATGACGGTCCTTTTTCGGAGGGTATAGAGCGTATGAAGGCCGTAGGCCTGACCGGGCCCGAAATCAGTCAGGAGGAAGCGGAAAGAAGGGTTAGAGAGTTTGTAGGACGGAACTTTGTCGGGGAAATAGAGCGTTTAGGTGAAGGCGAAGGCAAGATAAAGACCTGGAATTTCCAGGTTATGCCGAGAAATCGGGGTATTGCCCCCTATAACGTGGATATTAGTAAAAAAGGCGGCCATATCGTTTGGATGATAAGCTCCCATCAGCCCGCACGGTCCAACATGACCATAGAAGAGGCTGTTAAAAGGGCACAGGATTTCTTAAAAGAGAAGGGATATGACAACATGGTGCCCACATACAAGCAGCATTTTGATAATATAGCCGTGGTGAATTTTGCCTATCAGCAGGACGGTGTAATCATATACCCCGATCACATAAAGGTGAATGTGTCCATGGATAACGGCATAATCCTCGGCTTTGAGGCCCAAAGCTATCTCATGGCCCATCGTATCAGGGATAACTTAAAACCCAAACTTACCGAAGAACAGGCCAGGGAGTTTGTGGATGACGGGCATAATATAACCTCCGTCCGGCTGGCGGTTATTCCGACGGCTTCAATGGAGGAAAGGCTTTGTTATGAGTTCAAGTGTACCTTGGAAGAGGATGAATTCTTCATCTATATAAATGCAAATACTGGAAAGGAAGAAAAGATATTACAGCTCCTCAGAACAACCAACGGCACGCTGGCTATTTAACCGGCAAGTGACGCATTGACCATGGATTTACCTTAGATGATACAATTGCTTAACATAAAGCAATGGAAAATGGGAAAAATAATTTTGAGACCAAATTGGTCATCAAAGGAGGTATTTAATCATGGCAAGGCGAAGAGGAGTAATGTCTGAACAGCTTAAGACCGAACTTGCCAAGGAATTGGGTGTTTATAATATCGTATCCAGCCAAGGTTGGGGAGAAGTAAGCTCGAGAAATTGCGGTAATATGGTAAAAAAGGCCATTGAAATGGCCGAAAGGAGCCTTATGAACAACCAATAAACAAAATAATAAAAGCTGTAGAAATGGCTTAAACTAAAATTTTTAATGACAAATAATAAATAAAAAGTCATGGAAACAGCCAAAAGGAAGCTAAGAAAGAAACCGGCATTTGCCCGGTTTTTTTCTTAAATAATACAATAAAAGGCAAATAAACTGCAAAACAAGGCCGCGGCAGTGCCGGCAAAAGGCAAAGATACCCATAATCATTATCAATTGAAAATAAATATTTTACCGGTTAATCTTAATATATTTGCACATATAGCGAAATATATAATATAATAAAGCAAATATGAATTTTTCAAATGAAATTGAGGAGAAGGCAAATGGAAAGGGAAAATTGGCAACCCGGCGGTCGCCGTGGGGAGTTAACCGGCCGGCAGAGGTTTGAGCAGGGCTGGAGGATATCGGTATATACCATGATAGGTAATATAATATTGGGCATTATAAAACTGGCAATAGGCATTTTTTCTGGCAGCACGGCCATGATAGCCGACAGTGTCCATACAATGTCGGATATAGTGTCCACCCTGGGGGTTATGGCCAGTATGGCCATTGCTAAAAAACCGGCGGACAGCAATCACCCCTACGGCCATGAAAAGGCCGAGACGGTAATGGCCAAGATACTGGCCATTATACTTATAGTAATCGGTGTGATCACCGCTCTTCCCAGCTACAGGGTGATAGCCGAACAATCCTATAACACCCCGGCATCGGCGGCGTTATATGCCGCCATCCTATCCATAGTGGTTAAGGAAGCCATGTACAGGATCACCTTAAGGGTGGGCCGCAGGATAAACAGCACCGCCCTGGAGGCCGATGCATGGCATCACCGGTCGGATGCCATTTCCTCAGTAGCTGCCCTGATAGGCATAATCGGAGCCCGGTTGGGCGTGCCGGTGCTGGACCCGATCGCCGCCATGGTTGTATCGGGTTTGATAGTATGGGTGGGAGTGGGCATATATATAAAATCCATAAACCAACTGATGGATATTTCCGCCCGGCCGGAGGATTTGGACAAAATCAGGGCAATAGTCGCCGGTGTAAAGGGCGTCGAGGGTATAAACAAGATAAAAAGCAGGGTTCACGGTCCCTATTATTATGTGGACATAGAGGTATGTGTACGGCCGGATATTACGGTATACCAGGGCCATGAGATAGCCCACGGCATCAAGGACCGGGTGGAGGCCGAGATGGAAAGGGTGAAATACGTAATGGTCCATGTCAACCCATGGGATGGGCCGAATGTAGATGGGGGTTAAAATAATAAATATACTTTAGTATAAATATACAAGCCCTTGGTTGAATATTGATATTTTACGTAGTAGAATATACTTAAAATGCCCTTCGGGTAAAAGGGCATTTACTTTGGAGATATTATCCATGACGGATTTTATATAGTAAGGAAGTGAAAATGTGGCGGATAAGTTAAAAGTAGGCGTTATATTCGGCGGACAGTCCGGAGAGCATGAAGTTTCCTTGATATCGGCTACATCTATAATTAACAATATGGACAGGGACAAATACCAACCCATCCTTATAGGTATAACAAAGGAGGGGAAGTGGCTGCTCTACCGGGGCGATGAAGGACTGATAAAGGACGGCAGGTGGCAAAAGTTTGGCGTACCTGTCATATTTCCTCCCGATCCTTCTTATAAATGTTTGATTGTACAGGACGGTACCTATAAAAGCATCCCTGTGGATATAATGTTCCCGGTGCTTCACGGTCCCCGGGGTGAAGACGGCACCATACAGGGTGTTTTTGAAATGGCAGGCATCCCTTATGTAGGATGCGGCGTCGTCTCATCTTCAGTGGGTATGGACAAGGTGGTGTCCAAAGAATTGTTCAAAGCCCACGGCCTGCCCCAGTGCGATTTTGTCGGCGTACTGAAAAATACTTATCTGGAAGATAGGGAGGGTGTAATTAAAAATATCGAAGACAGGTTGGGCTATCCGTGTTTTGTAAAGCCGGCCAATATGGGTTCCAGTGTCGGTATTAGCAAGGCCCGTAACCGGCAGCAGCTGATGGAGGGGTTGGACCTGGCCGGCAGGTATGATACCAAGATAATTGTGGAACAGTGTATAAAGGGACGGGAGATAGAATGTTCGGTACTGGGCAACCACCAACCCATGGCATCTACGGTGGGGGAAATACTCCCTTCCAACGAGTTTTACGATTACGATGCAAAATATCGTGACCAGGGGGCGTCCAAATTGATCATACCCGCACCCCTGGATGATGAAAAGATAGACGAGATAAGGGGTCTGGCAGTAAAGGCCTTTAAGATTCTAAACTGCAGCGGTCTTGCCCGGGCGGATTTCTTTTTGGAAGAGGGCACTCAAAGGGTATTGATAAACGAGCTCAATACCATGCCCGGCTTTACCGACATAAGCATGTATCCCAAGCTGTGGGAGGCCAGCGGTATATCCTATGGCGAGCTTATCGACAGGCTTATACAACTGGCGCTGGAAAAACAAAAATTCAAATAAAAACAATATCCTGCAATTATACTCGCCGGTCGGCTGCCTAATGGACAGGCACAGGTTGGGACAGAAAACCGTTAAGGAGGCACCCATGGAGCAGCTGGTAAATATTCAAGGCAATACCCATTATATTCCGGGGCCGGTGAATATAGGCGTCATTACCGGCTCTGAGGGGGACTGTATATTGATAGACACGGGTATAGATGACAACAGCGCCAAGAAAATTTTGAAGGTGCTTAAAAAGCACTCCCTTAGGGTTAAGGCCATTATAAATACCCATTCCCATGCAGACCATTTTGGCGGGAATAAATATATATTGGATAATACCGATGCCTTGGTATATGCATCGGACTTTGAAAGGGCCATAATAGAAAATCCCAAACTTGAACCTTTTTATCTTTTTTCAGCCCGACCGATTTCCAAGCTTAATACAAAACTTTTACTGGGAAAAAGGTGCAGGGTGGATTATACTGTTTATCCGGGCATTCAACAAATATGCGGCATAAATTTGGAGGTGGTGTCCCTAAAGGGGCACAGCGTCAATCAAATAGGTATTATAACTTCGGATGACGTTTTTTTTGTGGGCGATGCCCTTTTTCCCAAGGAGGTAATTGAAAAATACAAAATACCCTATTTTGTGGATATAGAAAATGCCCTTAACACTTTAAACTTTATTAAGGGCTGCCGGTGTTACCGGTATGTAATGGCCCACAGCGGCGTCGTGGACAGGGTGGAGGATATCGTCGATTTAAATATCGAGCGCATTGGCAATATATGTAAAGATATAATCGCCATACTGAGACAGCCCATGACAAGGGAAGGGTTGGTAGGCAGATTGGTGGGCAAAGTAGGCGCGAGCCTTACGTTGCAGCGGTACTACCTGGCGCTTTCGTCGGTTTCCGCCTATCTGTCCTATCTGTCCGACGGGGGTAAGATAAAGCCCCTTTTAACGTCTACCCAGTTATTATGGGGCGCCTGCTGATGGGACGTTTTTTTAAGGCACAAACCTATATATTTATTGACAGGAGTGAAGGTATTGGACGATAGACCCATTGGAGTTTTTGATTCGGGCGTGGGCGGTCTTACCGTGGTTAAGGAATTAATGGAAGAACTGCCCAACGAAAACATAATATATTTCGGTGACACCGCCAGGTTACCCTATGGCAGCAGGTCCGCCGATGTTGTAACCCGTTACTCCCTACAGTGTATAAGGTTCTTAATGGAAAAGGGGGTTAAGGCCATAATCGTTGCTTGCAATACTGCCAGTGCCATGGGCATGGATGCCATAAAAAGCACCTTCGACATTCCCGTAATGGGGGTAATAGAATCCGGCGCCCGGGCAGCGGCAACTTCCAGCAAAAACGGCAGCATAGGGGTTATCGGCACCGAGGGCACCATTGCCACCGGAGCATACCAGAAGGAGATAAAAAGGATTAATCCCCACCTTAAGTTAACGGGTATTGCCTGTCCCTTGTTTGTGCCCATAGTCGAGGAGGGATGGGCTGACAGCGAAATAGCCTATTTAACTGCCAGAAAATATTTATCGGCCTTTGAGGATAAAGGAATAGACACGCTGGTGTTGGGGTGTACCCATTATCCCCTGTTGTTTAATACCATCAGCAGGGTTATGGGCCCGGGGGTAACTCTGGTTAATCCTGCAAAACAGGTGGCCCATGCCACCCGTCATATGCTTGAGGATAAAGGCTTAATATCGGCTCGGAACTGCCAGGGCAGGTATAAATACTATGCCAGCGACAGTGTGGAAAGGTTCCAAAGGGTGGGCACAGCCTTCCTTAAAAAGGCCATACAATCCGTGGAAAGAGTGGATATTCACCGTTATTAATTATTTGATTTTGTTCTTTATTACATATATAATATTATAATGTGAATATCATAAATGTTGGAAAAACACCAGGCCAATATGAGTTGGAAAAAGGCGGTGGTTGCTATTTTAAAGAAGGAAATGATAATTTCCGTCACGGGAAGACAGAGATACCCGGAAGGCCAGGATAACGAAATAGAACTGGTAACCATGGGAACACTATATAAAACAGGGGATACCATATATATCGAATACGAGGAAAACCAGTTGTCCGACGATGACGGAAAGACCATCATTACAATCGAATCGGACATCATATCCATGGAAAGGGTGGGCAGCAACACCACCAAGCTGATATTCCAAAAGGGTAAGAAATATGTAAACCATTACGATACTGCCTACGGCACCCTGGAACTGGGCATATTCCCTACTATGGTGGATACTGCCGTTGATGAAGCCGGCGGTAACCTGTTCCTTAAGTATCAGTTGGATATCGACGGGATGTATACCAGTACCAATGAATTGACAATCACCCTAAAGGAGAGGAAACATTGATTAATCTAGTGGATAACATAAAACAAGACATAACGAAGATAGTCAGCCGGGCGGCTGAAATCGCCCGGGATAAGGGACAGCTGGATATTGAACAGGTGCCCGAAGTACAGGTAGAGGTACCCAGGGAAAGGAACCATGGGGATTTTTCGGTAAATACCGCCATGACCTTGGTACGATTTGTCAAAAAGAACCCCCGGGAAATAGCCGCTATTTTGATAGAAAACATGGAATATTCCGATACTTTTATAGAAAAGGTGGAAATGGCGGGACCGGGTTTTATAAATTTTTATCTGAAAAAAGACTGGCTGTGGCAGGTGGTGCCCGTCATACTGGAACTTGAGGATAGATATGGCAGAGTGGATTTTGGCAAAGGGCGCAAGGTACAGGTAGAGTTCGTCAGTGCCAACCCCACCGGGCCCATGCACATGGGCAATGCCCGGGGTGCCGCCCTGGGTGATTCCCTTGCCAGTGTACTGGAGGCTGCCGGATATCAGGTGGACAGAGAATTTTACATAAACGATGCCGGCAACCAGATAGACAAGTTCGGGAGATCGTTGGAAGCCAGATACCTGCAGTTGCTGGGCCATGAGGCCGAGGTGCCCGAAGGGGGCTATATGGGCCAGGATATAATAGACCATGCCAAGGCGATAATAGACCGGGACGGGGATAAATATCTGGACATGCCCTCTGAGGAGCGGCGAAAGGCCTTTGTGAAATACGCCCTGGAGAAGAATATTGCCAAGATTAAAGAGGACCTGGCGGCTTTCGGTGTGGAGTTTGACGTTTGGTTTTCCGAACAGTCACTGTACGACAGCGGAGAAATACAGGACACCATAGACTATTTAAAGAATAAGGGTTACACCTACGAAAAGGAAGGAGCCCTATGGTTTAAGGCCTCGGCCTTTGGCGCCGAAAAGGACGAAGTGCTCATTAGAAATAATGGAATTCCCACCTATTTTGCCGGTGACATTGCATACCATCGGAACAAGTTTGTGGTAAGGGGCTACGACCGGGTCATCGATATTTGGGGTGCGGATCATCACGGCCATGTGGCCAGGATGAAGGGCAGTATGCAAGCCCTGGGTTGCGATCCCGATAAGCTGGATATTATAATAATGCAGTTGGTTAGGCTGCTTAGAAAGGGCCAAGTGGCCAGGATGTCCAAGAGACGGGGTCAGAGTATCACCCTGGCCGATTTGATCGATGAGGTGGGCAAGGACGCCGCCCGGTTCTTTTTTAATATGCGCTCGGCCGACAGCCACCTGGATTTTGATTTGGACCTGGCGGTGGAACAGTCCAACGAAAACCCGGTATTTTATGTACAATATGCCCATGCCAGGATATGCAGTATCCTCAGGCAGGTGGGGCAGGAAGGCATAAAGCTCAGGGATTTTAAGACCATAGATTATAGTCGTCTGACCCATCAAACGGAATTGGAACTTATGAGAAAACTAATCGAGTATCCTGAGGAAATAACAATAGCGGCCAGGACCATGGAACCCAGCCGGATAACCAGGTATGTTTTGGATTTGGCTTCTCTGTTCCATTCCTTTTACAACAGCTGTAGAGTTAAACTGGAGGACGAGGAGCTGATGCAAGCCCGACTGGCTCTTATTGCTTCGGTAAGGATAGTCATAAAAAACGTTCTTAGCCTTCTTAAGATAGAGGCCCCCGAAAGAATGTAAAAGGAGTTGTAACTTAAAGCCCCATTTGTCGGAACAAGGGTTTATATAAAAATGCAACGGAAAGGAGGGTGAAGAAAAGTGAAGCTTAAGTGGTTTGGCCATGCGTGTTTTAAGCTCACCTCCCAACAAGGCCTGTCGGTGATAACCGATCCCTTTGACCGGTCGGTGGGATATGATTTGTCCGGAGAAAGTGCGGATGTGGTAACCGTCAGCCATGACCATTATGACCATAATTACGTGGAAGGGGTTGAGGGAACACCGCAAATTATCAACAAACCCGGTGTTTTCCATGTAAAGGACATGGTGATAAAAGGCGTTAAGACCTACCACGATGAAGCGGAGGGTGCCAAAAGAGGCGGGAATATAATCTTCAACATAACCATGGACGATATCAACATCTGCCACTTGGGCGATTTGGGCCATGTATTGTCCCGGCAACAGGTAGAAGATATCGGACGGGTGGACGTATTACTGGTACCGGTAGGCGGTACCTATACCATAGACAAGACAGAGGCCATGGAGGTGGTCCGGGCCGTCAAGCCCAACGTGGTGGTTCCCATGCATTACAAGACCGATGCATTGTCCTTTGAAATAGACGCCGTGGATCCGTTTTTGGAGATAGTGGGCAGCCATCAAAGGATTGACGGAAACGAAATAGAATTGGATAAGAAAACCCTTCCGACGGGTGGCCGGGTGATTGTACTGAACTATAAATAACGGGTTTATTACAATTCAGATGGGTATCCCCGTCTGAATTTATTTATGCCTTTTATCTTGACACAAATAAAGGGGAAATATAAAATTTAGGAAGTGGAATTATTAGCTTTATTATTTTGACAACGGAGGTAGCTTTATGGCCACAAAATATATCTTTGTCACGGGAGGTGTTGTTTCTTCCCTGGGCAAGGGGATAACGGCAGCATCTTTGGGTTGTTTGTTAAAAAGCAGAGGTTTGAAGGTATCCATACAAAAATTCGATCCTTACATAAATATCGATCCCGGTACCATGAGTCCGTATCAGCACGGCGAAGTGTTTGTTACCGATGATGGGGCGGAGACCGATTTAGACCTTGGCCATTATGAAAGGTTTATCGATACGAATCTCAGCAAGAACAGTAACGTTACCACCGGGAAGATTTACTGGTCGGTTATATCAAAGGAACGCAGAGGTGATTACCTGGGGGTAACGGTACAGGTTATACCCCATATAACCAACGAAATAAAGGACAGGGTGTTTCGGGTAGCCAAGGAAAGTAATCCCGACATTGTGATAACGGAGATAGGGGGTACCGTAGGGGATATTGAAAGCCTGCCCTTTTTGGAAGCCATTAGGCAGATAAGGGCTGATATAGGCGAAGAAAATGTCATGTTCATACACGTTACCCTGGTGCCCTTTCTGGGCAAGGCCGGCGAGCTGAAAACAAAGCCCACCCAGCACAGTGTTAAGGAACTAAGGAGCATCGGTATACAGCCGGATGTTATCGTATGTCGTACCGAGAAGCCCATTTCCAAAGAGATAAAGGATAAAATAGGTCTTTTTTGTAATTTAAGCGGCGATCATGTGGTGCAAAACCTGGACGCCGAGAGCATATATGAGGTACCTTTGATGCTTGAGAAGGAAGGTCTGGACGATATAGTCATCAGTAGGCTGGGCCTGAAGTGCAAGGGTCACGACCTGGCGGAATGGAGGAGCATGGTCGACAGGTTTAAGAATCCCAAGGCCAGTGTAACCATAGGCCTGGTGGGAAAATATGTGGAACTCCACGACGCCTATTTAAGCGTAGTCGAAGCCCTTACCCATGGCGGTATTGCCAATGATACTCAGGTAAACATTAAATGGATACGCGCCGAGGACGTAGTCACCAAAAAAGTGGACGATCTGTTGGGCGATGTGGACGGTATTGTGGTGCCCAGCGGTTTCGGAGACAGAGGCGTGGAAGGTAAGGTCTGCGCTGTGAAATATGCCCGGGAAAAAAAGGTGCCCTTTTTTGGAATATGTTTGGGCATGCAGGTAGCCGTTATAGAGTTTGCCCGCAATGTACTTAATCTAAAGGATGCAAACAGCAGCGAGATGGATGCCCACACCTCCCATCCGATTATTGATCTAATGCCCGAACAGGAGGAGACAGATGAAAAAGGCGGTACCATGAGACTGGGCCTGTACCCCTGCAAATTATTGAAGGACTCCTTTGCCGCCAGGGCCTACAACGCCGAACTCGTATATGAAAGACACCGTCATAGGTATGAGTTTAACAATGAATATAAGGAACAATGCATGGAAAATGGGTTGGTGATAGCTGGTACGTCCCCGGATGAACGGCTGGTGGAAATAATTGAACTGCATAACCATCCGTGGTTTGTGGGTGTACAGTTCCATCCCGAGTTTAAATCAAGGCCCAATAGGCCCCACCCGTTGTTTAGGGACTTCATCAAGGCGTCGTTGGAATTTAGCAAACAAAAACAAGAGTCATCAAGCAAATAAAAACAAATAAGGCAGCAAGCTTGCTGCCTTATTTGTTTTTATTTGCCTTCATTGAATCACTTAGTGCGTCACTTTTCATTGCATAACGCATCATTAAATATATGACCTTTCATTGCACCGTGCAACATTAAATATAATACCGACAGTATATATACAAGAAAGAATCTATAATCCGGGCATATGTTCTAAGTATTTAAATCCTTGACATGTTTAAATGCCGCCCAAATTTGCCGGATTTCCTTCTTCCTTGCTTGTGTCTTTATAAACCAGAAACAGAAAGGCGGTAAAGACGGTAGTCAGTATGATTGTAATGGCATAGGATATTACGTCCATGTAATGAAAGGCGGGTATATCCAGCAGCGTACTGCGGTTAACGGCGCCGTACAATAGATTAAGGCCGATGACAACCGCCCAGCTTATTATGATGTACAATGCTCCAATGCCCAATATTGTCCAAAAATTTTTCTTTGCTGCCTTAAAACCCTTGGAAAGGCCGCTTATTACCCCTTCATCGTCCATTATAACAGCCGGCATCCAAAGGGACGTTAAAACACCTATTACCACCACCGATATTATTATGGCTAAGACAGAGATTGCCAGTGCGATGATACTCCCTATGGTGAGGGTATTGAAGGGGTATATATGTCCCTTGCCGTGGAAACCGTCTCCCCAAAGGCTTAGGACCAATAACAAAACTCCCGGGATGCATATCACCAAAACAGCCAGTATCATGATGGCGATGATCAAAAGGGTGGCCAGTATTATTTTTCCCAAGTATTTTTTAACGCCTGTGCCAAAGTCCTTAAGAGATGTTTGATTGTTGTTTATAGCCGATTTAATCATGTTGCCGGTGCCGGCATAAATAATTAACCCCACCAATGTCGCAACCAAAGTTATAACCACAAGGCTTCCCAGGCTTGTTACCATGGATAGCGGACTATGGACTGACAGCGTAAAATCTGTTGCATGGTTCATAATTAAAACATTGCATATGATGTTTAGAGCAAGGTTGCCTATTTGGGGTACCAGTATTACCGGGTGGGCGTTTATCAATTCATAGGCCTTTTTGACGTATCCCATTTTTATCATTCCTTAAATAATCTTTTTTAAATTGTAGCAAAAAGAGTATACCAATACAATAATATGAGACCGTAGAAGGAAATAAAATATTTTGTCTTTTTTTTGCAGGAAATATTAATGTTTTATAGAATTAATATTCATAGTCACTTTTGGTGGCTTTACGGAAAACAGGAGGTTTTTTCCTTGAATATTACAATGAGTAAGGTATCAATAGCGGTCAAGTGCTCCAAGTGCGGCAAGCTAAATATTGTCGAAGTACGGCCCTTTGATTTCTCCGGGGAGAAGGTGGTTGAAAGAAGATGTGAATGTTTCAATATGCTGGTTACCCTCTCCCTTAGGAATAATAAATGCTGTGATATCCGTGTATGGTGCTTGGCCTGCAACAATATCCATAACTACAGTGTAAAATGGAAGAGCATTTGGACCAAACGTGTTCTGGTACTATACTGTCCACTGTTTTCCTACGAAAATTGTCTAATAGGTCGAATAAAGGATATTTGTGTCATATTGGACAATAGAGATAAGAGATTGAATGATGCCCTAACCCACATGGAATGGAAGGAGCATTTCATTAATCCGGGGATTATGCTGGAAGTCTTCAACAGGATACAGGATTTCCACGACCAGGACAGGATAATTTGCCGGTGCGGCAGTAAGAATATAGTTGTAGGTTTAAACACCGATTCCATAAACCTTATGTGTAAAAATTGTATGGACAATACCCTTATCAGAGCATCAAATACATTGGATTTAAATCGTCTAAAGTCCGCGGATTTTATCTTTATCGGTGCCCGTCTACAAACCCGGCGGTCTAACTATTAGCCGCTTTCAGCCTTATAAACTAAATTATTAGTTTATGGGCTTTTTTTCTTGACTAAAAAATTATTCTGTAATATTATATATTAAATAATACAGTATATCATTCCGGTTTTATTGTGCACATTATTTTCTCATTTTAAATAAGTATCTTTTTTCCAGTTGCCTGTTCTGCTTTTCCTACGGGGTTGGTTAATTAGGAAAATACGTATTTTTATACTATAATATGGTAATACTATAAAACTAAGAGAGAAAGGACATTCGAAAGGAGAAGTTCAATTGAATATAGATGATTTGCAACGCATGACCATTCACGAGTTGAGGAGTTTTGGACGACAGTTAAAGGTAAAAAGCGTGACTACTTTTCCCAAGGCCGAGTTGATAAAACGGATAATGGAAAAACTCAAGGAGATAGAACAGTTACAGCAGGAGGCGCCCGTTCAACCACTTGAACCTAAACCAACTTCCGAAACAAGAAAAGTCGAACTCAAGACCGAAAAGAAAGCAAAATCCGAAGAAAAGGTACAACCCACGGAAAAGGCTGAACAGTCAAAGGATTATAAAACTTCTAAAGAAACAGAAAATGTAATTCCCATTAAACAAGTAGAACAAACAAAAACTGAAGATACGCCCGACATCGTCCAAAAGGACGGGGCCCAGAAGACTGAAAAGCCGGTTTTCCAAAAGACCGAGCAAAAGGTCCAGGCTGGAAGGGAAAAGGACGAAACGGCTGAGCCTAAGGAGGAGCCGGCCGAGGAGGATACTTCTGTTTCCGCCGGTGCTGCCAGACCCAGAAGGGAATGGACCATTCCCGATTCAATAAGCCTTGATGAATGCGGTGAAGCGGACGGTGTACTGGAAGTACTGCCCGATGGATACGGCTTCTTAAGGTCGGAAAATTACCTGTCCGGCGCAAGGGATGTTTATGTTTCCCAGTCCCAGATTAGACGGTTCAACTTAAAAACCGGGGATAGAATAGTCGGTAAGACCAGAAAGGCCAAGGACAGCGAGAAGTTTTCAGCACTATTATATGTGGAATCGGTGAACGGAGACAGTCCCGAGGTTGCTATAAAGCGCACCCCCTTCGAGGAATTGATTCCCATTTATCCTGATGAACGAATAACCCTTGAAAATGAGAAAGTTATACCCAAGGAATTATCAACCAGACTTATCGATTTGATAGCGCCCATCGGTAAAGGCCAAAGGGGACTGATAGTCGCACCTCCAAAGGCAGGAAAAACGGTTCTTTTAAAAAAAATCGCCAATAGTGTGTCCCTTAACTATCCCGAAATGGAATTAATAGTATTGTTAATAGACGAACGTCCGGAAGAGGTTACCGACATGAAACGCTCCATAAAGGGAGAGGTCATCTACTCAACCTTTGACGAGCAACCGGAGCATCATACCAAGGTAGCCGAAATGGTACTGGAAAGGGCCCAAAGACTGGTAGAACACGGCAAGGATGTTATTATACTCCTGGACAGCATTACAAGGCTGGCCAGGGCCTACAACCTCACCATCCCGCCCACGGGCAGGACGCTGTCCGGTGGTCTGGACCCCGGCGCCCTGTACAAACCCAAAAGGTTTTTCGGTGCCGCACGTAATGTTGAAAACGGTGGCAGCCTTACCATCATCGCCACCGCCCTTATAGATACCGGCAGTAGGATGGATGAGGTTATATATGAGGAGTTTAAGGGTACGGGTAACATGGAACTTCATCTGGACAGAAGGCTGTCGGAAAAGAGAATTTTCCCGGCCATCGATATCAACAAATCGGGCACCCGAAGGGAAGAGTTGTTATTATCCCAACTGGAATTGGAGGGCATATGGTCAATACGCAAGGCCATGAGTTCCCTGGGCACGGCGGAGGTTACCGATACCCTGATAACCAAGCTTATGTGTACCAATTCCAACAAAGAGTTTTTAACGGCTATAAAGGATGCCATATAAGACAAAAAAAAAC
>DUOD01000008.1 GCA_012838995.1 Clostridiales bacterium
AATTTACTACAATCGTGAAGGTAATACTGTGACTTTTGAAATTGAGTATCTGTAAAAACGTCTATACCCCTTAAAAATGGCCGTTTTAAATACTCATTAATTGCTGTTATTTGCAGACTTGACACCAATGGCAGGTGGAATAGCCGATGGAAAGAAAGATTGGCTTATCTTCGGCTTTTGCTTTTTCAAAGGCGTTATCTTCCCATGGATACCAGTCTACAGGGTTATAGGCATGCTGTAATAGATAAGGCGACTTCTCCTTTATCAATCTATTGGGTACAACATTATTGTTGGTCATCTTACCACCTCCCCTTCATAATTAATTTCTTAGTATTATACCCTGAAAGGCTGCCTTTCAATCCAGAATATTCTAAAAAGGGGCCGCATCCTGTGATCTTGTCGGCAAAAGAAAAAAGAAACCCTTTCATGGGTTTCTTTTTTAAATTTATAGCATATAAGTCAACCGCTGATTAAGTTAGATAACATGCTACAATTTCTCCGAAATACAAGGTGTGGTAATCAGGAGGGGAGTAATATTCTTTAGCGATCTCAGCATCGAGGTTGTCCGGAACCATATCCTGCTTGTAGACCACTTTGCATTCGTAATGCAGGGAACATTCTTTGATGATGGGGGCGTTTACTTTTTGTCCCGGTACAGGTGTTAGGTTGCATTCCTTAAATTTGTTAAAATCCCTGCCGGATGTGGTGCCGCAGAATTCAAGGGCTTTTTCCATATCCTCCTTTAACGGAACGCTGACCGTAAACTCTCCGGCCTTTTCAATCAAACCGTGGGTATAACGGGATTTTCTGACCGGCACGACAAAAATGGGCTTGCTCCAATATATATTTATTCCTCCCCAGCCAATGGTCATGGTATTATTTTTTTCGCCCTTTGTATTAAGAAAAAGCCCCCCTTGTCTGAGCTGTTGTATTACTTCCACAAGATATTCGTTATACGGTACATGCTTCATATTACTACCTCCCAATTAGGATTTAAAAGCTTTGTCTATATTTAATATTATAGCACATATTAGGAAAATAAAGCCGGAGAAGGATTATGCATGATGGGCAATGGTTAAAGCTTTGAAATGATTCTATACGCAAAAACCAACGAAAGGGTTAGTCTGGACTACGGCTTTCAGATTGGCGGCAACAAAATCGGCGTTAAGACTCTATTCCATATCCCTGTCTTTATATGCCCAGATATCCCTTCCAACCATTTTCCTCAAATCTTGCCAAGGCTTTTCTATACCGCTCTTCGAAGGTATCCTTGGTTGGATAAGTCAATTTTTTATTAATGTCATTAAAAACATTTTCTGCTTCTTTTTTTGTAATCATACCAAAATGCGCACATAAGACCAAAATACTATTGTGTGTAAGGGTAATGAACTCATCCAGCCACTTAAATTCAGTACTATTATCTGATATTATTATCGGAATTCTCAACGCTTGGGCATATCCTGCACATTCACTTTCTCCCGGACCGATTACCTTTTTCTTTTCTTCGATAATATTTCTTGCGAGTATGTTTATAAATATATCTTTCTTCCTGTCTACAACCTTAAATATACTTCCCTCTTTATGAATGACACGATAGATTACACCATAGTACTTTCCGGCGTTTTTCTTTATTTCAACATCATACACAAATTGTGGAATTATGATTTCTTTAAATAATAGTTTTAAAATATCCAATCTGTTAACCTTGGCTAAATTAATCAAAATATCAGCATCTGATATGGCACCGATATATTTCATTTAATATTCCTCTTGCTGGGGGTAATCATATCCGAATTTTTCAGGAGTCAGTCCAACAAATTCAAGACTGTTTTTCATGTTTTTGTATGAAATATTTCCTCTTTCGTAGTTGGACTTTACAAACTCTATATATTCCTTTGGTACCCATGTTTCCCTTGATGGGGTTATTAAATCAATACTGTAGCCTTCCCGCCTGGTTAAAGATTGGAGTTTTTCTATGTTTTCCAGTGAACAGATGTCCACAAGTTCGTCATATTTGTTAATAGAGCATAAATCAAGCTGAATAAGCCTTTTTAACATAGCCTTATAACTTACTTTAAAATGATTGTGCATTCTTATGATATGCCTTTGTAAAACACTGTTTTCATCTACATTAACAATTTTAAAAAATACCTCTTTGACATAGTCCTCAGGCATTAAAAATTCGGAAGCAAATACCTCCGCTTTTATGTCTTCAGTTTTATGTTTTTCATCATTTAAGAGAATCTTTTCTTTTGTAAGGATATAGTCATTATAAATAATATGGTATAGTTCATGAGCGCCGGTATAGCGCTCATGTCCCAAAGTAAAATTGCTGTTTAAATAGACAATAAACTGTTTTTCGAAGTAGGTGCTAAATCCCGACAATCCATCTATATCTAATGGTTTCCTTATTAAAAATGCAACCTCTGACAGTATATCAAATATATCGGAGAGTCCCTTTCTTGCAAATCTAATTCTCTCATTTTC
>DUOD01000059.1 GCA_012838995.1 Clostridiales bacterium
CCGTCAAAGTCCATATCCTCTATAACCAGCTCAACTCCTAATTTATCGGCTATTATCTTGCAAACATCGATATCGAAGCCCACTATCTGAGGCTGGCCGTCCACTACCTCGTGGTATTCGAAGGGCTCAAATTCTGCGTTGGTGCCCATGACAAGCTTTCCCGATTCCTTTATTTTATCTAAAGTAGATACTTCTTCATCGGTTGTTACACTTTGTTGTCCGCAACCTGCAATAGTAATAAGCAAGCATACGGCTAAAATAACCGTAAGTACAATTCTAAGACTTTTTTTCACTTCAATTTACCTCCTGACTTTAAATTCACATGCATAATTATAAATTAAATCTTATAAAAAATCAATAAATACTTATATGGACGGGAAAATCTATAACTTAGGTAATCTGCCAAATTTTACAATTTGCGACACTGTTTTGGGCTGCCACATCCACCCTAATGTGGATATGTGGACATTAAATCTGTGGATAATGTGGATAACTCTGTTGATAACCTTGTTTTTAGCAATCTTTCTGTGGATAATAATGTGTATATGGTTAAAGTTATCTATTAAGTTTGTGTAATTCGACATTTTTTATTCCTGTATAACCCTTTTATTTAACACATTTTATTGGAAATTGGCGAAAACTAGTTAAAGTAATCACTTAAACGAGAAAGGAGACCCAAATTTCGCGGGTCTCCCGACCTTCCTAAAACATCTATATCCAATATCTAAAATAATCCGCCTGATATTTATGGTATGGGTTTTTTAGCAAGGGATTATTTAATGGCTCATTGTTTGGAAACAGTCACTGCAGTACACCGGTCGGCCGTCCTTCGGCTCAAAGGGAACCTTGGCCTCGCCGCCGCATTGGGCGCAAACGGTGGTATGCATCTCTCTCTTTCTGACCCCTCCATTTCCCCTCCTCATACTGCTCTTTCTGGCATCTCTACAGGGTTTACATCTTAAAGGTTCGTTTTGAAAACCTTTTTCCTCATAAAACTCCTGTTCGCCGGCGGTAAATATAAACTCTTCACCGCAATCCTTACACACTAATGTTTTGTCCTGATACATGGATCCAATCCCCTCGCTTTGATGGATTTAAACACTCCATTCCTTAGCTGACCTGGTCTTTGCCCCCACATCCGCCGGCTGGAGGATTCGCTCGGGTTCTGCCGTCACTAAAACCCCTCTCAATATTCTCAAAAAAATATTGGCCGGACTTACTTCTAAGCCGCACCATGCTCGTTAGTCTTTGACTAACTTACGTGGATCGTTTCGCCTGCGACTGGCATCGATTTTCAACCACAGACCTAAGTAATGGCGTTTTATCAATTATAACCTTAATACTTGTTAAAAGCAATAGTAAATTGTTAGCTTTTGTTATCTATAAATACACCGCCGGTTGTTTCCATTTCTTGGTTGTAGGCAACCCGGCTCTTTTTTTGGAGGTTAACATCCTGTATTTTTTGCTTAAGTCCCTCAACCTTAGAAGCGATCATTTCATTGTTCTTTTGTTCAATGGCATATATCTGTTTCATTAAATCCCTTATGTCGGATATGACCTCCACAAGGCAATTGTAATCGGAAGTGCCTTTGGAATCTTTACCGGCAGCGGCCCCGTCCAGCCGCTGCCGGATATTGTCATACAGGCTGTTAAACTTTTCATCCAGTCGGTTTATTGCATCGATGTGCTGCTGTTTCTCCTGTATATATTCCATCAATTTGTCGGTGCTTTGTTGGGACAAAGCCTCGGTCTGCTTTTTTGTAATACCGAGAATCTCAACAAACCTGTCCCTTTTCTTCCTTGCATATTGTAAAATCGTGGCAATGTCATTATCCACCGTACGTTCCATATGCTAAACCCCTTTGTTCCTGCCGGGTTTTTCCCTTACTTTAACCACTTCCGCCCAGGCATCCCTTAGCTGGACAACAAGGTTATAGGCCTCCTGTAAAATAGCCTTATCCTTTTTTATATTTGCCTCCACCAACCTACGGTTAATGTACTCATACAGGTTGTAAAGGTTGTCAGAGACATCGTATTGCCTGTCCAGGGCTGACATAAGCTCATCTATAATATCCTGGGCCCGGAGAATGGCATTGTTGGCACCTTCAATGTCCTTTTGCTCAATGGCTTTTTCCGCCGTCTTAATAAACTTCATGCATCCGTTATACATCATAACTATTAATTGACCGGGGGTTGCGTTCATTATACTGTTTTGTTTGTATTGTTGATACGGATTAGTCATCACCATGTCCATTCCCTCCTAATTTAACCCCACATATTAAACTGATAGTACAGCCAGTCACTTTGGGCATACATTTGCTGCATGGCGCGTTCCATGGCGGTAAACTGGCGCCAGTAGCGTTCTTCCTTTTGGACAAGGAGTTCAAGGGTTCTTTCTATCTGTCTGTCCATCCTTTTTAGCTGCTCATTCATCATGTTTTCAACTTCGCTTAAATCGCCCTCAATGCCCGCCTTTTCCAAAAGAATACCCTTTTTACCGCTACTGTCCCTGATTGTACGGATGTTATCCTGTAAAATATCCGATATCCGGTGCATCAGTCCCGAACCCGAATACCTTATTTTTCTGTCTTGGCTGCTCAAGTCCGGTGAATAGGAGATGTCAGAGGATTGGCTGAACAGCCTGGTTACCTCATCTCCCCTCTCCAACAGAGCGGTTCTCAACTTGTTTTCATCTACATATAATTTACCGTTTTCATACCACTGTCCGGTGGTTATGCCTATTTCCCATAGGCTGATATCAACGCCCTCCACCTTTTCTATTAAAGCCCTTCTCATACCGTATAGGATATTTTCCAGTAAGGGATCGGACCGCAGCAGGCCTTTTTTGGCCTTTTCCTCCCACAGCTCTATGTCCCGCTCGGACATCTCCTTCCTTTGTTCATCGGTTAAGGGCAGATACGAAGGGTCCCGTTTTTCCCTTAATACGTTGTTTATTTTAGCGATAAACTCATTATATTTGTCGACAAAGGCCTTTATGTTATTAACGGCGGTGTCTATATCCCTTTCCACCTTTAACTCAACCGGCTGATCGGTCTCGGCCTTAAGGTTGTAGGTGATACCGTCTATTGTAAAGGTGTTGCTGCTTCTGTACACCTTTTGGTTGTTTATGGTTATAACGGCATCTTGGCCCTTGGCTGTTTGGGAAGTATCCATACCTATGGCCGACAGGAAATTCCCGGCTACGTCCTGGATCTCGATCTTTGCGGTGGACCCGGTATCCTTGGTCTGTAGGGTAAATGTGCCGGTTAAGCTGCTGTATACTAAGGTAACCCCTGCCTTTTGGTCGGCGTTAATCTGATTTATCACATCCCGCAGGGTGTCGTCGGTACTGAAGCTAAACTCCCGTCCGTTTATGGTAAATTTTATTTCCCCTTCCTCAAAGACCAAGGGCGTGGTCAGCTTCATATCCCCCAGTTTTGTACTCAAGGACAGTCTATTGGATGAGGAGCTGTCGGGGGCTATGTCCAACACCTGGGATATATCCTGATCATCCAGGGGTGCTATTGTAACGGTACTGGTGGGTGCATTCAAGATTATGGTCTGGTCTGTCAGCGAAAGGTTTACCTTGCCCTCACCAAAGGCATCGTCTATTAGCCGTTGGAAATCGGCCACCAGGCCATCGTTTCCCTCCAGGCTGTCATAGTTTTTGGCAAAGGTAATGGTCTTTTTTACGCCGTCCACCGTTAAGGTGAGCTGCTGTCCCTCCAGCATGTACTGTCCGTCATGGGCAGTAGCGATAAGTCGAAGGGAAGTTATATTATCCGCGCCTTCCATCCTGGCCTCCCGGGCCAAGCTGTCTATACTGTCGATTACGTATGTCCCGACCAAGGCATCGGCATTGGCCGTTGCGGTTATGTATTGGTCATGACTGGAGGTTACCGAAAAGGTCTTATAACCACTGGCTGACAGCATATAGTGGTCAGGGTTTAATACATCGAAGAATTGGTCCTTCAAGCCCCTAAGCAGCTTGATGATTTCCCTGTAGGCATCCCTTTGCCATTCTATTAGCTGTCTGTTCTGCTTGAGCTTGTCCACCTTCATCTGTTCAATTCTCATTAAGTCCTTTATTATGGACTCGGTATCCAGTCCGCTGGCCATACCGCTAAACCGGATGGTAGTACCGGTCGGATAAATAGAATTTATACTCATTCCTTCCACCACCTATACCTTCTTATCCACGATAATGCCCGCCAGTTCCCACAGCTTTGCCACCGAGTCCAAAATCTTCT
Organism: Clostridiales bacterium; assembly: GCA_012838995.1. Taxonomy (GTDB): domain Bacteria; phylum Bacillota; class Clostridia; order DUOD01; family DUOD01; genus DUOD01. The sequence continues at coordinate 4,251 of DUOD01000059.1, forward strand.
CCGGCGGGATTTCCCGGATTACTTCATCGGTTTCAGTATCAATAACCTTTACCATAATTGTCTGGGTCTCTTCATGAACGGAAAAATCAAACCGTCTGTTATTTTCAATTATCATATGATTAGCATTGTCTAAAGCCCGTGCCAATAACTCTTTCCCTTTTTCCGTCAGAAGGTCAGCATAGGTTTGTCCGGTTTGTGGATCTTCCACCATTCCTTTATTTATGCCGTCCCCGGGCCTTTTTGTTATGCTCTCGCTCCTGAAATGGGTTTGTATCGGCCTTACGGGAGTGTTTGAAGAAATACTTTCGATCCTCATTTATTGCTCCTCCTTCATCCCACCTGTATTCATTATATCGGCAATAAAGTGGCAATCCTTTAGCCCAATGAAAAATTTCTGTCATCCGCGATGGGCTGCCATGACATAAAACGGCCCCGGAGACCCATGCTCCGGGGCCCGTTGCCCCCATAAACTATTACAACAGCCGTTTTTCCGCCAGGAAGAACACCGACAGTGTGCCGGGACCCGAATGGGAACCTATTACCGGTCCCACGGGGTTTATCAATATATCCTTTACCTTTACCCTTTCCCGTATGAGCTGTTCAACATATTTAGCCTCGTCCAAACAGTCACCGTGGTTGATGGTAACAAGCTGTTCCTCGGGGTTTACGATATACTCCTCCAGCTTATCCACCAGGGCACGGACAGCTCTTTTCCTGCCCCTGGCCTTGAATACCGGCACGATGGCCCCCTTGTTATCGAAATGCAGGAGGGGTTTTATGTCCAGCACATTACCTATAAAGGCCTTGGCCCCCGATACCCTGCCCCCTCGTCTTAAGTATTCCAGGCTCTCCACCGTAAACCAGTGATGGAGCCTGTACTTGTTGGTCTCAACCCAGTCTATTATTTCTTCCTTTGAAGCGCCGTTATGCAGCATCTCCACAGCGTAATAAACCAGAAGACCCTCTCCAAGGGAAGCGCTTAGGGTATCTATGATGGTAATATCTGCATCGGGGTATTTCTCCAGCAACATATCCCTTGCCTGGAGGGCATTGTTGAAACTGGCCGTCAGGGCAGAGGAAAAGCTTAAGAAGATAATGGCTTTACCTTCCTTTACGTACTTTTCGAACATTTCATAGTATACATTGGGATTTACCTGAGAGGTCCTGGATACCTTTCCCGCCCTCATAAGGCCGAAAAATTCCTCGCATGTCCTGCTTTGCCATAAATCATCGTAACATTCCTTATCGTCGATAAAGAAGGGATAGTATATCACCGGCACATTCCGTTCTTGCAGGTAGCTAAGGGGCAAGTCACAACATGAATCGGTTATAATAATGGTGTCCATTTTCAATTCCTCCTTGTATTTATTTTTCACGGCTTTTAACCACTGTGGCTCCGTACTATTCGCAGTAAGTATGCGTACCCATTTATATGGACTATTATACCATGGGCCTGGGATATTTTGAAAGAAAAAGAACAAAAGACGGGCAAAAAAATAAACGAGCACGTAACGATCTACCTTGCACCACCATGGATACCTTAGTATCCGGCCATGATCTTCCGACCATGACCGAACAGTTCACTACCCATGATAGTGGTTTGTTCGACCATGCAGGATACCTGCACGGCTATACGCAACCTCTCGGCTGCATATAACCGAATGCAAAGGAGCCTTTGGCACCCTGCATAATCTTAGCTCGACCCTATATGATAGGTTGGAACCCTATTATAATCATAGGCTTATAAAAGGTACGACTATAATAAAGCTTTTCCCAACCATATAGGATCTTCCCTCCGACTGTATACAAGCCCTTCGACCTGTATACAATCTTCGGCCGACCCATACATACCTCCGTGGAAGCATGCATAAGTCTGGGCTCAACCGTTACGTACCCGTCGCTACTATTATAACCGCCTTTAAGAAATATATTCGGGAAATTAATTCCATTCTGATGCCGGTATTGCGGCACTTTTTGTCGATACTACAGCCTTTGTCAAATAAAATTTCGCCGCTTTTAATAAATAAAATTTTCGTAACATTATACAGCCGGCCCCATATGCAATCACTGTATAAATCTTTAAATACTACCCCGTTTCTTTATACCGTACTTTTAATAAGTCTACATCAGGCATATCTCTATTTTAGGAAGTGTTTGCAGCTCCTTTTTAGGCTCCCTTATGGGCTTTATGGCTTTTAGCTGTACAATCATCTCTTTAACCACGTTTCTATATCGGTTGACCTCTTCTAATATTTCCTGGGGGGTTTTACCCGAATACCTGTCCTTGTCCACCACTAAAGTAATCTTTTCCGTTAACCAATCCCCCCGATAACCATAGTCTGCCCTCCAGTAAAAAGGCTGGGAAAAATAACCGAAGGAAGTTAAAAAATACTGCCTGACATGGGTGGGATCCTCAACGGCATCGTCGGATGAGCCGTAGGGACACTTAAAAACCGCTATTGCGTTGGGCTTGGCTATCCTATGCAATTCCTCCATCATCGGAAGGGGATTGTTTATATGCTCTATTAGATGGCTGGCGTAAAACTCCTCTATGCTGTTATCATCAAAGGGCAGCCGAACGTTTTTGCAGTTATCCAAATCAGCTACCACATCCACCCCCGGTAAATGTATTATATCCAGGTTGATCCAGCCCTTTAGAATATTTCTACCGCAACCTAAATGTAACTTCCTGCTTTTGAAATCTTTGTTTGCGGTTTTTTCAACAATGGTTTTATCGGTGTCTTCCACCAATCCCAACAACTCTTTAAGCTCTTTTTTGCTTTGTTCGTCCTCAGCGTTTTCCAGGGCCTTTTTGTAGTATACCGCTGCCTTTTGGTTATCCTGTTGAGACCGGTACAGATAGGCCAGGTTGAAATTTAAGTCAAAATTGTTCTCATCCACCGACAACCCTTCCAGAAAGATTTCCTCAGCCAGGGCCAGGTCACCTTCCATCATGGCTATAATCCCTTTGGAGGAATAAATGTCCCCGTCATCCGGCAAAATTTTCAGGTATTCGTCGATAAGCATTTTTGCTTCCTCAAATTTTTGGGCTTCTATCAACATGTTTATGTTACTCTTCACCGTTTTTTTGTATTCCTCAAATTGGCCATATGGCTCTTTTTGTGCCGCGCTTTGCCGGTCTTGAATATCCTGCACCAATACCTCTACCGCCTTTTTCATGTAAGGATACTCCTTTAACGCCTTCCTTAAATACCTCACATACTCAGCCGGGTTTTCATCCATTACCCTTTGGGCATGATAGGCATAAAGCAAAAAAGCGTCTTCGTCGGTTTTTACCAGGGCAGCGTTTTGTTCGTTAATAACTTCCGGGCTGTACAGTTTTTCAAGATATGATGTACCGAAGTCAAGGTACCTTTTTAATATATCCCTATACCTGTCCATGGCAATGCTGTCCTTTAACAGCACCAGCAGAGCCAGAATTTTACAAATACGCGTTTCTTCCAATGAGAGGTTTGTACCTCTGGAGCAGATATAATCAATTATAACTTCATCGGCATCCTTATGCCTGGAATGGATATATTTTACAAAACCCTCCAGTTTGTGTTCCCTAACTCCCTTTAACACTTTGGTTAATGGTTTGTTTAGCCTCATTAAAAAATACAAAATATCTCCATAGAAATTCTGCCTATTACCCATATCCAAAAAGTATATTTTAGATACCAGCTCATCCGTATCCTTTTGATGACCGGTATTGTCCAGCCACATCCTCACCCGGTTTAGCAGGGCATAGCCCGTATCCCTTTGCAGGCCTGCAAACCTTGAGATTAATTCTTTTCTTGCAGCCAGCCTTTTTCCCATTTCCCGCTCTAAAAGATAAGTAAACAATGTTTCCCGATCATCATCCCAATGGGACGGCATGTCCAATATTTCTTCATAATAGGATGTAATTTGGTCATACCTGCCGTACTTAACCCATAAATGTACCAGTTGTTTCAAGGCGGCTTTCCAGTCCTTATCCTTTTTTTGCAAATCTAAAACAATATTGGCCTGAGCCACTGCTTTGTCTTCATTGCCCAGCTTGTCGTATAAAGAAGATAACTGTAAGTGGACATGGTCTTGGACTTTGGCGGTATAAACTTGGGTGGAAAAATCCATCGGAAGCTCGTTTTTGTTATATGCATCCAAAAGCTTTAAATACCGGTTATAGCTGTCGACGGCTTTTTCATATTTCCCCTGGGAGGCCCGGGCGGATGCAAGATAGTAATATGTATCGATATATGCCGTGGTATCGGCTTTTTTATTTTTTACCGCCTCCAGACAAACCCTCTCTGCGTCGGAAAACCGGCCTTGATGGATGTAATGACGGATTAGGCCATTATAAATATACATGGGGTGTATTTTTTTCGAGCGAACGATATTATAGGCCCTTTCTATATAACCTCCGGCCTGGCTGTAGTCTTCGTGCATCCTATAGATTTTGGCAAGGTGATATAGTATATTATAATCATCGGGCATATCTTCCAATGCTTTTTTCAACAACTCGCTATTCCTTTGGAATTTACGTTCCATTAATTGCTGGTCGGTGTTTAAATATCCGCGGTGATTTAAACAGGCCTTTGACAATAAAACAGGTCCTTTTACGGGAATCTGTTCATGAATCCTGCCTTTAAACCTGGTCTGACCGTCCAGTCTGATAATCCTTAAGCTGTAAAACTCTGAAACCGCTTGATCATTATCTTCTATGTGAATATTTTTTATTTTTACAGCCAAGGCGTTAAACCTATTGTGTTTATCCGTATTAAAAAATTCTATGATATCTTCGGCTTTTTCCAGCACCTCATCGGCGTCTATGTAAAAATACCACTGCCCCCTGGCCTTATCAATGGTTACGTTCCTGGCCCGGGCAAAGTCATCTTCCCATTCGTGAAAATATACTTTGTCGGTAAACTGCCGGGCAATTTCTACGGTATTGTCGGTGGATCCTGTATCCACTATAATCAGTTCTGAGTCCACACCGTCCAAAACAGGCTGCAGCGCCTCAAGACATTTCTTTAAATGCCGGGATTCATTTTTTACTATCATCCCTATGGTTAATTTCAATATTATACACCCTTCCCCACATAAAAATGTTAATAACTTTAAATCATTCCAAGTGTTTAAACTATCTAAAAAGGGCCAGAGGAAAAATCCTCCGACCCTCTGTAAAGCTCGGCATAACTATCCGAGAAGCTGTAGTACCGTCTGGGGAGCCATGTTGGCTTGGGCCAGCATAGCAGTTGCTGCCTGCTGCAGAATGTTCTGTTTTGTAAATTCCATCATCTCTTCCGCCATGTCCACGTCTCGGATTCTGCTCTCTGCTGCCTGCAGGTTCTCAGCGGATGTACCCAGGTTGCTGATGGTGTGTTCCAGCCTGTTCTGGAATGCACCAAGTTTTGATCTTTCGCCCGATACCTTATCAATAGCACTTTGAATAGTCGTAATGGCTGCATTAGCGCCCTCTTGCGTACTGATATCCACGCCGTTTACACCCAGCCCTTCGGCCGACATGTCATTTAGTCCGAGTTTAACATTTTGGTTAGCGTTGGCCCCGATATGGAAAGTCAGGCTTTTATCTACACAGGTTAGGGTGTCGGCAGTTTCTTTAGATCCGTCTCCATTACCTTGCTGAGCAGCCAAAGCTTGGTCAACCGTTACTTCAAAGGTAAGTTCGCCTACAGTCACTTCTTTGGTTACTATTCCGGCATCAAGATCAGCTTTTGTAAAGGTTGCAGTTGCTGTAGTGCCAGCCGCTGTAACCTCTACTGCAATGCTCTTGAATGCTCCGTCATTCGCGTTTGTAGTGGATTCAGCTTCAAAATTAATGGTCTGGGCTACCGATACTGTTTCATCTATTTCCACTTCGCCTGACTTAAGAATCACGCTTTCAACTCCGGTAGAGTTAGTCAATTCACCCTCCAGCGCTTTAGTAAGGTTGCCGTTTAGCAGTGCCTTGGTGTTGAACTCGGTGTTTTCGGCAATCCTTGTGATTTCAGTCAACAGCTGATCCAGCTCTTTCTGAAGTTCTCCTCTGTCGGAGTCGGTGTTGGTATCGGTTGCGGATTGTACCGCCA
>DUOD01000060.1 GCA_012838995.1 Clostridiales bacterium
GAGACAATATTACCATGACCATTAAGCTGATAACCCCCATAGCAATAGAAGAAGGATTGAGGTTTGCTATCAGGGAAGGCGGCAGAACTGTTGGCGCAGGTGCCGTAACCAAGATAATTGAATAGATGTATACCGAAGGGATTGAAATTATAAGACATTAAGAAGTAGGACCAAGTCCTTACTTCTTTTGTCTTGTAATTATACCGTGTAATAAATTATTGATTTTGCTTTTAATTTATTATAAAATGAAATAGTTGTTATATTTGACATGGGATGATGCAAAAGGTTGCCGGCACGGCCGGGTAATTTTTGCTGACAATGTCCGTTTATAATCGGGCGACGGGTAAGCTGTACTAATTTTAAAATTAAAAAAAAGTAGGGCACACACGGGCAAGTGTACAGCAAACCAATGTCGTACGTTACAGAAAATTAGATTCTTGTACTGCAAGAGGGATCTATTTGCGTGCGATGATAAGGAGGGAATTAAATGTCAAGCCAAAAGATCAGGATAAAGCTTAAGGCCTACGACCACAGCGTGTTGGACCAGTCGGCGGAAAAGATAGTTGATACCGCAAAAAGGACAGGGGCCAAGGTATCGGGTCCGATACCGTTGCCTACTGAGAAAAATATAATTACCATACTCAGGGCCCCCCACAAAGACAAGGATTCCAGGGAACAATTTGAAATGAGAACCCATAAGAGATTGATAGATATACTGGTTCCCACCCCTAAAACAGTGGACGCCTTAATGCGATTGGATTTACCTGCCGGGGTGGATATAGAAATAAAGCTGTAGATTTATAAAGTTAACCAACAGTTGCTTTGAAACAAGTTAGGGAGGTGGCAGCTATGAAAAAGGGAATAATCGGTAAGAAGATTGGAATGACCCAGGTATTTACGGAAACGGGCGATGTTATACCCGTTACGGTTATACAGGCCGGTCCTTGTGTTGTCGTGCAAAAGAAGACAGTTGAAAAGGATGGCTATAACGCTGTTCAGCTAGGCTTTGAAGATATAAGGGAAAAATTGGTAAACAAACCTTTAAAGGGTCACTTCGACAAAGCCAAGGTAGGTTATAAACGATATTTAAATGAATTTAAGTTTGACAACATCGATGACTATGAAGTAGGCCAGCAGATAAATGTTGACATATTCGAAGTAGGAGACAGGGTAGACGTCCGTGGAGTTTCCAAGGGTAAGGGCTTTGCGGGTGTAATTAAGAGATGGAATCAACATAGAGGGCCTATGTCCCGTGGTTCAAGATACCATAGAGGGCCGGGTGCATTGAGTGCAGGGTCCGATCCTTCAAAAGTATTTAAGGGCAAAAAACTGCCGGGACATATGGGGGCAGAAAATGTAGTGGTACAAAATCTTGAAGTGGTCAAAGTATATCCCGAAAAAAATCTCTTGCTGGTTAAGGGCGGGATACCGGGACCAAAGGGAAGCAAAGTAATAGTAAAAGATACGGTAAAAAACACAAAGTAACGTTATTTTACGGCAGAAGGGAGGAATGGCTATGCCTAAGGTAGCTGTTTATAATATAGAAGGAAAGCAAGTCGGAGATATTGAGTTAAAGGATGATATCTTTGGTATAGAGGTCAATGAGGCGGCTGTACATCAGGTTATTAAAATGCAGCTGGCCAATAAACGGCAGGGTACCCAATCGGCCAAAACAAGGAGCGAAGTTCGAGGCGGGGGTAGGAAACCCTGGAGACAAAAGGGTACCGGAAGAGCGCGTCACGGCTCCATAAGATCGCCCCTATGGACAAAGGGCGGGATAATCTTTGCACCCAAACCGAGAGATTACAGTTTTACCGTACCTAAAAAAATTAAAAGGTTGGCTCTTAAAAGCGCCTTGAGTTCAAAGGTGCAGGATAATGACCTTATCGTATTGGATGAGCTAAAATTGGATCAGCCTAAAACCAAGGAAATGGTTAAGGTTTTGGAAAACCTTAAGGCGACAGGCAAGGCCTTGGTGGTATTGGACGAAAAGGATGAAACGGTTAAAAGGGCGTCCGGAAACATACCCGGCCTAAAACTGTTATATACCAATACATTGAATGTATATGACATCGTAAACTGCGAGAAATTCATTATCACCAAAGATGCCGTTCAAAAGGTAGAGGAGGTGTACGTATAATGCGGGATCCTCATGATGTAATTATACGGCCGGTTTTAACGGAAAAGAGTTATGACCAAATTGCAGACAGAAAATATACCTTTATCGTAGATATAAATTCCAATAAAACCGAGATAAAGAACGCAGTGGAAAAGCTGTTCGGTGTAAAGGTAGAATCGGTTAACACATTGAGACAAAAGGGAAAATTAAAGCGTATGGGAGCCAACGTCGGAAGAAGGCCGGAGCGTAAAAAGGCTATTGTTAAGTTGGCTGAGGGCAGCAAGTCCATAGAGTTCTTCGAGGGACTGTAGAAAAGGGGTAGCTGCTGAAATAATCATAAGGAGGGACGGAAATGGCAGTTAAAAAATATAAACCTACTTCACCGGCGAGAAGATTTATGACTGTTCCGGATTATTCCGTGCTTACAAAAAAAGAACCGGAGAAATCCCTTGTTACCACCCTTAAAAAGTCCGGCGGACGAAACGTAAACGGTAGAATAACGGTGCGCCACAGAGGCGGTGGAAACAAGAGAAAATATAGGATAATAGATTTTAAGAGGGATAAGGATGGCATCCCGGCAAAGGTAGCGGCTTTGGAATATGATCCCAACCGATCTGCTAATATTGCACTGTTGAACTATGCAGACGGAGAAAAACGCTATATTATAGCACCACTTGGATTGAAGGTGGGCGATGTAGTGGAATCAGGACCTTCTGCCGATATAAAAATCGGCAATGCATTGCCTTTGAAAAACATACCCGATGGTACTGAAATCCATAATATAGAGTTGTATGCCGGAAGAGGAGGACAACTGGTAAGGGCCGCCGGCGGTTCCGCACAATTAATGGCAAAGGAAGGTAATTATGCTCATATTAAGCTGCCGTCCGGTGAAGTAAGACTGGTTAGGCTGGAATGTAGGGCCACCATCGGTCAGGTGGGCAATATAGAAAACGAAATAGTTACCGTGGGCAAGGCCGGAAGAAAGCGTCATATGGGTATAAGACCGTCGGTAAGGGGTTCGGCGATGAATCCAATTGATCATCCCCATGGCGGTGGTGAAGGCAAAGCGCCCATAGGTAGAAAAAGTCCTCTTACACCTTGGGGTCAGCCTACATTGGGATATAAGACCAGGAAGAAGAATAAGGTATCCGATAAATACATTATCAAGAGCAGGCACGAGAAATAATCCAATGCTGCTGAAATTTTTGATAACAAAGGCGAAGGGAGGCTGTCTTATATGAGTAGATCGGTAAAAAAAGGACCCTATGTTGATCCCAGTTTGATGAAAAAGATCGAGAAAATGAACGAGACAGGACAAAAAAAGGTAATAAAGACATGGTCCAGGCGATCGACGATATTTCCTGAAATGGTAGGTCATACACTGGCAGTACATGACGGACGAAAGCATGTACCCGTTTATATAACTGAAGATATGGTGGGGCATAAGCTCGGTGAATTCGCACCTACCAGGACTTTTAGGGGACACGGTTCCCATACCGAACGTTCCACGGCACTCAAGTAGTTGGGAAGGAGGAAAGAACAGTGGCTACAAGACAAAGGGAAAAGGCGCTTAAAAGAAAAGAGCAGAAGGACAAACGACCAAGGGCTATTGCCCGTTACGTCAGGATTTCACCCCGAAAGGTTAAGATTGTTATAGATTTAATTAGGGGCAAAAAGGTAAGTGAAGCCTTGGCCATAATAAGGCATACTCCAAAGGCGGCATCTGAAATTTTGGAAAAATTGATAAATTCCGCCGTAGCCAATGCACAAAACAACCTGGATATGGATCCGGAAGAATTATATATATCTGAAATCTATGCCAATCAGGGCCCGACTTTAAAAAGATATAGGCCCAGAGCCATGGGCAGGGCAACCATTATAAGAAAGAGGACCAGTCACATAACTGTGATTCTTGACAAGGTAAAATGATGAGGAGGGATATTAGTGGGACAAAAGGTTCATCCCCATGGATTGCGTGTTGGCGTGATTAAGGACTGGGACGCTAAGTGGTTTGTCAGTGACAAGGATTTCGCCGACACATTATTGGAAGACGTTAAGCTTAGGAAATATATTAAGAAAAGGTTATATGATGCAGGTATTTCCAGGATTGAGATAGAAAGGGCGGCAAATAAGGTCAAGATTAATATATATACCGCAAAACCGGGCATTGTGATCGGTAAAGGCGGTGCGGGAGTAGACAGTCTGAAGAAGGATCTCGAAAAGTTGAGCGATAAGAACATACTAATAAACATTGTAGAAGTAAAGGTACCTGAAATCGATGCCCAATTAGTGGCGGAGAATATAGCAGCCCAACTGGAGAAGCGTATATCCTATAGACGTGCAATGAAACAGGCAATGGGCAGGGCCATGAAAGCAGGCGCCAAAGGTATAAAGACTTTATGTTCAGGCAGATTAGGCGGAGCGGAAATGGCCAGGTCGGAAGGCTATCACGAAGGTACCATCCCACTGCAAACACTTAGAGCCGACATAGATTATGGCTTTGCAGAAGCCCATACCACTTACGGAAGAATAGGTGTCAAGGTTTGGATATATAAAGGGGAGGTTCTTCCAAAGGCTAAAGGCAAAGTAGTTGCGGAAGGAGGAAAATAGGTATGTTAATGCCAAAAAGGACAAAACGACGTAGAGTACACCGGGGTCGAATGAAGGGTGTAGCTTCCAGGGGTAATACACTAACTTACGGCGAATACGGCCTTCAGGCGGTGGAACCTGCCTGGGTGACCAGTAATCAAATAGAATCAGCCCGTGTGGCGATGACCAGATATATTAGAAGGGGAGGCAAGGTATGGATTAAGATATTCCCCGATAAACCGGTGACTAAAAAACCTGCTGAAACCCGTATGGGTAGCGGCAAGGGTTCACCGGAATACTGGGTGGCTGTGGTAAAACCCGGTAGAATTATGTTTGAAATTGCCGGCGTATCGGAAGAAGTCGCCAGAGAAGCATTAAGGCTTGCATCCCACAAGCTGCCGTTGAAATGTAAATTTGTTTCAAGGGAGCAGGTGGATGGAATGGGTGGTGAAGTCAATGAAAGCTAGAGAGATCAGAGAACTGTCCAGCTTGGAATTGGAAGAAAAGCTGAAGGAGCTTAAAGGTGAACTGTTTAATCTAAGGTTTCAATTAGCCACCGGGCAACTGGAGAATCCTTCAAGGATTAGGCAAGTAAAAAAATCAATTGCCCGGGTAAAGACCATTATGCGGGAAAGGGAGCTTAAGTCTGCCGAGGCGGCCAATTAGAAACCCAAACTAAAGGTTAAGGCCTGAAAATGAAGACGGTTTCAACAGGTCTGATTTGAAGACCTGAAGCTGCAGGCCGGGATGAAAGGTTTAAATTTCAAAAATTATCTATAAATGCCCTGTAGACTAAAACATCCATTTGTTGATGAAATTTAGCGATAAGCATGGAAGGAGGCAGGAACGGATGGCGGAAAGAGGAAACCGCAAGGTGAGAGTAGGTACCGTTGTAAGCGATAAAATGGATAAAACCGTTGTTGTAGCCATAGAAACCCTGGTTAAGCATAAATTATATAAAAAGTTCATCAAAAGAACGACAAAGTTTAAAGCCCATGATGAACAAAATGCTTGCCGGGTGGGCGATACGGTAAAGATAATGGAAACAAGGCCGCTGAGTAGGGATAAAAGATGGAGAGTAGTGGAAATAATCAAGAAAGCTGAATAGCAGCACCATGCCGGAAGGAGGGTAAACAATGATACAGCAGCAATCACGACTCAAAGTAGCAGATAATACCGGAGCCAAAGAGATTATGTGCATAAAGGTATTGGGCGGGTCCAGAAGACAGTTTGCCAATATCGGCGATATAATAGTTGCTTCGGTTAAAAGTGCAACGCCAGGCGGTGTTGTTAAAAAGGGAGACATCGTTAAGGCGGTTATCGTAAGGACCAGTAAGGGAATAAAAAGGAGCGATGGGTCCTTGATTAGGTTTGACGAAAACGCGGCTGTTATAATAAACGATCAGAAACAACCCAGAGGTACCCGTATTTTTGGGCCCGTGACCAGGGAATTAAGGGAAAAGGATTTTATGCGTATTATTTCTTTAGCACCTGAGGTGTTATAAAGGAGGTGGCTATGATGGCATTGACAAAAAACAAGGTTCATGTTAAAAAAGGGGATACCGTTGTTGTTATTTCAGGTAAGGATAAATCAAAAAAGGGCAAGGTCCTTCAAGTATTGCCCAAAGAAGGAAAGGTAATAGTAGAAGGCGTTAATATACAGACGATACATCAAAAACCCAGAGGTGCCAACCAACAGGGCGGTATTATTCATAAGGAAGGACCGATTTACAGCTCAAAGGTAATGTTAGTATGCAATAAATGCGGTAAAGCTACCAGAAAAAAGGTTAAGATACTGGAGGATAACACCAAGACCAGGGTTTGTCAAAAATGCGGGGAGACTTTAGATTGAGAAGCTTTACTGTAAGGAGGTAGATGTTGATGGCCAGGTTAAAAGACAAATACAAAAAGGAAATAGTACCTGCACTTATGGAGAAATTCGGATACAAGAACGTTTTTCAAGTGCCCAGACTTGAAAAAATTGTAATCAACATGGGCGTCGGCGAAGCCAAGGACAATCCTAAAGCACTGGAAGCAGCTGTTAATGATTTAACACTTATTTCCGGTCAAAAACCGATAGTCACCAAGGCAAAGAAGTCGGTAGCAGCCTTTAAGGTAAGAGAAGGGATGTCCATTGGCGTAAAAGTCACCCTGCGAAATGATAGGATGTACGAATTTGCAGATAAGCTGATAAACGTTGCATTGCCTAGGGTTCGTGACTTTAGGGGCGTTTCTCCCAAATCCTTTGACGGAAGGGGAAACTATAACCTGGGAATAAAGGAACAATTGATTTTTCCCGAAATTAACTACGACCATATCGATAAGGTAAGGGGAATGGATATAGCCTTCATCACAACCGCTAAAACCGATGAAGAGGCGAAGGAATTGTTAGCTTTGATGGGCATGCCTTTTAATCAGTAATTTATAAGGAGGGAAAAAGGTGGCAAAAAAGGCCTTAATAAATAAGCAAAAGAGAAGACCGAAATTTTCAAGCAGGTTCTATAATAGATGTAAGTTGTGCGGCAGGCCGCGTGCATATTTGCGTAAATTCGGTATTTGTCGTATATGTTTTAGGGAACTAGCCTATAAAGGACAGATACCCGGTGTAAAAAAAGCCAGCTGGTAGTGCTCGTGAGTATGGAAGGAGGTAGAAACAGATGGTTATGACTGATCCTATTGCCGATATGCTTACAAGGATTAGAAATGCGCTAACCGTTAAGCATGAGGTAGTTGAAGTGCCTGCTTCAAATATAAAAAAAGAAGTAGCCGCTATATTACATGAAGAAGGATATATAAAGGCTTATGAAGTAATACCGGATGATAAACAGGGAATTATTAAGTTAACACTTAAGTACGGTAAAAACAACGAAAGAGTTATTTCAGGCTTAAAGAGAATAAGCAAGCCCGGTCTTAGGGTTTACGCAAAGAAGGACGAAATACCCAAGGTCCTTGGAGGGCTGGGTATAGCTATTTTATCGACTTCTAAGGGAATTATGACCGACAAAAAGGCAAGGCGATTAGGCGTAGGTGGAGAGGTACTCTGCTACATCTGGTAGTACTATGAGCAGGAGGTGTTAATGTGTCCAGGATAGGTAACATGCCAATAGAGATTCGGGATAAAGTTGAAGTGAAGATAGAAGGTGACAATATAGTTGTGAAGGGGCCCAAGGGTCAATTGTCACAACAAATTCATAAAGATATGCAGATAAAGATTGAAGACAAGCAAATTCTCGTTCAACGTCCTTCTGATAATAGATACCACAAGTCATTGCATGGTTTGACAAGGTCGCTTATTGACAACATGATAATTGGCGTTACAGAAGGATATCAAAAGACTTTGGAAATAAACGGTGTCGGATATAGAGCTCAAAAACAGGGGAAAAAGCTGGTTTTGAACATGGGATATTCCCATCCGGTGGAAATGGAAGAAGAAGACGGAATAGAATTTGAGGTGCCCGCCCCCAATAAAATAATAGTTAAGGGCATTGACAAGCAAAAGGTGGGAGCGGTTGCCGCCAACATAAGAGCAGTAAGGCCGCCGGAGCCGTATAAGGGCAAGGGCATTAAGTACAGTGACGAGGTAATACGACGTAAAGAGGGCAAGACAGCTAAGTAGTAGGAAGGAGTGAACAGGCAGTGTTAAAAAAGGAAGACAAAAACAAGATGAGGAAAATACGCCATAAAAGGGTTAGAAAGAAAATAATGGGTACATCCCAAAGACCGAGGCTTAATGTTTTTAGAAGTCTTAACAATATATACGTCCAGATAATTGACGATATAGAAGGAAAAACCCTGGTAGCTGCCTCAAGTTTAGAACCTGCTATAAAAGAAAAGGTAGGCCATTGCGGGAACAAGGCTGCGGCAAGGCTGGTAGGCAAATTAGCGGCAGAGAGAGCGCTGGAGAACGGAATTAAGACCGTGGTTTTTGACCGGGGAGGATATATTTATCACGGTAGGGTTCAAGAGGTAGCCAACGGAGCACGAGAGGCAGGATTAGACTTTTAGCAAAAGGAGGGAAACAAATGGAGCGTATAGATGCAACCGTACTTGACATTAAGGAAAGAGTGGTCAGTATCAGGCGTGTTGCAAAGGTTGTAAAGGGTGGCAGAAACTTCAGATTCAGTGCATTGGTGGTTGTGGGTGATGAAAACGGCCATGTGGGCTGCGGCGCCGGAAAGGCAGCAGAAATACCCGATGCCATAAGAAAAGGCATAGAAAATGCAAAAAAGAATATGATAAAGGTACCATTGGTGGGAACCACTATACCCCATGAAATCATCGGTAGCTTCGGAGCCGGATGCGTGTTACTCAAGCCGGCCAAAGAGGGTACAGGAGTTATTGCCGGCGGGCCGGCCAGGGCGGTGTTAGAACTGGCAGGCGTGCGGGATATAAGGACTAAGTCCTTAGGTTCTAACAATCCTACCAATGTAGTAAATGCAACGATAGATGGCCTGAAGAAACTGAAGACTGCAGAGGAAGTGGCACGGTTGAGGGGCAAGTCCGTTGAAGAAGTGTTAGGTTAAGGAGGTATGGGCATTGTCTAAGCTGAGGATAACATTGAAACATAGTACCATAGGATGTTCAAAAAAACAGGTAGATACCGTAAGGGCTTTAGGATTAAGAAAGCTTAACAGTGTAGTTGAAAAAGAAGACACCCCGCAGATCAGGGGCATGATTAATAAAGTAAGCCATTTGGTTGAGGTAGAAGAAATATAAGAGAGGGAGGTGTGCTTGGTGAAATTACATGAATTAACCCCACCGAAAGGTTCTGTGAAGAAAGCAAAACGTGTAGGCCGTGGCCAGGGCAGCGGTAGCGGAACCACCGCCGGCAGAGGAAACAAGGGACAAAAGGCCAGAAGCGGGGGCGGTGTAAGGCTGGGTTTTGAAGGCGGACAGATGCCTTTGATCAGGCGACTGCCTAAACGTGGTTTTACCAATATCTTTTCCAAGGAATACGCCGAAATAAACGTAGGTGCATTGGACGTATTTGAAGAAGGTACCGTGGTAACCCCCGAGCTTTTGAAGGAAAAGGGCTTGGTGAAAAAGATATTGGACGGCGTAAAAATTCTTGGCAACGGCGAAATCAGCAAAAAGTTAACGGTAAAGGCCCACAAGTTCAGCGAATCAGCAAAGCAGAAGATAGAAGCTATTGGGGGAAAGGCAGAGGTGATATAGATGTTTTCTACCCTTATAAATGCGTGGAAAATTGCTGACCTAAGGAAGAAGATATTATATACCGTGATGATGCTGGTGGTATTCAGGGTAGGATCCTTCATACCGGTACCCGGTATAGATGTGTCATATATTCAGCAGATGGTTGAAGAAGGCGGTTTACTGGCTTTTTTTGATATAATATCCGGCGGCGCCTTCGGGAATTTCACCATTTTCGCCATGAGCATAACACCACATATTAATGCATCCATTATAATGAACCTTCTTACGGTGGCAATTCCCAGACTGGAACAATTGGCCAAAGAAGGCGAAGAAGGAAGAAAGAAGATAGCCCAATACACCCGATATTTCACCGTTATATTGGCTTTTGTACAAGCCCTTGGAATAACCTACGGTCTGAGGGGGGCGGTTATCGATAAAAGTTTCTTTTCTTACTTTGTAATAGCACTTACTTTGGCAGCAGGTACAGCATTTTTAATGTGGTTGGGAGAACAAGTTACCGAAAAGGGCATTGGCAATGGCATTTCATTGTTGATTTTTGCCGGTATAGTTGCCAGAGGTCCTGTGGCTGTTCTTTCATTGTATGAGCGTGTAAGGGTAGGAGCAATGTCTGCTTGGAATGTACCTCTAATTATAGTAATAATGATCGCTGCTATTGCATTTGTTGTGTACGTTGATAGGGGGCAGAGACGAATACCGGTACAATATGCAAAGAGAGTAGTGGGCAGGAAGATGTATGGCGGACAGAGCACCCATATTCCCCTTAAGGTAAACCAATCCGGTGTACTCCCAATTATATTCGCGGTATCCATACTGGCTTTTCCGCAAACCATATCCCAGTTCTTCCCGGAAAGTAGCTTCACTATTTGGTTTATGCGCTACTTTGGTTCGGATAAGCCGCTATATGGTGTACTTTACGCAATATTAATAATATTCTTCACCTATTTTTATACACAGATATCCTTCAACCCTGTTGATATCTCCAATAATATGAAACAATACGGGGGTTTTATACCCGGTATCAGACCGGGGAAACCCACTGCTGACTATCTTATGCGGATATCCAACAGGCTAACCTTGGCAGGGGCTCTATTCCTGGCGGCCATTGCCGTGCTGCCGATACTGGCTACTTCCGGTATGGGTATGCAACTGTATTTCGGAGGTACTGCCATATTGATTACGGTAGGCGTTGTCCTAGAAACCGTGCAACAGCTCGAGTCCCATATGATTATGAGACATTACAAAGGATTCTTGAAATAACGGTTATATAGTATAACTAATATTATATTGACTATTATATTTTGGAAGGAAGGTAGGACATGAAGATTATATTATTAGGCCCTCCAGGGGTGGGAAAGGGTACTCAGGCCCGGTTGATCTCATCTAAATACGGCATTCCTCATATATCAACCGGAGATATATTGAGAAAGGCCATAGCAGATGAAACAGAATTGGGCTTGGAAGCAAAGGAATATATAAACAAGGGACAGTTGGTTCCCGATGAGCTGGTAATTTCCATTGTTATGGAAAGGCTTAAGGAAAAGGATTGTGAGAAGGGATTTTTACTGGATGGTTTTCCGAGAACCATAAAACAGGCCGAAGCTTTGAGCGGATTAATACAGATAGACAAGGTTATCAATATTACCGCTTCGGATGAAACAATCATTGAAAAATTGGTGGGCAGAAGATTTTGCAAGGATTGCGGTGCCACTTACCATGTCCATGACGTGCCTCCCAAGGAGGAAGGCGTATGCGATGAATGCCATTGCGACTTATTTCAACGGGAAGACGACAAGGTTGATGTAATAAAAAGTCGTTTAGAAGTATATAAAAAAGAGACGGCACCTTTGATAGAATATTATAAGGAAAAGGGCATGCTAGCTACTGTTACCGGCTTGGTCGGTGTTGACAAAGTATTTGCCGAAATAGCCAAGATACTCGAGAGCGTAGCTTAAGGAGCGAAGCTTGATGATTATAATAAAATCCGACAAAGAGCTGGAATACATGAGGCGGGCCGGAAGGATTGTCGCCCTTACCCACAGGCTCTTGGAGGAGCATATAAGGCCCGGGATAACTACAAAGGAACTTGACGACATAGCCCATGACTTTATAACGTCCCAAGGGGCAATACCTGCCTTCAAGGGATATAACGGTTTTCCGGCCAGTATTTGCACCTCCGTAAACGAAGAGGTCGTTCATGGTATACCCGGTCCGATACAGCTTAAAGAGGGGGACATTATAAGCATTGATATCGGTGCGGTTGTTAGCGGGTATCATGCCGATGCGGCCAAAACCTTCGGTGTGGGCAGTATTTCAGCAAAGGCAAAGGATTTGATTAAAGTAACGAGGGAATGCTTTTATGAAGGCATCAAACATGCCAGGAAGGGGAACCGTTTATCGGATATATCCCATGCCATCCAGACTTATGTTGAGGAGAGGGGTTACTCGGTGGTACGGGATTATGTCGGTCATGGAATAGGCCAAGATATGCACGAAGATCCTCAGATACCCAACTTCGGTAAGCCCGGAAGAGGGCCGAGGTTACAGCCTGGGATGACATTGGCTATTGAACCTATGGTAAATGCCGGAACATATGAAGTAAGGACATTAAACGATAACTGGACGGTAGTCACCCTGGATAATCAATTGTCTGCCCATTATGAACATACCATTGCCATTACCGACCATGAACCCGAAATACTTACTACAGAGGAGTAGGTGATTGTATGGAAATAAAAACAGGTCAATTGGTGAGGTCAAGAGCGGGCAGGGATAAGGGCAGATACTTTTTGGTAGTAAAAATTATTGATGACCAATTTGTCTTGATTTGTGATGGCGAATTGCGGAGGCTGGAAAAACCAAAGAAAAAGAAAATAAAGCACCTAGATATACTACCTGTGTGTATTGAAGGCCTCGAAAAAGAAATAAAATCCAATAAACAATTTGGCAATTCGACATTAAAAAGATTAATAGATGATTGTTTAGAAAAACAAAATATCCAGGTTGGTGAGGAGGGTTAGTGTTTTGTCCAAACAAGATGTTATAGAAGTCGAGGGTACTGTTGTGGAGGCATTGCCAAATGCGATGTTTCAGGTAGAGCTGGAAAACGGCCATAAGATACTGGCCCATATATCAGGAAAGTTAAGGATGAATTTCATAAGGATATTACCCGGCGATAAGGTAACTTTGGAATTGTCTCCTTATGATTTAACCCGTGGCAGGATTGTATGGCGAGGAAAGTGATTGAGGAGGGATAAGAATGAAAGTACGATCTTCCGTTAAGCCTATATGTGAAAAGTGCAAGGTCATTCGCCGTAAGGGTAAGATTATGGTAATCTGTGAAAACCCAAGACACAAGCAAAAACAAGGTTAAAGGAATATATATCCAGTCTTGTGTTAATAATTAATATAAATATTTAATACCTGGATGGAGGTGTAAACACTTAATGGCTAGGATAGCTGGTATAGATTTACCAAGGGATAAAAGGGTGGAAATCGGTTTAACGTATATATACGGTATAGGCCAGTCCACTTCAAGGAAGATATTGAAGGAAACCGGGATAAACCCCGATATTAGGGTCAAGGATTTAACCGAGTCTGAAGTAAGCAAGCTAAGGGAATATATCGACAAAAACGTTAAGGTGGAAGGCGATCTTCGCAGTGAAGTATCGTTAAACATTAAAAGGTTGATGGAAATCAGCTGCTATCGCGGCATACGTCATAGAAGAGGCTTGCCTGTAAGGGGTCAAAGTACCAAACAAAACGCCAGGACCAGAAAGGGCCCCAGAAAGACAGTAGGGGCAAAAAGGAAGAAATAGGGTTTAAGGAGGGAATTAGATGGCTAAGCCAACAGCTAGGAGATCAAGAAAACGTAAAGAAAAGAAAAATATTGAACGGGGAGCAGCTCATATCCGCTCGACTTTTAACAATACAATCGTTACCATTACAGATGTGAACGGCAACGCTCTGTCATGGGCAAGTTCCGGGGCTCTTGGGTTTAAGGGTTCAAGAAAGAGTACGCCCTATGCAGCGCAAATGGCTGCAGAAGCGGCTGCCAAGGCAGCCATGGAACACGGATTAAAGACCGTGGAAGTTTATGTTAAGGGCCCGGGTGCGGGTAGGGAAGCTGCCATAAGGTCGCTGCAGGCAGCGGGATTGGAAGTAAGCCTTATTAAGGATGTAACGCCCATTCCCCATAACGGTTGCAGACCGCCAAAGCGTAGAAGAGTATAAACTGATTGTGGATATGGAGGTGCAGTAGAGATGGCAAGATATACAGGTCCAGCATGTAGACTGTGCAGAAGAGAAGGTTTAAAACTTTATCTAAAAGGTGATAGATGCTACACTGATAAGTGTGCAATAACCAGGAGAGCCAACCCACCGGGACAACATACCCATAGCAGGCGAAAGGTTTCCGAATACGGATTGCAGCTAAGGGAAAAGCAGAAAGCCAGACGAATTTACGGTATTTTGGAAAAGCAGTTTGAGAAATATTTTGAAATGGCAGAAAGAATGAAGGGTGTTACCGGTGAAAACTTATTGCAGCTGCTGGAGAGAAGATTGGATAATGTCGTGTATCGCTTGGGCTTTGCAAATTCAAGATCAGAAGCGAGACAGATGGTACGACACGGCCATATAACGGTGGACGGAAGAAAGGTGAACATACCCTCATTTTTGGTAAACGTGGGTAATGTGATAGCCCTAAAGGAAAAAAGCAGGTCAATAGAGAGGTTTAAGGAAAATATTGAGCAATCCTCAAAGACGGTGCCCAAGTGGATGGAGTTGAATGCCGAGAGTTTTGAAGGCAGGATACTTTCATTGCCAGAAAGAGAAGATATAGACATACCGATAGAAGAACACTTAATAGTTGAATTGTATTCCAAGTAATTTAAATCATTCATATAGAAAAATTGCCCTCGGAAAAATAGTGTATTGGGATAATAAATGGTAATAAGGAGGGTTTAATATAGTGATAGAAATCGAAAAGCCTAAAATTGAGTGTGTTGAGTTAAGTGAGGATAATAAATACGGTAAGTTTGTCGTGGAACCTTTGGAAAGGGGATACGGGATCACACTGGGCAATTCCTTAAGGAGGATATTGCTTTCGTCCCTACCGGGTGCAGCAATTACCACGGTAAAAATCGACGGTGTGCTCCACGAGTTTTCCATCATACCGGGAGTGGTGGAAGATGTGCCCGATATAATCCTCAATTTAAAGGAATTATCCATGAAACTCCACAGCGATGAGCCCAAGACGTTGGTAATAGATGCTGAAGGAGAAAAGACGGTTACCGCCGCCGATATTATAGCCGACAGTGATGTGGAAATATTAAACCCAGATCTGGTAATTGCTACCTTGGACAGCGGTGGCAAGCTATACATGGAAATGACTGCGGAAAAGGGAAGGGGCTACGTATCCGCTGAAAGGAATAAAAAACCCGGCCAGCCCATAGGGATAATTCCGGTGGACTCAATTTTCACTCCTATTAGGCGTGTTAATTACTATATTGAAAATACAAGGGTAGGTCAGATCACCGATTACGACAAGCTGACATTGGAAGTTTGGACCAATGGCAGCATAAAACCCGATGAAGCAACAAGTTTAGGAGCCAAGATTTTAAACGAACATTTGATGCTTTTTATCGATTTGACTGAACATGTCAACGATGTTGAGATAATGGTGGAAAAAGAAGAAGACAAGAAGGAAAAGGTACTGGAGATGACAGTAGAGGAACTGGATCTCTCGGTACGTTCGTATAATTGCTTGAAGAGAGCAGGTATAAATACCGTTGAAGAACTCATTCAAAAGACAGAAGAAGATATGATGAAGGTACGAAACTTGGGTCGTAAGTCCTTGGAAGAAGTAAACCAAAAATTAGCGGCATTGGGATTAAGCTTAAGAAAAAGCGATGAATGACAAAGGAGGGATATACAAATGGCAGGACATAGAAAGCTAGGTCGACCGACCGATCAAAGAAAAGCGATACTAAGAAACCTTGTAACCTCACTTTTTTGGAATGGTAAGGTACAAACCACCGAGGCCAGGGCTAAGGAAGTAAGGAGCATTGCAGAAAAGCTCATTACAATAGCCAAAAAGGAATGCGACAATGTAGAAAATGTTAAAAAAGAAGTAAACAACGAAAAAGGTCAGACCGTTACCATAGAAGTCGTCAATGACAGTCCGTCCAAGCTCCATGCAAGGCGGAAGATCATGTCCTTTTTGTATGACGTTAAAGAACTTAAAGAAAAGGGCGAAAGCAAGAGCGAGTATATAGAAAGGACCAAGGATGTTAAACATCCCGTCGTTGAAAAACTGTTTAGGGATATCGCTCCAAAATATAAAGACAGAAACGGAGGATATACCAGGATACTCAAGCTTGGTCCAAGACGAGGCGATGCAGCAGAAGTTGTGATAGTGGAACTTGTATAATGCATAATTTTATGTTTGTCCACAAAGGGATTAAGTAAAGATTGAGTTTTGCTACGTCAAGCCAACTCTACTTAATCCATATTTTTATCAAAAAACACTTTGTTTTGTGTATGTCTGGGCTTTTATGACCTATTATGGGAGATAGATATGAGTATGAACGAAATTATAAAGGCCTCCGGTCTGGTGTATAAATATGACACCGAGGAAGAGGTTGCTGCTTTAGACAATGTCAACTTATCCATAAACAAAGGGGAATTCG
Organism: Clostridiales bacterium; assembly: GCA_012838995.1. Taxonomy (GTDB): domain Bacteria; phylum Bacillota; class Clostridia; order DUOD01; family DUOD01; genus DUOD01. Next base: position 16,570 of record DUOD01000060.1, read on the forward strand.
TAGTCATTATCGGCCATAACGGCTCGGGCAAGTCGACACTGGCCAAGCATCTTAACGCGCTTTTAAGGCCTACGGGTGGAACCGTCATAATTAAGGGGATGGATACGCGGGACCCAAACCTGACTTGGGAGATACGGCAGACAGCCGGTATGGTATTTCAAAACCCGGACAACCAGTTGGTGGCAACCGTCGTGGAGGAGGATGTGGCCTTTGGCCCGGAAAACCTAGGCATGCCGCCCGAGGTAATCAGGGAAAGGGTGGACGAAGCCCTAAGGATTGTAAATATGTCCGAATATTCATCCTTTGCACCCCATCTGTTATCCGGTGGGCAAAAACAGAGGGTGGCCATTGCAGGCATTATTGCCATGCGGCCCGAGTGTATCATACTGGATGAACCCACTGCTATGCTGGACCCTGTCGGCAGAAAGGAAGTAATGGATACCATAAAAAAGCTTAATAAAACAGAGAGGATTACCATCATCCATATAACCCACTTTATGGAGGAGGCCGTCGATGCCGACAGGGTGTATGTAATGGAATCGGGGAAGGTAGTACTCCAGGGCAAACCGAAGGAAGTTTTTAAACAGGTGGAACGCATAAAGCAACTCGGGTTGGACGTGCCCCAGATAACCGAACTGGCCTATAGGCTAAACAAGGAAGGTTTTGATATACCCCCGGATATTTTGACCGTCGAGGAAATGGTGGATGTATTATGTCCATAAAAACGAAAAATTTGACTCATATTTATATGCAAGGCAGCCCCTTTGAACAAACTGCCATAGAGGATATAAACCTGGAAATCCACGACGGTGAATTTGTCGGTCTGATAGGCCATACGGGGTCGGGTAAGTCTACGTTGATCCAACATTTTAACGGATTATTAAGCCCCACTTCGGGAACGGTATTTGTAGACGGTGTTGATATTTTTGATAAATTGGCGGATATAAAGGAGATAAGGCAAAGAGTGGGTATGGTCTTCCAGTATCCTGAACACCAGTTATTTGAAGAGACCGTTTTTGAGGATATTGCCTTTGGCCCGAAGAATCTCGGGTTGCAAGAGGCCGAGGTACGGTCAAGGGTAAGGGAGGCATTGGAAATCGTGGGGCTACCCTACGATGAGATCAAGGATAAATCGCCCTTTGAATTAAGTGGCGGTCAGCGGCGCAGGGTAGCCATAGCCGGGGTACTGGCAATGAGACCCCAGACACTTATTTTGGACGAACCCACGGCGGGTTTGGATCCCAAGGGTAAGAATGAGATCCTTAGCCAAATTAAAACGCTCCATGAAAAATACAATACAACCATTATATTGGTTTCCCATAGTATGGAGGATATAGCCAAGCTGGCGGATAGGATCATTGTTATGGATCATGGCAGCATAGCATTGTCAGGAACGCCCAGGGAGGTATTTACCCAAGCTCGGCTGTTGGAGGATATCGGTCTTGACGTTCCGCAGATAACAAAGTTGATGCTAAGGCTCAAGGAAAGGAAACTACCTGTTACCAATAAAATATTTACCGTGGACCAGGCGGTAGCCGAGCTTAAAAAGGTGCTAGGGGGAAACAGCCATGATTAAAGACATTACCGTCGGTCAGTTTTTTCCGGGACAGTCGCTGGTGCACAGGTTGGATCCCAGAACCAAGATAATACTGACCTTTATATTTATAGTAGTTCTATTCATTGTCCGCAATTTTTCCGGTTATATCTTTGTGGCTGCCTTTATCATAATCCCCGCACTGATATCCAAAGTGCCCATTAAATACCTGGTGAGGGGCTTGCGCCCCTTGTTGCTTATCCTTATTTTCACGGTGGTAGTCAATGCCGTTTTTACCCCCGGTGAGACAGTGTTGTATTCCATAGGCTCGATAACGGTGACGAAGGAAGGTTTAAGACAGGCAGGTTATATGGGTCTAAGACTGATTTTCCTGGTACTGGGCACATCATTACTTACCCTAACGACGTCGCCCATAGCCCTGACCGACGGCATAGAACATCTGCTTAGCCCGTTGAAGGCACTTAAGTTTCCAGCCCATGAACTGGCCATGATGATGACCATCGCCCTTAGGTTTATCCCCACGTTGTTGGAAGAGACCGATAAGATAATGAAGGCCCAGATGGCCCGGGGTGCCGATTTTGGCAGCGGTGGTTTGCTTAAGAGAGCCAGGGGATTGGTGCCTTTGTTGGTACCCCTTTTCATCAGCGCCTTCAGAAGGGCGGATGAGTTGGCCATGGCCATGGAAGCCAGGTGCTACCGGGGCGGGGTCAACAGGACCCGGCTGAAGGTGTTGAAGTTTGAAAGAACGGATATTTATGCCGTTATATTTATGCTGGTTATAATTTTAGGTGTTGTATGGGATAGCTATTTGAGGGTAAGGCTATGAAGAACATAAAATTGACCATAGAATATGACGGTACCAATTATGTAGGATGGCAGAGACAGGATAATGGCTTGTCCGTCCAACAGGTTGTGGAAGAAGCCATAGAAAAAATAACCGGTGAGAGGGTAAGGGTCAACGGCTCGGGCAGAACGGACAGCGGTGCCCACGCCTTGGGCCAAACAGCCAATTTCCACACAAAGACATCCATACCTACAATCAGGTTGCCGGCTGCCCTAAATTCGGTATTGCCCGATGATATAGCAGTCAAAGACGCCAGATGTATGCCCCTTGACTTTCATGCGAGGTTTAGCTGCAAAGCCAAGGAATACATGTACCAGGTATATAACGGCAAAACCCGACCGGCCGTAATGAGAAGATATTGTTATCATGTGCCCAAGGATTTGGATGGGGATGCTATGGTCAAGGCCTTAAAACTGCTGGAAGGTACCCATGACTTTAGCTGTTTTAAAGCGGCGGGCAGCAGTGTTACAAACTGCGTACGGCAAATTTACAGGGCGGACCTTTCCAAAAAGGAGGATATGCTTATCTTCACCTTTAAGGGGAGCGGTTTTCTGTATAATATGGTGAGAATAATGATGGGCACGGTGCTGGAGATTGGTATGGGCAAACGCCCCGTGGAGAATATACCCAAATTGCTTGAGAGTAAGGACAGGTCGTTGGCCGGGCCGACGGTCCCGGCAAAGGGATTGTTCCTTGTTAAGGTTTACTATTAGTATTGACACCAAATATACAATAAAGTAAAATATTAAGGAATGCAAACTAGATCCATGAGCCCCGGATCTTTATATAAGATACTGTATGCTGTAATACACCGATAAGGAGGGAAAAGAATGAAATCCTTTATGGCAAAGGCCGAAGATGTAAAGAGAAAATGGTATGTCGTGGATGCCGAAGGTAAAACCCTGGGAAGGCTTGCTTCTCAAATAGCCAGTATCCTTAGGGGTAAAAATAAACCCATATATACTCCCCATGTGGATACGGGAGACTTTGTTATTGTATTAAACGCAGGAAAAGTAGTACTTACAGGAAAAAAACTCGACCAAAAATTGTACAGACGCCATTCCATGTATCCCGGCGGCTTGAAGGAAATACCCTACAAGAGGTTGTTGGCGGAAAAACCTGAAATGGTAATTTATAATGCGGTAAAGGGTATGCTTCCCCGTAACAGCTTGGGAAGGAAGATGCTCAAGAGGCTAAGGGTTTATGCCGGGAACGTGCACAACCATGAAGCACAACAGCCGGAAGTTTTGGAACTGGATATATAGCAGAGTGCTGTAGAAAGGAGGAAATCGAGTGCCTAAGGTTCAATATTACGGAACGGGTAGAAGAAAGAAAGCCGTTGCCAGAGTCAGGCTTTATCCTGGTGAAGGAAAAATAACTATAAACGGTAGAGATATAGATGACTATTTTGGATTGGAAACATTAAAGGTAATAGTGCGTCAGCCGCTGGTATTAACAGAAACCCTAAGCAAGTTCGATGTGGTGGCAAATGTATTCGGCGGTGGGTTTACCGGACAGGCAGGCGCCATCAGACACGGTATTTCAAGGGCATTGCTTCAGGCAGATGAAGACTTGAGGAAAACCTTGAAAAAAGCAGGTTTCTTGACAAGAGACCCCAGAATGAAGGAAAGAAAGAAATACGGTCTCAAGGGAGCACGAAGAGCTCCGCAGTTTTCAAAGAGGTAATTTGTTGTTTCTTTACACTCGAGTTTGTTCAAACTTACAAAGTTTGTTTGCGAGTTTACAAAACCGTCATAGGTATAAAAACCTTTGGCGGTTTTTTGTTGTGTAAAAAAGCATATAACAATGTATAAAATATGAAATCCGGACGCAGTTTTAATCCCTCGAAAGCA
>DUOD01000061.1 GCA_012838995.1 Clostridiales bacterium
CCAACAGCCTAACATGCCATGTTCTCATCGTCAACTGCTTTCGCGGCATAAAAACGCTTAGGCTATTGTCTCATTAGCTACCGTTTGATAACCGAGGTAATTTACACACTAATTTGGACTTGACTAACTCACGCCATTCTATTTACAAACAAATATAACATATTGCTTTAAATCGTTTTTAAACAGCAGAATTCCTCTCTATGCTTATATGTATCCTCATTTCCTTTAACCTTGAAAGTCTGTTTCATATCTCTTTACCCCTTTCATCAATTTCACAATAATATCAACCTTTTCATAATTTTTTCTATAAGCTTAAACTCGCCAAACACCCCATATAGTTCATTGATTATCCACTTCGACAACTCCACACATTTCATTTCGCAGCCTATTTATTTACATGCGTGGTTTTGTAATATTCCTTAATTCTTTTATATTGACCAACATTATTTCATGAGATACCGCAGTTTATAATTCTTTACTCAGCACTGAAGCATGGCTTTTACCAGCAACTACCGGATATGGATAAGATAAAGCATGGCTTGAGATAGCCTGCTTTATTTTGTAGAAATGAAAGGAGGATGCTTTATTTAAATTCAGGAAAGAAAACCATATCTAGCAAGTTTCTGCATAAAGCCAAGCTTGGACCAAAAAAACATAATTAATAGAAGTAATGTAAAGAACAAAGGACGGCTTTTTTAGTCCCTTTATTACCTTTTATCACCACTGCCTTACTATTTTTCCTCATCGCCTTATCCTTTTTTTATCATCGTTCCATTATAGCTCTTTGTCATCGTAGGCTTATCATTTTAGTCATTGTTTCCTTTTATCATCATTAGTATTATATTTACCTTATCATTTTTGCCATCCGAAAAATAAAAGCGGCGGCCAAACAAAAAAGCGCTAAACTCCGGGATAAACCGTAAGAATTTAACGCTTAATATTATAAATATTGTGCAAAATTGTGTACACAAACTGCAATTGCCTTTAAACTTATACTTTGCATGATGTATCCTTTATGCAGCCTTATATTTTGTGTATGGCTTTAGAGTCTATATCTTGGCAGGCTTCCATCATTATTTCCGAAACGGTGGGATGGGCATGGATGGTTTTGGCCACTTCATCGGCTGTAACTTCCAGCTTCATACCAAGAGCTGCTTCCGCTATTAGATTGGATGCATCATATCCAAAGATATGAACCCCAAGTATCTCATTAAGATATTTATCGGCTATTACTTTTATAAAGCCCGTCTCTTCTCCCATTGACAATGCCTTGCCGTTGGCGCTGTAAGGAAATGTCCCAACCTTTATTCTGGTCCTTTCCCGGGCTTTGCTTTCCGTTAAGCCTACACTTGCCACCTCGGGCAAACTAAACACTACATTTGGAACAACCTTATAATCCATTTCTTCCTCTTTGCCCATAATGTTGTTAGCGGCCACTATTCCCTCTGCCGACGCAACATGGGCCAGCTGGTAGTTCCCGTTAACATCCCCTATGGCATAAATATTTGGAACATTGGTTTGCATTTTGCTGTTAACCTCGATTGCTCCCGTTGAGGTAATGTTTATCCCGACATTGCTGTTAATATCGGGCAGTAAGGGTTTTCTGCCAACCGACACCAGAACTTTATCCACAACAAGCTCACCGCCGGTGGTAATTAAACGAAGCTTGTCCTTTTCTCCCTTTACTTCCTGTAATTCGGTCCGGGTATTAACGGCAATGCCTTTTTTAACCAGCTCATTTTTAAGGGCTTCAGATACCTCATTATCCATTTCCGGTAAAATGTTGGCCATCTTTTCTATTATGGTAACCTTGCTTCCAAAGGTGGAAAATATAGAGGCAAATTCTACGCCTATTACTCCCCCTCCGATTATTGCAATCTCAGTAGGCAGCTCTGTCAAAGACAACATTTCCGTGCTTGTTAAAATCCCTTCACCCTCCAAGCCCTTTATGGGCGGAATAACCGTTGTGGCTCCCGTAGCTATAATGATATTGTTTGTGTTGATTATTTTTTCCCCATCGCCGGTATTTACTAAAACTTTGTTTTTATCAATAATGCTTCCTATGCCGTGGATAACTTTCACTCCGTTTGTTTTGAGCAACTGCTTTACACCCATGGCCAGTCTATTGACTATATTATCTTTCCTTTTTATCATCTGTTGAAAATTTATTTTAAAATTATCCACATCCACACACAGATGTGTACTGTTTTTTAAATCCTTAACAAATAAAGCATTTCTATACAAAGATTTAGTGGGTATGCACCCACAATTCAGACAAACGCCGCCTATCTTTTCTTTTTCGATTAATACAACATCCGCGCCCAGCTGCGCAGCCCTGATGGCTGCGACGTAACCGCCCGGCCCGCTGCCGATTATTGTTATATCAGTGTTCATGCCATCACCTCTTAAGTCGGAAAAATTCTTTTTATTTTATTTTTACCGAATAAGCCCAAATTACAACAATAACAGCTCAGGCTCCTCTAAAACTTTCACTATATCCGCCAGAAACTCCGCTGCGGGGGCGCCGTTAACCAATCGGTGGTCGAAGGACAGGCTCAGCCACATCATCGGTCTTATTCTAATCTCATCATCTATTACCACGGGTTTTTTCTTTACCTGACCCACGCCTAAGATCCCGCTCTCTGGCATATTAATTATGGGCGTAAATATATCTATACCAAACATACCCAAATTGGTTAGGGTAAAGCTGCCCTTTGTGATATCCTCCCGGGACAAACTGTTCTGTTTTGCTTTTTTAATTAGCAAACTCTTTTCTTCGACAATCTCTGTAAAGTTCTTTTTGTCTACATCCTTGATTACGGGGACTACTAACTTGTCCTCCACCGCAACGGCCAACCCAACATTAATATCCTTATTATAATGGATTGTATTGTCCTCTAAATAAGCGTTCATTGCCGGATGTTTTTGCAGCGCGCTTGCAATGGCCTTTAGCAGTATATCGGTGACCGATATCTTTTTATTGGTTTCCTTCAGCCTTTCATTTAGCCTGCTGCGCAACTCCAGGGTATTTTTCATATCAACTTCTGCAGTAAGAGTAACGTGGGGTACCATCCTCCAACTCATGCTCAACCTTTCGGCACCGGTCTTCCTTACGCCTGATAATCTCTCGGTCATAACTTTTGTTGTGTCCTGACCGCTGATATGCTGCAGCACATCGTCTTTGTATATCCTTTGGAATCCATCCCCTGCGATTTTATCAAGGTCCACGCCTTCGCTTTGAGCCAGCTTTTGAGCGGCAGGTGTAGTCCTGTATCCCCTTTGCTGAGAAATAAACTTTAATACATCATCTTCAATAATCCTGCCCCCGGGCCCTGTGCCGTCTATCAAAGACAGGTCTATGTCATTTTCCCTGGCCAGCCTTTTAGCGGCCGGTGAGGCCTTGGGCTTTCCTATTTCTTCTGCTTCTACCTGCTCGACTGCCTCGGCGACTTGCTTTTGATTCTCTGTCTCTTCGATCTTTTGGGCAGGCGTATCCTCAGGCTTATCCTTTTTTACCAGCAAGCCGCTTATATCTTCGCCTTCCTTTCCGATGATGGCTATGGTTTCCAACACCGGAACAACGTCCCCTTCATTATATATCCTCTTAAGCAACAGCCCTTCAAAGTTTGATTCCACTTCCAGGGCCGTTTTGTCGCTCATTACCTCCAGCAGCACTTCGCCCTTTTTTACCTCTTGGCCTTCTTCCTTATGCCACTTTAATATTTCGCCTTCTTCCATGGTCATTCCCAGCTTGGGCATTATCACTTCTTTAGCCATTAAAATTCACCCCTTGTCAAACGCTTCTTTAATACACTACTTCCTTAACTGCTTTAACTATTTTTTCTACGCTGGGTATATACGCCTTCTCTAAAACCGGGCAATAGGGTACCGGAATATTCAATCCTCCAACCCTTTTTATAGGAGCATCCAAGTAATCAAAGGCCCTGCTGTCTATAATCCGGGCGGCAATTTCTCCACCCACGCCCCCTCTTTCACAGGCTTCGTGTACAATAACCGCCCTGCCGGTTTTACAGACGGAATTTACAATTGTATCTATATCCAACGGTACCAGCGTCCTTGGATCCACAACTTCGGCATCTATGCCTTCCTTTTGCTCCAAATATTTTGCTGCCTCTAAAGCTTTAAACACCATGTGGGAAGTTGCAATTATGGTTACATCCTTACCTTCCCTCTTAATATCGGCCACTCCCAGGGGTATTACATAATCTTCTTCAGGTACTTCCCCCTTTTCTCCATATCCTAATTTATGTTCGACAAAGAGCACGGGATTATCATCCCTTATGGAAGCTTTTAACAAACCCTTTAAATCATATGGCGTCGACGGCATTACAACCTTGAGCCCGGGTATGTGGGTAAACCAGGCTTCCAAACTTTGCGTATGCTGTCCTCCTGCAGCCGCAGCACCCGCCGGCGTTCTTAGAACCATTGGGGCCTTTGCTTGGCCGCCGAACATAAAGCGGAGTTTCGCAGCTTGGTTAACTAATTGATCGGATGCTATTGTCACAAAATCCATAAACATTATTTCACATACCGGTCTCATACCGGTCATGGATGCTCCTACAGCAGCCCCTACAATGGCCGCTTCGGAGATGGGGGTGTTTCTTACCCGTTCGGGACCGAACTTTTCTATAAAACCTGCGGTAACGCCAAAGGCTCCTCCGTATATTCCTATATCTTCACCCAATAGGAATACCTTTTCGTCCCTCATCATTTCTTCCATCAATGCTTCAGCTACTGCTTGTCTACCTGTCAATTGTCTCATAGTTATTATGCCTCCTCTTCCACATAAACATAATCGGTTATATTTTCTACAGACGGATAGGGACTTTCTTGGGCATACTTTACGGCATCTTCAATAATTTTCTCTACTTTTTCTTTTATCTCTTCTGCCTTTTGCTCGCTTAATATACCCTCTTTAATCAACTTCTTTTCAAAGGCTGCAATGGGATCCTTTTTCATCCATTCCTGCTCTTCTTCCCGGGTACGGTACTTCCTTGGATCGCTTTTGGAATGCCCTTTCCATCGATAGGTTTCAGCAACAATTAAATTAGGTCCCTCTCCACTCCTTGCCTTTTCTGCAAAGTCCTTTACGGTTTGGTATACCTCCAGCAGATCATTGCCGTCAATGGTTATGCCTTCCATGCCATAACCCTCTGCCCTTATGGATAAATCCTTTATATTGAAAGCCTCATTAAGGGGTGTAGACATTCCGTACTGGTTATTCTCGCACAAAAACACCACCGGCAGTTTCCAAACGGAGGCAAGGTTGGCCGCTTCATGAAAGGCCCCCTGATTCATTGCCCCGTCGCCGAAGAAACATACTACCACCTTGTCCTGCTTTTGCATTTTTACCGATAATGCCGCTCCCACGGCTATGGGTATACCGCCGCCCACAATACCGTTGGCACCTAGGTTATTGGTGCTCATATCGACGATATGCAAAGATCCGCCCCGTCCTTTGCAGTAACCCGTTTCCTTTCCAAACAACTCAGCCATCATTTTGTCTATTTGGGCGCCCTTTGCAATGCAATGGCCATGGCCGCGGTGGGTACTTGCAATATAATCGTCATGCCTGATTGCATAGCATGCCCCTACGGCCACCGCTTCCTGGCCGATACACAAATGGGTAGTGCCCGTGATGGCACCTCTGGAAATAAACTCGTCTACCTGTTCTTCAAAAGCCCGTATTTTCAACATATCTTCGTACATTTTTATCTGTGTTTCCTTTGATAGTTGCATAGCTCTTCCCCTTTACTAAAATTTTGTATATAAATTTAATCAATATTCCATACATTCTTAATTTAAACGGATAACCCTTACACCCTTATTTGTAAATCTTCACCCACTTTAAGGTGATCACCCGCCGATTTTTACCTTAAGGCCTTTGCCTTCCAACAGTCTTTTTAATTTATCAATGGTATCATCATCGGGAGTATAGGCCTCACATTTATACTCCATCCCCAACTTTCTGTATTTTGCTTCGCCCAGTCGATGATAGGGCAATAAATGTATTTCCCTTACACCAATCTCCTTGGCGTAGTCCCCAACAGCCGATATATTTTCTTCATCTGCATTTATGCCTCCCAATAGGGGTATCCTAAATATGGTATTTTGGTTTATGTCGGCCACCTTAGCTGCGTTTTCAAGGATGAGCTCATTGGGCACGCCGGTAAATTTCATATGCACTTCACTGTCCATATGCTTTATATCATACAGCACGGTATCGCATAATTCCGCTATGCTCTTCAAATCATCCCATCGGTCGTACCCGCAAGTTTCAATGGCCACATCTATATATCTTTTCTTAAACTGTTCAATCAGCGCCCTTGTAAAATCCGGCTGTTGCAGCGGTTCTCCCCCTGAGATGGTAACGCCGCCGTTGGAATTTTCAAAAAAGCTCCGGTCTTTCTCCACCTCATTTACCACCTCGTCTACGGTCATCTCCCTGCCGATTACTTCCAATGCCCCGGTGGGACAAGCCTTCACACATTTGCCGCATACCTCACATTGTTTGTCATCGTTTAACCTTGCCCCTGTGGGGCATGCCTCCATGCACTTTCCACAATTTATACACCTGGTTGCCTCAAACACGACGGTGGGCTCAATACTTTGGGACTCGGGATTTGAACACCATTCACATTTAAGGGGGCAGCCTTTAAGAAATACAATCGTTCTTATGCCGTCTCCATCGTGCAGACTGTACCTTTGGATATTGAAAACCATTCCCTTTTTCAAAACTTTGACCTCCGTTTAACATTTTAAAGAAATTGATTATAGGGACCATTTTTTCATAATTTCGGCCTCTTTTTTAAATGTATCTTTAAGGGTTGGATACAGCGATTTATAAATACCGTATAGATCTTCATATAACTCTACGTTTTCCTTAATGGGTTCGGTCTTGCTAAGGGGCTTAATTATTTTTTTGCATGCCTCCTGGACGGTGGAATAATAGCCCGATCCAACGGCTGACATTATTGCCGCGCCGACGGCAGGACCTTCTTCCACGTTTGTGGTTATTACCTCGGTATTAAATATATCCGCCTGCATCTGCCTCCACAGAGGGCTCTTGGCCCCGCCCCCCGAAGCCCTTACCTGCTTGACATTTACCCCGAACTCCCGGAGAATTTCCAGACTATCCCGCAGGCTGAAGGTAACGCCTTCCATTACCGAACGCACAATTTCAGGCCACCCATGCCTTAAGGTCAAACCAAAGAACAGACCCCGGGCGTCAGGATCGGGATAGGGTGTTCTTTCCCCGATTAGATAGGGTGCAAACAGCAGCCCCCCACAACCCGGTTGGGCCTTTCCGGCCGATAAATCCATAACGTCGTAGGTATCCATACCCCTAAGTCTTGCAAATTCCTTTTCCACTACGGAAAATTTATCCCGCAGCCATTTGTAGGACCCCCCTGCTGCAAGGGTGCATCCAAAGACCGCCCACTTATCTTCCACCGAGTGGCAAAATGTATGAATGCCCCGCCCCTTGGTGTCGATTTGGGGTTTATTAACACAGGCAAAAACCACTCCGGAAGTCCCTATGGTAGATGAAACAATGCCTTCATCAACCACGCCATTGCCCACACCGCCGGCCGTTTGGTCCCCGCCTCCGCCCACTACGGGTATTCCTTCCCTAAGCCCCAATTCCTCGGCTACGTCTTTCCTCAACTGTCCTGTAACGGCGACGGATTCATAGACATCAGGCAGGAAATCCCCGGGGATATCGAGTTTTTCCAGCATTTCCGACGACCATTCACGATTTTTTACATCAAATAAATAGGTCCCCCCCGCATCGGAAACCTCTGCCGCCAGTTCTCCGGTAAGTTTGAGCCTTAGATAATCTTTGGGCAACAGTACCTTATGCACCCTTTCATAGGCTTCGGGTTCGTTTTTTCGTAGCCAGAGAATTTTAGGAGCAACGTATCCGGTTAGGGGATAGTTGGCAGTGAGCTCCAATAGATGTTCCATGCCAATGCTTTCTTCGATAAAATCCCGTTCTTCGGAGCTTCTTTGATCGCACCAGATTATGCACGGACGGATAACATCTAAGTTTTTGTCCAAAAAGGTGGCCCCCAACATTTGACCTGAAAGGCCTATCCCTTCTATTTTGTTTCCAATGTCCCCGCCGTCCGCCAAGGCAGCTTTTATGGCAGAACAGGTGGCACTCCACCACTGGTTTGGATGCTGCTCAGCCCAATTGGGACCTGGGGTGTCAAGGGTTAATTCCTCCGACCCCGTGCCCACAACTTGGCCGTTTTGATCAATAACTACAACTTTAACGCCGCTGGTTCCCAAATCTATTCCCATAAAAAAACTCATATATGCATCCTCCTGTTTCTGTTTAAAGTCCCAAAATATTCGGATACACCTATTCTTCCGCAAAACTTATTTTATATAAATGAATTTTTCTTCTTAGATATTGACAAGTTAGATCAGAATAATCCTCATTCTTTCCATAATATAGTCTCTCCGATAGATTGCTTCTATAATGAGTGTTGTATTGAGATGCCCTTTACGGACTTTTCTTTTGTAAAGTTAGCTTTATAATGTAAACTACATGGGTATAAGATAACACATATGCACCATCTTGTCAATATTCCACTGGTTTGACAAGAAAAGCGTCATATGCTTCTACAAAAATTTTTATGGTTTTATTTGTGTGCAATATGAACTTTTCGAGGCTAATAGGAGTAATGCTTCCTATTTCCTTTCGTACTCCCTATTATCCTTCACAGATATTAGCCCCGTAGAAAATTATCTATGTGTGCCGGCTTTCGGCTGTCTTTATGGTAAAGCATACAGTAGCACCACAGAAGATCAACCATGGGGTTACGCTTATCAAAATACCTTTGGCTAAAGCCAGGTACCCGCCCCACATAAGGAAACTATGCCCTTCCCAATAAACATTCGGCCACATATCGATCGGTTATCAGTACGTCCACATACCGTCCGTTTAAAGCACCCCGTATGGATTTGACTTTGTTTTTACCTCCGGCTATGGCTATAACCTTTTTTATTTTCTTCAAATCGTCCAGCGTTATTCCGACGATTCTCTCATTTATGTCCAAATTGCATGCCTTTCCGTCTTCATCGAAGAACCTTGAACAAATATCTCCCACGGCACCACATTTTTTCAAGGCTTCTATTTGTTTTTCATTAAAATAACCGGTCTCCAGTACGGTAGAAACCTCAATGGGTCCGCCTATGCCCACCAGAGCAACGTCGACGTTTTTGGCAAGCTCAAGAACCTTACTGGTTTCGGTATTGGCAATTAGGGCTTCCAACAACTCCTTACTGTCCACAACGGTGGGAGCGTACAGAAAATAACCCTTGCCGTCATACTTGTTTAAAATCTCCTGGCTTAGTATATTGGCATGAACCTGGGAACTGATACCCCCGGCTCCACCGAGCAACGTCACTATTTGCAAATCCTTTATACTCTTATTTTCCTTTAGATTTTCCACCATAACCTCAAGGGTCTTTCCCCAAGCAACGCCGATTTTCATCCCGTCTTTGAGTATTCTCTCAAAATATACGGCAGCGGCCTTGCCTACTTCCTTTGCCACTTCCCTATCGTCATGCTTGACGCAGTCGACCACCCGTACATCTTCCAAATCATATCTTTTTTTTAGCTGCACTTCCAAATCCAGCAAATTGCCATTGTTTTTAATGTCATTAATTTTTATCTCCACAATACCTTCCGCCCTGGCCTCTTTAAAAAACTTTGAAAGGGTAGGCCTTGATATGTTGAGCATTTTGGCAATTTTTTGCTGAGTGTATCCCTCATAGTAATAGTAATACATTGCCTTCAATTTTAAATGATATCTTTCTTCCGGATGTATATTCATCTAGCCTGTCTCCCCCAATACATATTGCCATATATTAAACGATGGCTTTTTTCAACATAATTTTACCATAAATTTGCTTTGTGATAAACCATCAATAACAAGGCAAGCTGGGCGGAATTTTCCGCATCTTGGTACTAAAAGCTTCATTAATTATAAGGTGACTTATAATATATGTTTTGGTTTGTTTCTGCAGCCCTGTTAATCCGACCGCAGAAACAAACCTATAACATATGAAGTTTTTTGTCCAAAATCCAACCCGCATAGAATATTAAACCTATGCCATCATATGCTCGGTTCTGGCTATAATGTCTTTTTGAATTTCCGGATCCAAGGTTACAAAGTATGCACTGTATCCCGCAACTCTGACTATGAGGTCTTGGTATTTTTCGGGATGCTTTCGGGCATCTTCCAACGTCTGGGCGGATATGACGTTAAATTGTACGTGGAAACCCTTTTTGTCAAACAATGTTTTTATTAATGCCACTAAATTTTTAAGCCCTTTTTCCCCGTCAATGGTCATGGGATTGAGCTTAATATTCAGCAGCTGGCCTCCTACCATCAAATAGTTGGGTATCTTGCCAATTGAGTTTATCAATGCGGTAGGTCCGTTTTTGTCCGTCCCGCGGTAAACCGAGATTCCCTCCGATACAGGCTCACCGGCCTTTCTGCCGTCCGGAGTCGCTCCTATAACTTCTCCCGACGGAACGTTTGCAGATACCGTTGCGGTGGACGGTATGAAGAAACCTCCTATCGGGCCCTTTCCGTGCCTGGTGTTCTTGTATTTCATCTTTTGGGTAGCCCAATACCTAATGAAATCTGCCGCAATACTGTCCACATAATCGTCATCATTTCCAACCTTGGGACCCTTTGTCAACAGCAATTGTCGTATCTCTTCCCCGGTGGGATTGGTGGTATTATCCTCGAAATTGGTATCCAGGGCATGCTTAAGCTGCTCCAGGGTTATTAATCCTTCATCGAAAACCACCTTTTTCAAAGTGGCAATGGCGTTGGCACAACTGATTATGCCCACCGACTGTCCGCCGGTATAATCGTATTTGGCTCCGCCCTGTT
Organism: Clostridiales bacterium; assembly: GCA_012838995.1. Lineage (GTDB taxonomy): Bacteria > Bacillota > Clostridia > DUOD01 > DUOD01 > DUOD01. Next base: position 10,938 of record DUOD01000061.1, read on the forward strand.
TTATTTCCTTGCCCCTTGCAATACAATCTTCTATTACCGAAGATAAAAAGGGATTGGGAATTAATTCTTCCCAGGATAAATCTATAATATTATCGGCTATGATGTGGTGTTTCAAATAAAAGTTAAGCTGTTTCTTAAAGGCCTCCACAAAATCGTCAAAGGTTTTAAAGTCGGTTAGGTTCCCGTTTCCTTTGCATAATTGCAGTCCCGTTCTCGGATCCTTACCGTCGTTTAATGTCAGTTCAAGCACCTTGGTGTGGTTAGGGAAACTTGCTCCAAACCTTCCGCCGATTTTACCCTGGGGCGATGGTTCAACACATCCCGTTATTCCGTAATCGCACGCATCCTCATAGGAATATCCTATATTTATTAGGGCGGGAATTATTGCTTCATCATTGAACAATGCCGGCATTCCGGTGCCCATTCTGATAACCTTGGCACACTCCATCAAAAATACCCTTGATGTGCCGTTAAAATATCTTACCGTTAAAGAAGGTTGGGTCATGCGCAACTTTTTGGTGCTGGCAAGACAAAGGTAAGACAGCTCGTTAACGGCATCCTTGCCAGACAGTGTTTGTCCGCCAATGGTCAAATTCTGGAACAGTGGGTTGCCAATGAAGAACTTAGTATTATGCCAATCCCTGAGTTTGCTCAGTTCGTTTAATTTTATCCACATGCAATTGAGCAATTCCAGGGCATCTTCATTGGTAATATTGCCTTCATCAATATCCTTTTTATAATAGGGATACATATACTGATCCACACGTCCAAAAGAAATGGAATGTCCGTTGTTTTCCAACTGGATAACAAGGTTTATAAACAGCGCCGATTGCAGTGCCTCATGAAAACTTGTGGCCGGATATGCAGGCACCCTTTTACAAACATTGCTTATCTTAATGAGTTCTTCCTTTCTTTTTGGGTCCTTTTCCTCATCAGCCAATCTTTGGGCCTGTTCTGCATAACGCTGGGCAAACCTAATTGCCGCCCGGTTGACTATTATTACGGCTTCCAAAAAGGTTCGTTTTTTCAAATCCTCAGGATCAGTCAAATCAAGGGAGGCTAATCTTTCTTCGGCTTCTTTAATTATGCCCGTAAGTCCCTTTTGTATGACCTTTTTATAGTCTGGAATGGTATGACCGTCTCCGCTGTTCATCAGCCATGAAACGTCAAAGGCCTTAACCTCCTGACCTGCTTCCCATGTTTCCTTGGGTAGGAGAAAATGTACCCTGTCTTCGTGGGTTTTTCCCTTCCAATAGGGAAATACATCTTCCATGAGTTCCTTTTCCACCGCCGGGTCCACTTCAAAGGGGTCACCGGGTCTTTCGGTAAAGTGTACCGGGTTGCCCTTAAGTTCCTCCTCTATCCAATTGACGGAAAACTCAGGAAACACAGGCGCCGAACGGGGTTTGGAAGCCAGGTTGCCTACAATAAGCTCTCCGTCTTGAATATATATTGACATTTGGTCCAGTACCTTTTCCAAGGCCTTGGCCCTTCTTATTATATATGGCTGTCCTTCGGTCTCTTTATAGGACATGGTTACAAGTTTAGCCCGTTCCGAACATATGGAGGGCTTGTAGGAGAAAAACTTTTCCCTAAGATTTTTAACCCTCGGCCTGATCTCATACGAATCGTCTAAATAGGTTAAACAATCTTTAACCATAAATATCTCCTTTCTATATAGATTAACAGTGTTGTAGAGTCTACCCCAAAGGACGGGGTAGACTCCAATTATAACCTGCTATCTTATCTTTTAATTGTTGGCAAATTTGTTTGCCCACAGATTTTCATCTTCAACATTTTCCTTAGTAACAACAATGGGAGTCATGTTGACGAATTCTTCAACCTCTTCGCCGTTTATCAGTTTTATTGCGGCCTTTACAGCTTCTTCACCCATCCAAACGGGATCCTGACCAAAGGTTACGTCAATCCAGCCTTCCCTTACACCCTTCATTCCAAAGGGTGCAGCGTCAATACCTACAACAGGCATATGTTTTTCATCGCCCAAGGGGAACAGTCTGCCGCTTTGTTCCAGAGCGGGTATTGCACCGATCAGCATGTTGTCGCTGTGGGAATAAATTGCTGCAAGATCGGGATTTGCAGTTAGGGTATCCATTGTGGCTTCTCTACCCTTATCCGATGCCCACTCGGGAGCTTCTATAGTAATTACTTCTATATCAGGGTGTTTTTCCATGACTTCTATAAAGCCCTTATGTCGGTTTTCAGCATGGAATGCACCAAGGGGGCCGTGGATTTCAAGGACTGTGCCTTTTACTCCCAATGTTTCAGCCAGGTATTCGGCTGCCATCCGTCCGCCTTCTATATTGTCAAATCCTACGTGAACATCCACGTCTCCGCCTGCGGCTATGGAGTCAACGGTTATAACAGGGATGCCTGCTTCATTGGCCTTTTCAACCGCTGCAACAATGCCGCCGGAGTTGTAGGGGTTCAGTATGAGAGCGTCAACGCCCTTGGCTATCAGGTCTTCCGCACTGGC
>DUOD01000062.1 GCA_012838995.1 Clostridiales bacterium
GGCCGCCGTATCGGTCAGCGGTATAATAGGCTTTGTGGGGCTGGTGACCCCCCACGTGGTAAGGCTAATATCCGGGCCCGACCACAGAACGTTGATGCCGCTGTCCGCTTTATCGGGGGCCCTTTTCCTCATGACGGCCGATACCTTCGCCCGTACGGTTATGCAGCCCAAGGAAATACCGGTGGGTATTATTACCTCCCTGGTGGGCGGGCCCTTTTTCATATACCTGCTCATAAAGCGCAAAAAAGCCATGTAAAGGGGAGAAGACGGTGGAGTACATCCTTAAGGTTGAAAATATTACGTGGAATTACGGAGATCGTAGCATATTAAACGATATAACCTTTAACATGAACAAGGGCAAATTCATCACCGTTCTGGGCCCCAACGGCTCGGGCAAGACCACCCTGCTGCGAAACATCTCGGCTTCTCTAACTCCACCCCGGGGCAGGGTACTGCTGCAGGGTGAGGATGTGTTTTCCATGAAGAGAAAAACCTTGGCCCGGCATATGGCGGTGGTGACCCAGAACACGGTGGTGGATTATGATTTTTCGGTACTGGATATCGTCCTGATGGGCAGGAGCCCCCACCTAAACCGCTTCCAATCGGAGGGTGTGGAGGACGTTAGGATATGCCGACAGGTTATGGAGCTTACCAATACCTGGCATTTAAGGGACAGGGTTATTACCCAGTTAAGCGGTGGCGAATGCCAGCGCGTTATAGTTGCCCGGGCGCTGGCCCAACAGCCCAAGTTACTACTGCTGGACGAGCCTACTTCCCATCTGGACATCCAGCATCAGGTGGAGCTGCTGTCCCTACTTCGGAACCTTAACAAAACCATCGGCCTTAGCGTATTGACGGTACTCCACGATATAAACCTGGCCGCACTGTTCAGCGATTATCTGCTGGTTATGAAAGACGGTAAGATCGTGGCCCGAGGCAGCAGCAGCGAAATAATAACGCCCGGGCTGATAAAAGAGGTGTACGGACTGGACGTTATCGTTAACAAAAGCCCGGTGAATAACAGCCCATATATCATACCCGTACCCTCGGGTAAACGCAAAAGAAGGATTGGTGTTGATACCACAGTACATATTATCTGCGGCGGAGGAACAGGCGGATATTTAATGGAACAACTAAAAGAGAGCGGGTTTAGGGTGACCGCCGGGGTGGTTAACATAGGCGACAGCGACTGGCAAACGGCCAAGATCTACGATATACCCATGGCCGAGGAAAAACCCTTCAGCCCCATATCAGATACCGCTCACCGGGCCAACTTGCAGCTCATAAAACAGGCGGATGTTGTTATACTGACCGATATATCCGTTGGCCCCGGAAACCTGAAAAATCTTGAAGCAGTGCAGGACGCAATAAAATGGGGTAAAAAACTTATCATAATCGAAGACTCCGGTTTGGCCCAACGGGACTTCACCGGCGGCCGGGCCAAGGAACTAATGGATGAGGCTGCGGGGGGCGGGGTGGTCAGGGTGGAAACGGCGGAGGAGGCCTGGCGGCTGCTCCAGACCGGGGAAACATTTCAAAACAGTAGGAAGAAGGGTAATTGAAATGGGAAGGATAATATTTGTAACCGGCGGTGCCCGAAGCGGCAAAAGCAGGTTTGCGCAGCAACTGGCTCAAAGGATGGGAGAACATATCGGGTACGTGGCCACAGCTATCGCCTTTGATGACGAGATGAAGGACAGGATAGCAAAGCATAAGAAAGACCGGCCCCAAAATTGGAAGACTTGGGAGAGGTACAAAGACGTATATAAGATATATGCCGGACTGGACAGCCAACGGGGTATACTCATCGACTGTATTACCGTAATGGTATCCAATTTGCTTTTGGACATGCAACCGACGGATGACGGCACCATGGCCTGGGTGGACAGAGCTGAGGCCTATATAACCGGTCAGGTGCAGGCCTTGTTAAAGGCTGCAGTAGAAGCCGACGTTACCACTATTATGGTATCCAACGAAGTGGGTTTAGGCCTGGTGCCCGATAACAGGCTGGGCAGGCTGTTCAGGGACATTGCCGGGCGGGTTAATCAGCTGATAGCCTCTGCATCCCATGACGTATATCTGGTAGTTTCGGGCATACCCGTAAAAATAAAATAATGGGGGCAAAAATATGCTTTTAATGTTAAAAAGATGCCTTTTAGCAATGCAGCTGATGACCAGGATACCCATACCCGTCAGTTTTGATATAAAGGAACAGGATTTCGCCAAAGGCATAGTATTTTTCCCGGTGGTGGGATTGGCGGTAGGCGCTGTGGTCGCCTTTGTCTATTGGGTGGTGTATGGGGTGTTTCTATCCCCTCCGGTGGCCATTATAGCGGCGCTGATAGCCCAGACCCTGGTGACGGGCGCCATGCACCTGGACGGTTTGGGCGATACCTTTGACGGCTTGTTTTGCAACAAGGACAGGGATACTATGTTACGGGTGATGAAGGACAGCAGGATAGGCAGCAACGGTCTGATTGCCATAGTATTCGCCCTGTTGTTAAAGCTGTTTATGTTATGGGAACTGGGGCCGGTGGGTCTTTCGACCGTACTCATTACCCTACCCATGGCAGGCAGGTGGGGTATTATAATCGCCTGCTGTACCTGCAGTGGGGTAAAGGGCAGGAAAAGGGGCCTGGGCGATTTGTGCTTAGAGGGTGCCGGCACCGCCCAGCTGGTATGGGGCGGACTGTTGACGCTGGTACTCATGGCCTTATTCCTAAAAACCCTGGCCGTGGTGGTTGTTGTGATAATACTTATATCTGCCCTGTTGACGTCCAAGCTTATGGAGAGGCGCCTGGGCGGCTTGACGGGTGATACCCTGGGCGCCGTTAACGAGATATGCGAGATAATTTTTTTGTTTATCCTGTTGGGGGTGAGGCGATTTTGGTGGATTTGATTTTAATACGTCATGGTGCCACACAAAGCAACCTAGAGGGTGTGTACTACGGCATAACGGATATCGACCTTGCACCCCAGGGCAAGAAACAGGCTCAAAGGCTGGCCGCTCTATTAAGGGATGAGGAAATAACCGAAATCTACTCCAGCCCCCTTATTCGGGCCTACAGGACGGCAAAGATAATAAACCAATACCACCACTTACCGATAAAAACAAGCGAGTTTATAAAGGAGATGGACTTTGGCAGGTGGGAGGGCCTGTCATACAGAGACGTGGAAAAGATGTGGCCCAAGGAATACAAGAAGTGGTGCGATGATTGGATACATACACCGCCCCCGGAGGGCAGGGCTGCCATTGAGATGTACCAGGACATAAAAGTCTTTTTGGACGAGGTTACAGGACGCTGTGCCGGTAGGGTGGCGGTGGTTACCCATCACGGCTGTATACGGATGATGATAGCTCATTTACTGGGCCTTTCAATTGACCAGTGCTGGAGGTTTGAAGTGTGCCCCGGATCCCTTTCCCGAATAAGGTGGATTGACGAATATGGAGTGCTTACCGCCCTAAATGTGACATAATTAATGTTAATTATGAAAAAACTGACATAAATCTACCGCGCTTTCTTTTAATACAGGCATTAATATGGTATAATATACATGCTGTTAAACGCAATTTTCAATGTATAAGTTTTCCACCCGCTTTGATGGACAGAGGAGGAGATCATTTGGAGCTCAGGGAATATTTATTCATTATAAAGAAAAGATTATGGATAATTATTCTGTTTATAATTATTGCGGTACTCATCAGCGCATTTGTTAGCGCCTTTGTATTGGACAGGGTATATGAAGCCTATACCACCCTAATGGTGGTGAAGGAAAAATCCGATCAATCGTCCTTGGAGTATAATGACATTCTGCTTAACCAAAGGCTTGTAAAGACCTATAGCGAAGTAGCCAAAAGCAACAGGGTGTTGTCGCGGGTGGATGAAGAATTGGGACTTGATATACCTACCGACCGCCTGGCAGAACTTATAAATGTAGAGTCGGTGGCCGATACGGAGGTTATAAAAATATCAGCAGAGCACACCCAGCCCCAACTGGCGGTCGATATTACCAATAAAGTGGCAGAGGTATTCATGGAAGAGATTGTAAAGCTGATGAAGATGGAAAACGTTCAGGTGATAGACGAGGCACGGGTACCCGTTGCCCCCGTAAAGCCCAGGACATCGCTGAACATTGCCATTGCCTTTGTAGTGGCGATAATGGCCGGCCTTGGACTGGTATTTCTTTTGGAATACTTGGATAATACCATAAAAACACCAGAGGATGTTGAAAGGCATCTCGGTCTTCCCACCCTTGGCAACATCCCATTGATGGACGAGTAAAGGAGAAGACTTATGGTAAAGAAACAGCCACTGATAAGCAAGATCGACCCAAAATCCCCCTTTGTTGAGGCCTACAAGACCCTTAGGACCAATATACAATTTGCTAACCCTGACAAAGACATAAAGACCATTATGCTGACCAGTGCCGGACCGGGCGAAGGAAAAAGCACCACCGTATGCAACCTAGCCCTGACCATTGCCCAGTCTGAGAAAAAGGTGTTGGTAATAGACGCCGATCTAAGAAGGTCTAATGTTCATAAAATATTCAATTTGCCGAATCTAAACGGACTGACCACACTTTTGACCGATGACATTAATATTAATGCGGTATTATCCTTTATCGATGTTCCCAATCTATACGTATTAACCAGCGGTCCAAAGCCGCCCAATCCATCGGAGCTATTAGGCTCGAGAAAGATGAAAGCCCTCCTTGAGAAGATGAAGGAGGAGTTTGATATGGTATTGATAGATGCGCCGCCCGTACTGCCGGTGGCCGATGCTTCCGTGTTGGGCACAATTGTAGACGGTACCATCATGCTGATAAATTACGGGCAGGTGGATTTTGACCTGGCTGTCAGGGCTAAGGAGCAGCTGGAAAAGGTTAATGCTAGAATTATGGGTGTTATTATTAACAACATACCAAGCAAAGAAGATTCTTATTACTACTACTACTATTCCTATTATGATGATGTTAAAAGTAAACGGTATAAACGCTCCCATCGTCGCAAAAGGAAGTCGAGTTATTATGGTATGTAAGGTGCGTAAGGTAAATGTATGATCTTCATTCCCATATACTGTGGGGAATTGATGACGACGGACCCCAAACGCTTAACCAATCCCTGCGTCTGGCCAAGATCGCGGCGGGAGAGGGGATTAGGGCTATGGTGGCTACCCCCCATTTTATGATAGATATAGCAGAATTTGATATTGAAGATATTGAAAAACGGGTACAGGCTTTTAAAGCGGAATTACACCGGCAGGGTATACAGCTTGACATACTGCCGGGAGCGGAATTGTACCTGGATCGGCGCCTGCCGGATATATTGATTAAAAACCGTTTAACAATTGCAGGTACCAGGTATGTACTGCTGGAGTTGCCCATGCATGAACTGCCCGATTATACCGAAGATTTGGTAAAGGTTTTTCTAAGCAGAGACATGGTTCCTATAATTGCCCATCCCGAAAGAAACGTGGCAATTTCACAAAACCCCAACCTTATGTATAATTTGGTGAACTTGGGCGCATTGGGTCAGCTGACCGCGGGCAGCATAACAGGCAGCTTTGGCAGACGTCTTCAGGGCGTGGTCCGTGTACTGCTTGAACATAATATGGTGCATATACTGGCGGGGGATGCCCATTCCCATACCGGCCGGCCACCCAGGATGGCAAAGGCCGCTGCTGTAATTGAGGAAATGATGGGTTCGAGGGTGAGAAAGGCCATGACAAAAGAGATACCTCGTTTAATTTTGTCCGATGCCCGGCAAATAAAGGTGGAGCCGCCCGTGGTATACAAAGGGAAAAAGTCCATTTTCGATTTTTTCAAGTCTAAAAAATAGCATGTAGAAACATGTCGAATAACTTGACTGTTGCGTAAATATAGGGTAAATTTGTATATATAGGATAAATATTCAGATATTATGTCTGTATGTGACACAATATGTAATGCTTTTATGTGCTTCTTACATTATACACAACAATTCACAGCAGATTTATAGTACAAATTCCTAATATATTTGAAACAATAGGACTGCAGCACTATATGAGGAAAGAATGATCTATATGAAGTGGTATGCATTATTCGTAAAAAGCGGTGAAGAAGACTACGTAAAACTTTGGCTGGAAAAGTTCTTCACCCAAGAGGAGCTCAGGCCGCTGGTGCCTAAAAGAAAAATCCCCGAAAGGAAACAGGGGGTGGTAAGGGATACCATAAAGACGTTGTTTCCCGGTTATGTTCTTATTAATACCCACATGACCTCTGAGATGTATTACAGGATTAAGAACATACCGGTTATCTTTAATGTCTTAAAAACCGAAGTCTACCCGGTCAATGTAAGGGATGAGGAGATGGACCTGATTTTGGCACTGACCCGGGAGGACGAGGTTATCGACTATTCCCATATATTCTTTGAAGGTAAAAAAGTGGTGGTTGCAAGGGGACCCCTTAAGGGTCTTGAAGGCATTATTCTCAACTACGATAAGCGAAAACAAAGGATAAAGGTACAGGTGGAA
>DUOD01000063.1 GCA_012838995.1 Clostridiales bacterium
AGGCACGCCGCCAGCGTTCGTCCTGAGCCAGGATCAAACTCTCTTGTTCAAAATTTTATAACCGTCTATTGACGAGTCTATTTCATCCTGAGCTTGACTTTACCTTTTTATTATTGCTTACACTGTTTAATTTTCAAGGTTCATACCACTGTCGGCAACAGCGCCGACATCCTTTATATTAACACATACATTTTTTTGTGTCAACATGTTTTTTGAATTTTTATCACAGACCCCAGGGTCATAGCTTCCAACGCTCAATAAATATATCATAAATTATATATGTATTCAACATCACAATTTGCTGTTATTATCGGTTATTCATCACTTTTATATATATTTTTTATTTTTCCTTCGCTTATCGTGACATTACTTTTTGATGAATCAAAACCGCCGACCTTGGGATTAACTCGTTCCTTTGGGCTTCATAGTCGGGAACAATATAACATCCCTTATGGAAGGTGAGTCGGTAATGAGCATGATAAGCCTATCAATACCTATTCCCAGTCCGCCGGTAGGCGGCATACCGTACTCCAGAGCATTTATATAATCCTCGTCCATCATATGGGCCTCTTCATCGCCCGCCTTCCTTTGTTCTACTTGCTCTAAAAATCTTTCCTTCTGGTCCATAGGATCGTTTAGTTCTGAAAAGGCATTGGCGATTTCCCTACCGGTAATAAAAAGTTCGAATCTATAGGTCATCATGGGATTGTCCTCCCTTTTCTTTGCCAGAGGAGAAACTTCAATCGGATAATCCATAATAAAGGTAGGTTGTATCAAGTGATCCTCCACATATTCTTCAAAGATCTCATTCAACACCTGACCCTTGGTAGCCTTTTTATCCACGTCCACATTTAGTTTTTTGGCTACATCCCTGGCTTGCTCGTCACTTTCTATTTGGTTAAAGTCTATATCGGCATATTTCTTAACGGCTTCCACCATGGTCATCCTGGTCCAGGGCGGTGTCAGGTCAATCTCCTGGCCTTGGTACTCAATCTTGGTGGTGCCCAATACCCTTTCTACCGATGTGGAAATCAACTCCTCCGTTAAATCCATCATATCATTGTAGTCGGTATATGCTTCATATATCTCAATTGAAGTAAATTCCGGATTGTGTTTTACCGACATGCCTTCGTTTCTAAAAACCCGGCCCAGCTCATATACCTTTTCCAATCCGCCTACTATCAACCTCTTCAAATGTAATTCGGTTGCAATCCTAAGGTACATGTCCATATCCAAAGTATTGTGATGGGTAATGAAGGGCCGCGCGGCAGCCCCGCCTGCTATATTATGCAGAACAGGAGTTTCAACTTCCAAATACCCGCGTTCATCCAAAAATTCCCGCATGGCTTTTATAAACTTACTCCTTATTATAAAGGTTTCCTTAACATCGGGATTGACGATTAGATCCAGATACCTCTGCCTGTACCTGATATCCACGTCCTTAAGCCCGTGCCACTTTTCGGGTAGCGGAAGCAAGGCTTTGCTAAGAAGCGTCATTTTTTGGGCTTTTACAGATATTTCACCCTTTTTGGTTCTGAAAACCTCTCCGGTAACACCTATAATATCTCCGATATCATACAGCTTAAACTCCTCGTAGCTCTGTTCTCCTATTTCATTTACGCGAATGTATATCTGAATTTTGCCTTCCCTGTCAGCAACATCGCAAAAACTTACCTTGCCGTGTCCTCTCCTGGACATAATTCTACCCGCTATTGAAACGGTTTTACCTTCCAGCTCTTCAAAATTCTCTTTTATTGTTTTTGAATAATGGGTTCTGTCATACCTTTGTACACAAAAAGGTTTTACACCCATCTCCTCTAACTTTTTAAGCTTTTCTATCCTTATCCTCTGTATTTCGTTCATATCCTGCATTGCTTTTGTATCAGCCATGACCAAACCTGCCTTTTATTTTTTTATATCTAAGATTTTCATTTTTATGATTCCGTCGGGGACTATAACTTCTACTTCAGAATTCACAGTCTTGCCTATTAGGGCTCTGCCCACCGGTGACTCATTGGAAATTTTCGCTTTGCCGGGATCTGCCTCAGCAGATCCTACTATCTTATATTCCAGCTCTTCATTTGTTTCTACATCCAGCACCTTTACCGTGGATCCAATACTTACAACATCGGTGGTTATATCTTCATCGTCTATAACCTTGGCATTCTTTAACATTTTCTCCAGAGTAGCGATTCTTCCTTCTATGAAAGCCTGTTCATTCTTCGCTTCGTCGTACTCGGAATTCTCGCTAAGATCTCCAAAGGCAATAGCGTGTTTAATTCTATTTGCGATCTCTCTCCTCTTTACGGTCTTTAAATAATTCAACTCTTCTTCAAGCCTGGCTACTCCCTCCAGAGTTAAAATCACTTGCTTGTTCATGCTATTCTCTCCTCCATTTAAATTTGTATCCACGATGCTGCATGTTGATAATATATGCCATACTTGTACAATTATTCTTGATCCAAGCTGGAAAATTCAGCAGCAGCGATACCCCCTCTAATAATAATAAGCACTGTAAAGATATACCACACAATACAGTGCTTCAAACACCCCGGTTAAATATTGTTTTAATTATAAAATACGCTCTATCCAATGTCAAGCATAGAATGCTACTTATAAATGGAAGCCAACGCCCGATAGACTTCCCTATGGGCCAGTATTTTATCATTTAAGTGCAAAGCCTCTACATCAATACCTCTGTCATTAATAACCCTGACAAGTTTTTTTATGTGCTCCCATTGTATTTCCTTTGCTTCATAAACCGTCCTAAAATCCCTATCGTCAAAGAGCATGCACTCCCACACCAAATGCTCCAGCCCTGCAAAACTCTCATCCATACCCGTAGATATATCAGGTGGCATTTTAAGAAACGAATCGTTCACCCAAAGGCCGTTTAAAGGACTACCCTGGGTATAATTGCTTCCCGATAGGTTTATTACCAGTTTTGTTTGATCAATCCCCTCAAGATATTGTCTTTGGGGTATGGTATCCAAAATAATTATTTTGCATTTGTTTGTTATGCTTTCAATATTTTGCGTGGTACCCACCGCCAACCCCAATTGATTAAACAATTCATCATAAAGGCTTTGATTTTCCCACATCTTTGGTTCATAACCTGTTATATAGTTGGAATATCCGGCCAATAGATACAGCATAAACCTTTTTCTAGTTTTGTGGCGGCATATTATCCCTATCTCCTGGGCAGCAAAATCCACACCGCATTTGTCTATAATTCTGATGATATATAGTAACATAGCCATCTCCTTAATAAAAGAACGGGTGAGTACCTGTCTTCCTTTTTCCCTTAGTATATCGGCCATTTGTCGGTTTATTGTATTGTGTATTTTACCCAGGTGGATCCTCCCTATATCCAGCCTATCCAATAACTTTTCCAATGCCTTTACCGTCTTTAGGATTTTATCAAAAGGCAACTTGTGTTCAACAAATGATGGGATGGAAATTATCCATCCCATGTCATCCAACGGATATATTGCCCTCGGTCCCAAGGATTTCTTTACCCGTCCTAAAATGCCCGGGGGAAGACATTTAAGCCATTTGTAATAAGGCATATGGTTATCGGGCAAAATATCCACCACCACCCCAAATCTTTCCACGAACAGCACCCCCGCTCATTGAAGGTACTCCACCCTATGACCGAACCCAACTTTTTTAAGCAACATATCATAGTGTCGTTGGGTTGCCTGATGGGGCATTTTACCTAAAAGGCTTATGAGTATGGCTTCGATCACATTGGTACCAAAGGATCGGCCCTTTATGTTAGGCGTTGATGTGATTAACATCCTAACTCCCCGTTCCTTAAGGGTATTTATATCATCCAACGTTACCGTGTTGGTGATAATGACTTTCCCATTTAGCCTTTGGGGCATATGCTTTTTTATATACAAAAAATCACCGGCTATGATATCGGCGTCATAATAATATTTATGGAAAATGCTTTTATTTTGTTGTCGGCTTTGGTATTTACCCGTTGGATATAGCATTTCAATGGGCAGCCTGGAAACAACGGGCATGAATATTGATGCCAGATTTTTTATTGTCCTCATGGTCTTCACCGGAAGGGGTATGCCCAGGGCAAACATAGCATCCCCATACACAACGTCGGCACCCAATTCCTCAAAGGCCTCGGCCATGCCATATCTGTCCATTGCACAAACCAGCAGTACTTTGCTGGCTTTAATATCTATACCGCAGTTGTGACAGGCATAATATATGACCCTTTTTTCCATCAAATTTTTCAAACCCGAACCGTCAACTATAGGGGTTTTGACAGCAGCCTTGTATATTGGAAGGGCGGCCTTGATTACATATCTCTTTTTAGTACTGCTGTATACATATAAATCTATTCCGCCCATGCCAAAGGCGTCTATTTTACCGTCCAAACTCCTTATTATCTCTATGGCCTTGTTTATGTCACCGTCGGTACCTATGCGTTGTACCAGTATTTTTTGACCCAGCGCTTCCAACTCTACGCTATGGTCCCTTGCAGACGACCCGATGCTGACACTTACTACCCTCTTCATCTACTCCTCCTAAAATATATTAATTGGATGCATGTTTTATTACCCAATCTTTATTCTTAAAGTCCGTACAGTTTATTGCCGTTATAGGGGTTACAAGGGTAGATTGCCCTATTATAGGTAAAACTTATTTTTCTCGAGTCTATTCTGCACATTTTTAAAATTTATATTCACTGCCTAATCTTCGATAGGGGACGGAATATTTGCTAAATATCCTCTGTATTCCTCAATCAATACCTCCATTTCCTTTTTATCCGAAACCGAATTAACCTTACGCCTAAAGTCAGCGGCCTTGGGCAATCCCTTTACATACCAGGCCATATGTTTTCGCATCTCCATTACCGCCACCCCTTCACCTTTATGGGCACAAGCAAGATCGAGATGCTTTTTACAAGTATCAAGAATTGCATTGTAATCGGGCTTGCCTATTAACCTTCCGGTTTTTTGATATTCCAATATGCTTTTAAAGATCCATGGATTTCCCCGAGCACCCCGGGCTACCATAACACCCTGACAGCCGGTATGCTCCAGCATTTTCTTGGCATCTTGGGGTGTAAAAACATCCCCGTTTCCTATAACGGGAATGGTCAGCCTGTCGGCTACCTTTTTTATAATATCCCAATCCGCTCTGCCGGAATAAAGCTGAACGGCCGTCCGGCCGTGAACCGTCACGGCACTGGCCCCTTCTTCCTGGGCTATCAATGCTATTTCCAGCGCATTTACACTGTCCTCATCCCAACCCTTTCTCATCTTTACGGTAACAGGCTTACCCGCCTCTCGTACCACCCGGGATACTATTTCCCTTACAAGCTTGGGCTTTAACATCAGGGAACAACCTTCACCGTTTTTCACAATCTTGGGCGCAGGACAGCCCATGTTAATATCTATAAGGGCGACTTCACTGTCTCTTAATCTGGCGGCGGTTTCTGCCATAATACCCGGATCGGAACCAAATATCTGTACACCCACCGGTTTTTCTTCAGGATGGATGTCCAGCAATTCCTCAGTTTTTTTGCTGCCGTAGTGCAGTCCCTTGGCGCTTACCATTTCAGTATAAACCATGGCGCAACCTTTGTCTTTACACAGCAACCTAAAGGGCAAATCGGTTATACCCGCCATGGGTGCTAAAAACAAATTATTTTCCAATTGAATGTCAGCTATCCTCATAGCAATTAAATCTCCCGATTAATATATTATCTAGATTTTACTCTACATTAAAAAAATATTAAAAATAAAAAACTGCCGAGGCAGTTTTTTATTCCTTAACATCGTATATTTTCCAAGAACGATCAACCTTCATAAGGTGTACTTCCTTTTTGCCGTTGTCCCATTCGGGCACCGCCACCTGTAAATCTTCGTCATTATCTTGGGTATTCTTTAAATTAAAAGAATAAATACTCTCCTCAACATCTACCTTTATGGTATCCTTCCAGGGCCACGGCCACATGAAATCAATATCGATATTATAAGCAAAGGATTCTATGGGATATCCCTTATACCTTTTATCGGACAGCTTTGGAGAGGTTTTAATATAGTCCATGGTAAAAAAATTCCGCAACAAAATTTCGGTTTCTTCATCATCGGGCAAGATAACGCTATTGGCCCTAACCTCCATACCTTCTTCCACTATTATATATATATTGGAGGTTTGGTAGGCCATAAACCCACCCATTATCAAAATAGAAGCCACCACTATAATAAGCACCAATCTCTTTAATATTACCAATAAGACCTTCGTCAGTGTATCGTTCAAGCTGCCCACCGCCTCACAATTATTACAAAAAGTTTATAATTTATAATATCACACTTTATTTTTCTTGTAAATTTATGTTATATTGCAATCCTCGGCAACAGGGAAATATACCTTCGTTCAACCTTTGGGTAAAGGTCATCCTCTTTAAACCATATTTCTCTTATAAACAATGCGCAACCCTTCCAGCGTGAGGAGTTCGTTTATATGGTTTATGGTCTGGGACTCGTTGGCTATTAATCTGGCCAGTCCTCCCGTAGCCACCACCCTTACGTCGGTATTAAGCTCTTGTTTCATCCTATTTACTATATAGTCAACCTGGCCCACATATCCGTAGAAAATCCCCGCCTGAATGCTGTTAACGGTATTTTTGCATATAACGGTTTCAGGTTTGACCAGCTCAACTCTGGGCAACTTGGCCGCCCTTTGGAATAAAGCCTCGGAAGATATTTTTATACCCGGGGCTATGGCGCCCCCTATATATTCCCCGTTTTTGGACACCACGCAAAAGGTGGTGGCCGTGCCAAAATCTATTATTATCACCGGACCTCCGTAGAGTTCGTAGGCGGCAACGGCATTAACTATTCTGTCCGCCCCGACTTCCTTGGGGTTATCATACTTTATGTGCATACCCGTCTTTATGCCGGGACCTACCACCAAGGCCTTTATATTAAAATATTTTTTGGCCATAAGCTCCAAGGAGTTCATTAAGCTGGGCACCACCGACGAAATGATTATACCCTTTATCTTATCGGGTTTAATGCCTTCATGGTTAAACAACTGTAATATCAACATGCCCAATTCATCGGCCAATTTATCCCTATCGGTGGATAACCGCCAATAGGCCACCAGTTCATCAGCCTTGTATACACCTAAAACGGTATTTGTATTACCTACATCCATTGCCAATATCAAAACACAACACCTTCTTTACACATCAATAGACAGGCATGCACCTGTCTATTATTTTTTTCGTATTTTTTTAATAATCCTATACAGCAAAAGGGTTATCACCGCAGCCAAAACGGCTTCCGGTATGCCATGTAATGCTGCCACACCCAATGCCGCTTGGTAGGGTATGAGCTTAAACAGTACGCCCAGCCCCAGCACACCGATGGTATTGGTAGCCGAGCCTACCACCGCTGACAGGGTAGCTGACAGGGTATCGTTTTTTATCAGTCTAAACACGCAATATGTAGTAACGGCTATTAATACCCTGGGCAGAATGGCAACCACTGGGTGCATCAGCAAAGGATTGGCGGCGGTAAAAAAGCTGGTAAAACCGAAAATTAGGCCGACGAAAATGCCCACCACCGGTCCTTCCAGCAATGTCGCCAATATTACCACCACGTGAAGTATCGTAGCCCTGCCTGCAGCCGTAGGTACCGGTATTAAACCCAGACCGGTTATACCCAGTACCGCCGTTAATGCTCCCAGCAGTGCAATAGTCGTGATTTTCCTCGTGCTTAAAACCATTTTCCTTACCTCCGCTTTAGTTCCTGTTTGGATACCAAACGGGACTTCATTTTATTTTTTTAGTATTGCAAAAGTCCGACTCCCCAAGGATATCGGCTATAATGGTAATATAATATCAAAAAAGCTACCTTTTTTCAATAAAGTCTTAAGGAAACATCGCCGGTTAAAATTTTGTGTTGTTCATTACCGTCATCCACCAGCAAAATACTGCCATCGTCATAAAAATCCACCACCCGGCCGTATAAATTTTTTTCAGGCGTTGTTATTACCACATCTTTGCCCAATACGATGGATAATTTCTTATACTCTTCCTTCATTTTGCCCAAGGATTTGGTTTGGAGAAATCCAATATAATGCTGCTCTATACTGTATAACATTTGCAGAGCCACCTCTTTTCTGCCATATCTTTGACCGCTTTCAATGTACAATGACGTGGCCGTTGACCTAAGCTCCCCGGGAAAGTGACGGGATTTAAAATTTACATTAAGGCCGATGCCCGCGATTATGTAATTTACCCTGTCCACCTCGGCACTCAGCTCCATTAGTATGCCGCATACCTTCCTGCCGTTTATCACCAAATCGTTGGGCCATTTAAGACCAATATCCAGATGGGTAAGCTTTCTCAAAGCTTTGCATATGGCCAGACCTATTACAAGGGTTAAACATGCAACATTGTTAGGTTTAATATCCGGCCGCAGGATAATGGACATCCAAAGACCTCCCGCCGGTGGGGATATCCAGTGCCTGCCCATCCTGCCCTTACCGTCGGTCTGGCTGTCGGCTATTACAACGGTACCTTCCACACTCCCCTCTTCAGCAAGTTCCTTTGCCAGCCTATTGGTTGAATGGATGCTGTCGTAAACAAAAATACTGTTTCCTATAAATATTGTATCAAGTCTGCATTTAAGTTGAAAATCTGAAAGGATATCGGGGCTGTCAAGCAACATATGCCCCTTTCTGGATTTGGATATTATTTTATGCCCTTGGGCCTTAAGGGCCTTTATATGTTTGTATACGGCAGACCTTGTTATTCCCAATTGGCTGCTGATTTTTTGCCCTGACACGTATTCGCCTAGGTTATCGTGCAGTATCTTAAATATCCTTTCTCTCAATGTTCGTGCCTCCGATTGCCTTATATTTGCCATAAAGTCTTTTTTGTATATTTTTTCTTTATATCGATTAAAAATTATAAAAGAAGTTATTCAAATAAAAATATATTCAAACTTTTATAGGTGGGAAAATCCACCCTGTCGTTTAACGGAAGATTGTGATCCTTTTTATACTTGATCAATGCCGATTTCATGCCCTCGCCGAAAATCCCGTCCAGCTCCCCGGTATAATACCCGAGGTTTTTCAGCCGTTTTTGTACTTCCAGCACCTTTGAACTCCTGTCACCTACATATAGTTCGGTTAAATCGCTGCCCAGATTGCCATAGGGACCACCGTATACCACCACAGGCGTTCCTATATCCACCCTATCATATAATTCCTCTACATCGGCATTGTACATACGAAAACAGCCATGGGAAGCCGCAGAACCTATGGTATAAGGTTTGTTCGTCCCATGAATACCGTATATGCCCCAGGGAACGTTAAGTCCCAACCATCTGCTCCCAAAACCCGAACCCCAATTTTTTCTCATGTTTTTGATTTTCCATACGCCGATGGGTGACGGCGATGCCGGTTTGCCTATTGCCACGGCATATCTGCTTACAAGCTTGTTGCCTTCAAACAAATAGAGCTGTCTCTCGTTTAAATCTATGAAAATACACATATCCCGCTTGCCGGCATCGTTTTCAACAGCTTCCCGGTATGAATAATCCGCCCTGCCGGTATCCACATTACCTGCCATGGAGTTGTATATGTTAATGAGCAATAAAAAACCCGGTATCAACAACAATAAAACATATCTCTTCATGATACGCCTCCAAAGTTTCAGCCGCAGCGCTGGAATATGGGTTTCGATACTACTTTATATGCACATGGAAAGTTAATTATTAAATGAACAAACATATTTTAAATAAAAAGCGGGTTATTGATAACCCGCTTAATTAAGCACTTGCAAATACCTCTTCAAATTCTTGTACATCAAGTTTTTCTTTTTCCAGCAGCGTATTGGCTACTTTGTGAAGCTTATCTATATTCTCCCTAAGCAAAGTTTCCGCTTTTTTATATGCTGCGTCTATTATGGTTTTTATTTCTTTATCAATGGAGGCTGCGATTTTTTCGCTGTAATTTCTGTGGGTACCAAAATCCTTACCCAGGAAAATCTCATCCTGTTTTCCACCGAAAGTAATGGGCCCTAGTTTATCGCTCATACCGTATCGGGTAACCATCTTACGTACTATCGTGGTAGCCCTTTCAATATCATTGGAAGCTCCGGTACTTATATCATGCAATACCAAGTCCTCGGCTACCCTGCCTCCCAATAACTGTACCACCTGGTCCATCATCTCGGATTTGGACACAAAATACTTATCCTCCTTTGGAAGGGTAAGGGTGTACCCTCCTGCCATGCCTCTGGGTATTATTGAAATCTGGTGTACGGGGTCGGCATTGGGCAGCAGCTTGGAAATTATGGCATGACCTGCTTCATGGTATGCCACCAACCTTTTATCCTTTTCAGTCATTACCCTGCTCTTTTTCTCAGGTCCGGCTATTACCCTTGTTATGGCTTCTTCCAGTTCTTCCATTTCAATCTGTTTTTTATTTTTCCTGGCAGCCAAAATGGCCGATTCATTCATAAGATTCTCTATATCGGCTCCGGTGAATCCCGGCGTTCGCTTGGCCAGTATCTTAAGGTCCACATCATCAGCCAAGGGTTTGCCCCTGGAGTGTACCTTTAAAATCTCCTCCCGGCCTTTAACATCCGGAACGCCCACCACTACCTGTCTGTCGAAACGGCCCGGTCTTAACAGGGCAGGGTCGAGGATATCCGGCCTGTTGGTAGCGGCCAGTATTATAATGCCTTCGTTTACACCAAAGCCATCCATTTCCACCAATAGCTGGTTTAATGTTTGTTCCCTTTCATCATGGCCTCCGCCCAGTCCTGCACCTCGATGTCGTCCCACAGCGTCTATTTCGTCGATAAATACAATACACGGTGTGTTCTTCTTTGCCTGTTCAAATAGGTCCCTAACCCTGGAAGCACCTACCCCGACGAACATTTCAACAAAATCAGAACCGCTTATGCTAAAAAAGGGTACGCCGGCCTCTCCGGCAACCGCTCTGGCCAATAGGGTCTTACCCGTCCCGGGAGGACCCACCAACAGCACGCCCTTGGGTATTCTTGCCCCCAGCTCAACAAAGCGCTTGGGGTTTTTTAAAAACTCAACTATCTCCCTAAGCTCTTCCTTTTCCTCATCCGCTCCGGCAACCTCATCAAATGTTACACGACGCTTACTATCCGTATGCATCTTTGCTCGGCTCTTGCCAAAACTCATCACCCTGTTGCCCCCACCTTGGGATTGCTGCATAAAGAAAAACCAAAAAACCAAAAATAATATGGTTATCACGATAAATGGCAGTAAGGATAACCACCAAGCAGGTTCAGGCTCAGGTTGGCTACTAAAATTTATTTTACCTTCCTTGATTAAAGGATGTATTTCCTGCATAAATATATTTGTATCTGGTACATAGGATTTGTAATCCGTACCATCGTTTAATTCGCCAGTAACATCATTGCCTACCAGAACAACGCTTTTTATATTATCGTTGTGCATTTGTTGGATCAGTTGGTCGTATTGCAGCTCTTGTACTCTGCTATCCCTAGTTCCGAATACGTTAGCCATTATTATTATCATAGCTAAAATCAATATATAAAAACCAGGGCCCCTCAAAAATCTCCGCAACAATAGCCCTCCTTTCAAAATCTGTCATTGTTTTACCATCTAATAATTTTAACATAATATTATTATTTTCACAATATAAAGCACTGCAACGGCCTTAAGCCATCAACAGCCCGGTTACCGGTTATTCTCATAAATTTCCGGTTTTAAAATAGAAACATAGGGCAGATTTCTGTATTTTTCGGCATAATCCAGGCCGTATCCTACCACAAACTCATCGGGTATATCAAAACCCTTGTAATCAACCTTAACATCCACCATCCTACGGCTGGGTTTATCCAAAAAACAACATATCTTTATGCTGGAAGGCTTTCTGGATTTTAAGTTGTCCACCAAATAGTTGAGGGTAAGGCCCGTATCCACTATATCTTCAACTATGAGTACGTGTTTGCCTTCTATAATTTCATCCAAGTCCTTCAATATCCTGACAACACCGGAGGAGTGTGTCGCATCGCCATAACTGGAAACCGCAATAAAGTCCATAACTATGGGCAGTTTTATTTCCCTTGCCAAGTCTGAAAAAAACATCACGGCTCCCTTTAATACACCTATCAAAACCAATTCTTTGCCCGCATAGTCACGGGTTATTTGCTGTCCCAATTCCCGTACCCGTTTAGTTAACTCTTCCTGGGAAATTAGTATCTTGCTTTGATCCCTTTCCATACATTTCCTCCCCATTTCGCTCTTTTTATATAAATACAAACCAAAGTTATTGATATTTTAAATAAAGGACCTCTTTTGTTTGGCCTGTAACTTTATGTTTCTCACTAATTCTATATCCTATTACCCATAACACCGTGTTATCTATTGTAACCAAAGGTAAAGTATCCCTTTGTTCTTTAGGTATTTTTGTATCTATAAAAAAGTCCTTTAATTTTTTTGTGCCCTTCATACCCAATGGGGTAAAAAGATCGCCCGGACGCCTGTTCCTTACCATTATTTCGGAAGTAATACTACCGCCGTCCAAAAAGGCGGTATTTGGCGTTTTGGGCAGGTTACTATACTGCTCCTTGCTTATTATTTGGGCATAAAGGGTGCTGTTTAATTCTTTTATATATATATATCCAGGAATGGCGATTTTGTAACAAAATGACGGGACGTCGGACAATTTATTTGGTTCCAAAATTATTTCGTTATAGCATACCCTAAATCTGTAACCCCCGGGAAGGATATAACGGGCCCCAACATCGGCATTAAGGGAAAAATCCATCATTTTTTGCGCATGTTGGTATTCCAAGGACTTTGTATCTCCTTTAAGCCTTTTAACCGCCAATCGCAGCACCCTGCTAAACAGGGCGGGATGTAATTTGTTTATGGCCTGTCTGTCGACCACCACCCTGTCTTCCGTTACCCTGGATATCCCTTTAAAAATTTCCTCGGCTTTCATATTCAAATACCTGTTATCCCGGTCGATTATATTCCTGGTTTTATACAGGGTATCGACAATCGCCGGGTTAAAATTCTTTTGGATATACGGGATTAACTCCAGCCGGATCTTATTGCGGGTATATATTTGCATTTCATTGGTACTGTCTATCCTGTAGGGGATATTGTTTGAGTGACAATATACCTCTATCTCATCCCTGGAAACCTCTATCAGCGGCCTAATAACGTTGTTACTGATGGGCTTAATACCGGTAAGCCCGTCGGCACCCGCTCCCCTAATAAAGTTAAACAACATGGTCTCGCAGTTATCATTTTTGTTATGGGCGGTAGCCACCTTGTTGCCGCCGATTTTCTTGAGCACATCGTTAAAAAAAGCGTATCTTACATGCCTGCCCGCCAACTCCAAGGAAATGCCCCGCTCCTTTGCCAACAAATCCACCTTTTGTTCATGCAGATAGAAATCAAAGCCCATTCTACTGGCATGGTATTCAACGAATTGGGCATCTTCCTTGGACTGCCGGCCCCTTAAACCATGATCCACATGGGCCACTACTATAAAAATATCGTATTCATCCTGCAGGCGCTTTAGTATGTGCAGTAGGCACATGGAATCCGGCCCGCCCGACACACCAGCCACTATACGGTCCCCGGGCTGGATTAAACCATACCTGTATATGGTTTGCTTAACCTTTTCCATCATAACCAATTCCATCCCAGCCTACTTGTAATCCCAACGCAACGAACAAAAAGCATTTCATTTAATTCTATCAAAACCTACAGGTGTATGCAATAATATACCCATAAAAAATAGGACTGAAACCCAGTCCTCAGCATTTTAATAATCTCGCCACCATGACGGTCATATCATCCTCCAAATTGCCGCCACAGTACTTTAAGGCCGTTTCCATTATTAATTCCGACATTTGTTGGGGATTTTTTGTTTTTATATCCATCAGCACTTCCTTCATCCAAGCTTCGGTATCCGTACAGTTTTTATTGGCCTCCAATACGCCGTCGGTCATCATGATTATAAAATCATCGGCCTTGAGTTTCGTGTAACTGTTTTCCACTTTAATGTCCATAAGTATGCCAATGGGCAGGGTAGAAGCCTTTATGGTTTGCACGCCGTCCCCCCGCTTTATAAAAGAAGGCGGCGCCCCAATTTTAATGAATTCTCCCAACCCATCCACCAAATCTATAAAGCAAATATCTGCCGTGGCAAAACTTTCATCATTATTTCTTAACAATAATGCTGAGTTTATGGTCTTTATGGTTATGTCCTTGCCAAACCCCGCTTCCATAAACTGTTCTATCAAGTTGACGGTAGCCTCGCTTTGTTCCCTGGCCTTTAGACCGGTACCCATACCGTCGCTAAGAATCAACATATATTTTCCGTTTCGAATATAGCCAAAAGAATAACTGTCCCCGGAAACACCGTCCTTTAGTTTACTCCTCCTACATACACCCGTTACCACCTCAAAGCTATCGGCCTCGTAAAACTGCAGAATACATCTATGCCTGATTTTACCCGGTTGTTTACAGTCGCTCTTACATACCATTTTTCTGCCCACTGCCTTGGACACCGTATGCTCTATATGGCTTATACACGACCTGAATGTTCCTTTGCATTGGATGGGGGTCAGCGTTATCTCCAGCTTTCCGTCCTTGTTTTCACCGACGGTGATACTATCCACCGCTACACCCGCCCTATCCATGGCAAAATGCAGTACTTCGGAAATCTCGTCTTTGAAGGTGATGTCCATGCTGACTTCGGCAGCCAGCTCGTCGATTGAACGGGCTATGCCTTCCAGTTGTTGGGCCACCAGTTCCTTACTTTCGCTTAATCTGGTTTTCCACTTGTGATTAAGGGTGTATAGTTCATAGGTTGCATTCATTTGCCTTACTATATCGTCCACCTTTATACATTTCTTTATTAAATCAACGGGTATGGAAGCCTTGTCGATATTCCCGCTGTCCTCCAACCTTTCAAGACTGTCGAAAAATACGTTGTAGGTATTGTAAAAATCCCTTTGCCAGCAGGTACTGAATAATACACATTGGCTACATGTCTTTTCTACTACGTGATTTAAAAAACCGGTAACATCCTGATTCTTTTCAATCTTCCCTCCACCGATTTTTTTAAAGGTTCTGGCCAGCTCCACAAAAACCCTGGAAAATTCCTTTAACTGGTCTGTCGTCAGTTCCTTTATCTCCTTGCTGTACATATTTTCCATGTATTTTTTGTACATGGATATATCCGTATATTTACTTATTCGGTCAATAACCCCTTTGGGTATTAATAACAGTATTGCAAGGGCAACTATTATTTCTCCAACAGGTATCATAACGCTGGTGGACCGGTTGATGTAATAAGTAACAACCGCATTGGCCAATAAAAAACTTATACCGCTACCCATTTTGCCCAGGCCTCTGAATAAACCGGCCGTCATTGCACAAATGCCATAGTTTATGATTGCAATGGGGTATGGATTGATACTGCTAAGGGTCATGGTCAGGCCCACCAAAATACCCATTACCGTTCCCGTCCCCGGGCCGCCGATATAAGAGAAAAGCAAAACCAGAACCAAGCCCAGAACGTTCTTTACGGATACGCCCAAGGGGCGAAAATCAAAAAAACCGCATACAAACAGTATAACAATAATGCCTATGGATATCTGTTCTTCGGTGGTCAACATTTTACGTTTCCACTTGGACACAAGGACACTGCATCCCTTTTGGAACAAATAGGCCAACATGGGTATGCTAAGGCCTTCCAGCAATAAGAGGGAGAAATCGTAATAATATATACCCTGGGTCAAAAGCTTGATAAAGGAAGGTAAAAAAAAGGATAAAAAAACACAGGTTAAATACAGTTTTTTCTTTTTAACATCTATAAAATTTTTACCGATCAGTAACCCCATTAACATCATGGGTATGCCGTATTTTAGTATGCGCATGTCTATACCCGTGGATATCAGACCCAGGATAACCAAAAATCCCGTGACCATATATCTACTGTCTATCATCAGCAATGCGCACCACAGAGCCAAACCGAAGGGATAAAGCCCGCCAAACAAAGAAGCCCTAGCCAAAAAGAAGATAAAGACAAGCAAAATGGCCAGTTTAACGTTATGGGATACCGTCATCCTATCAGATGAAATCTTTTTTGTAGATTTTTTAATAGGATTTTTAAATGCCAAAGCTTGTCCTTTGTTAAACATGTAACCACCACCTACAGTAATAAAATCAAGCAATAGCATTATATCAAAAGCAAGCTGAATTATTTGTCATTATAGGTAGTGGTTAAATAAAAAGTTTATGACAAAATCTTAAATCATTCCCATATAAATAACCTATATAGACATAACGGCCTTGGCAAATAAAAAAAACCAGACATTACCTGGTTTTAATCTTTGGTGGGCGCAACAGGGCTCGAACCTATGACCCCCTGCTTGTAAGGCAGGTGCTCTCCCAGCTGAGCTATGCGCCCACACTCTAGAAGTTAGGTACAGGTATCCGATTTTCCGCTTTCCTGTATAACTTCCCTATATTTTTTTAAAATGGTGACCCCTAGGGGACTCGAACCCCTGTTACCGCCGTGAAAGGGCGGTGTCTTAACCGCTTGACCAAGGGGCCAGGTTAACTTGGTAGCGGCGAACGGATTCGAACCGCTGACACTGCGGGTATGAACCGCATGCTCTAGCCAACTGAGCTACGCCGCCATAATTATAGTATTGGTTGCGGGGGAGGGATTTGAACCCTCGACCTCCGGGTTATGAGCCCGACGAGCTACCTGGCTGCTCCACCCCGCGTCATTATATTCTCTATACCATTGGCACTACCTGGTGCCGGAGACCGGAATCGAACCGGTACGGTCTTATGGGGACCGCGGGATTTTAAGTCCTGTGCGTCTGCCAGTTCCGCCACTCCGGCGAACTGTGACCTTGACGACGAATATTATTTTATAATAAACCACACGCTGAGTCAATAGTTGTTATTGTCTTCTACCCATTATTTTTTAAACTATCCCTTTATAGTTGCCCAATATTCAATATTGCTCAATATTACTGACCATTATATAGTTTTTAATTATATAACCCTCTAGGCTGTCCTGATCCCTTGTTACCAGACTCGAAATATTCAGCCTTTCCATAAGGTACCTGAGGATAAAGGTACCCTGGGCTATTATGTCCGCCCTCTTTTTTTGTATAATTTTAATTGCTTGTTTTTGCTCCAAGGTGGTATTAAACAGATAAAGGCTAAGCTCTGCCACCCTACCAACGGTGAGGCGATAATCATTGATCAACCTACTGTCATAAACGGTGAGCCCTTGATCCAGTGCTGCAAGGCTGACAACGGTACCGCCGACTCCGATGCACGCGCAATCTATTATATCATATTTTTCTATATTGGCAAATATCCCGTCTAAATACCTCTTCATTTCCGATATGATAGATTGATCGACTGGATAGCTAGGCTTAAAGGTTTCCGTCAATTTAACGGCACCAACATTATAACTGTCGGCCATAAGGATATTGCTACCCTTTCCGAAGACTATCTCGGTACTGCCTCCGCCAATATCAATAATTGTATGTTTTTTAGAATTACTCGTCAAACCTACGGCGCCCAAATAAGACAGGGCAGCCTCCTGTTGTCCCGATAGGATATCCACCGTTATATTAAACCTGTTTTTGCATATATCGATAAAGTCCTGGGCATTTCGTGCATCCCTTAACGGGCTGGTGGCGATACAGTTTATTTGGTCCACCCCATAAACCCGGGCCATCCTTATCATCCCATCTATAACCTTTACCGTTCTTTCCGTGGCCCCTTGGCTTATAAAACCACCGTCTCGTACATGCTGGCCTATCCTTGTTATACAGGATTGTTTATATAAAGGCTTAAAACCATCCTTAAAAACTTGGGCAATAAATATCCTGACGGAATTATTACCAATATCTATTACCGCTACCCTCACAAATATTCTCCTTCTATGCACCTGAAAATTCTAAAAGCATTTCACCGAGTGAAATGCTTTTATATTCTAAATTTAATTAATATTGTCCACTGCTTCGGCGGGAAAACCCCCTTCTTCTCTTCGCTTCCCTGTTTCTTCTTATGTCTTGTAATTTTTCCTCACTGTCCCTGAAAAACTTGGAAAGCCTGTCTTCAAAGGATAAGTTGTCCGGTTCACGTCTGACTGAGTCCCAGTTAAATTCCATGGGATTTGAACTCTTGTTTCCTTGAAGATTCTTCCTTTCGTTAGCCCTTCTAATGGATAAGCTAATCTTTCCGTCATCGTCGATGGACAGCACCTTTACTTTTACCCTATCCTTTTCTTTTAAGTGCATATGGATGTCCTTTACATAACTGTCGGCTACTTCTGAGATATGCACCATTCCCGTCTTTCCTTCCGGAAGCTGGATAAAGGCACCAAAGCTGGTAATTCCGGAAACCACGCCCTCGACTATTTTACCTACCTCCACCGGCATATTAATGGGTAATCCTCCTTTGATCTTTACATTTATTTATTTTTCCCTTAGAGGGATCATTACATATCATTATATATTAGGCGCATTTTTGGTGTCAATGAAATACTTGCGCTTATTCAACAGGCATGTACTTTATTTCCCCTTCCTTAACCATACCCAGTTTTTCTCGGGCTGCGTTCTCCACAAACTCATCGGTATCCGCCGCATTTATTTGCTGCTTTATATATTCATTCTCCTTCTTCAAATCCTCGATTTTGCTTATTATTTGAGATTTATCCTTGTTAAGCCTGTTTAGTTCCAGCTGTTGTGTGACAAGGGTGGAAACCACCACCAAAGCTACCAGTAAAAATAAGAATATTTTAAGTCGGGGTTTCATCCTATACCTGGCCATGGGCGCCTCCTTATCCCTATACAATACTGTATTTTCCTACATAACACTGTATTGGATTTATATTCGACATAACTTATAAATATCCTTTTTTTATATCAAAGTTTATATGGTCTTCCTGTTTTTAAAGATAAAACCCAACAATCCCCTTGAATGACTACTCTTTTTTTCACCACCTTTGGCCTCATCCCTAGGCTTAAACAATACAGTCCATGGTGCTGCGGACCATTTTATTATTCCTCTTATTATTCTGCTTGCCCAATTGTATATAAAATCAAGAATAATTGCTACGGGTTTGCCCAGCGTAAGCTTATATAACAGCCAGCCTAAAACGAAACCTATTACTATATAACCCCTTATCTGTCCGTAATTTATATGATAGACAAAATAGAAAAACAATAACGCAGCAGCTACGCAAAACAATAAATCGATAAACCCCGTTACTATTTTATTAAGGGCCCATTTCATCTTAAAAAACCTGTATATATCAAAGGCCATGCCTACCATCCCGCCGCATACCACTAAACAACCAAATACTATGGTTTGGTTTATTGTCTCTCCGTCCATAATAAACCCCCTGGAATTTTGGTTTTGCTTGTCCCCATATTTAATAAAAACTATCATTTAAAGAGTTTCCCGAACAAGCCCCCGCCTTGGCCCCCCAGCCCTTCACTGTCGGTATAATCGATTGCAATTATAAGCCCCTCCACTATTAGTTGGCCCTCATCGAGGTTTAGCTTATTTATATGCAAATCGTCCCCCTTTACAGCCAGGAAACCGTCCTCCAGCACCAATATGACCATTTCGGCATTGAAACTCTCCACGTCTTCGACGCCGTTAATGGTAATCCTTTCCCGATTCTCTATAAAAATACTATGGGCCTTGGACCTGTTTATCCTTTTTTCTTCCATTTCCCTTGCCATTTTTTCACCTCCATTCTTCTATCTAGATATGTATGCATGTATCACAACATTTATTACAAAAAATAAAGAGCCTGACGGCTCTTTATTCCCACATCTTAACTACTTTAACGTTTCTGAAATAGTGGTTTATTATATCCTCGCTGCTTTTGCCCTGTTTAGCCATTGCAAAGGCTCCCCATTGGGACATTCCCACGCCGTGGCCGTATCCCCTGCCTCTGATCACCACCTTATCGCCCTGTAACTGTATATCATCGATTAAAGTGGATTTCATCTTGGTACTGTCCAGCGCAAGGCGGACCTCGGCGGCCGGATACTGCTCCTGACCGAATTTTATCATGGTTGCCCTGCCCGACGGCCCCCTTTGGGAAATTGTAATATCGTCAAAATCCCCGACTTGCATGCCCTTTGTACCTAGGGCATTTATTACTTCTTGCTTGGTATACACGGCGCTCCAGTTACTGTCTTCCCGGGGCGCTTCAGGGGAATCGGGAGAATTCACCACATGGATGTAGGGAGGTTCCTGTTTGTCATAATTAAGGCCTTCCTTAGCTGTAGCGGTTTTCCCTCCGGCATGGGCATGAAACCATGCATTTATAAATTGATTGTTATGAACTATTACCTTACCCCTGGTACTGTCTACCGCCTTCCTTATCTTATCGTTTACTTCCCCCATATTCCATGCCTGGGCCTCTTCAATGTCAGTGGATATATCCGCCCCTGAATATTTCGATCCTCCTTTTTCAGAGACAAAATTTAATACAAAGGTCCTGGCTATTATTGCCTGGGCAGCCAATGCCTTCTCCGGCCATGTGTTTTTCATCTCCCCCGCTACAACACCGTACAGATATTCCTCGAGGTTCATTTGCTTAACGGTTTTCTCGTCGGCCAGGTATACCTTCAGCCTGGGCTCTTGATTGGCACCCCGCCGTATACGCTCAGGAATATCAGGCTTTACATCCCGCTGTCCCTCGGAGGGAGGGGGCATCCTTTTTACCCTACATCCAACAAAAGATAAGGCTAAAGCAAAAATCGTAAACAATACCGTTAATCTTATAAATTTTTTTGACATAAAATTATCCCTCCCGGTTTTCCTTATTCCATATTATTTGTTAATATGGCTAATTAAATTATGTAATTGGTGGAAACCAAGAGGGAACACCGTTATAATTTTTTAAACAATTGGGCAGCCTCATTCTTTTTTACAGTCTCATTGATGTCAAGTACTTCATACCTGCTCGATTGATCGCCGAACTTTATTTCCAAGATATCACCTATTTTCACTTCACTTCCTGGCTTTGCTATCCTTCCGTTGATCCTTACCCTGCCCAGACTGCATGCCTCTTTTGCCACAGTCCTTCTTTTTATTAATCTGGAAACCTTTAAAAATTTGTCTAGTCTCATAATTCCCCCATAATAATTAAACGATGCTAATATTAAAAAGCCAGGCCTCGACCTGACTTTTTAAAATCATTAGTTAACTGCGTCTTTTAGCGCTTTTCCGGCCTTAAAAACAGGAGCCTTTGAAGCGGGAATGATTATTTCTTCTCTGGTCTGGGGATTCCTACCTCTCCTTTCAGCCCTTTCCCTCACTTCAAAGGTACCAAAACCTACCAATTGGACTTTATCATTTCTCGCCAACGCCTCTTGTACACTTGCCACAAAAGCATTTAGTGCTTTTTCGGCATCTTTTTTGGTTAAGTCGCTTTTTTCCGCAATACTAGCAATTAATTCAGCCTTGTTCATACTTGTTCCCTCCTTTAAATCAGTTCCTTTAGCATATTCGCTATTTTTCTTTAAATTCCTTCTTTTTGGTAAAAATTTTTTTGATTTTTGTTTAAAATGACACTTAACGACTATTCTTCAGTTTTGTTCTCATAAAGGTCTTTATATTCATTCCATAGGGAATCCATTTCTTCGATATCCATTTGGTCCAGCTGTCTATTGTTTTCGACGGCTTTGTCTTCTATATATTGAAACCTTCGTATAAATTTATTTATTGTGTCGGTCAGTGCAAGCTCCGGCTGGATTTTAGCAAACCTTGCAGCATTAACCACTGCAAATAACAGGTCCCCTATTTCTTCGTTTATTTTCCCATAATTTCCTTGAAAATATACGCTTTTTAGCTCTCTCAATTCCTCCTCAATCTTATCAAAGACATCTTCTGCCCTATCCCAATCAAAACCGACCAATGCCGCTTTATGTTGAACTTTGTAACTGCGCATTAAAGCAGGCAAGTTTTTCGGTACATCCTTCAAAGCTTGGGTGTGGGTGTTTATCCCCTTCTCCCGTTTTTTTATCTTTTCCCAATTTTGCAACACTTGCTGGGCAGTATCCAATTGGGTCTCACCAAATATATGGGCATGGCGCTTTATCATCTTATTACAAATAGCGGTTATCACATGGCGCCAGGTAAATCTTCCCTCCTCGGCTGCAATCTGGGCATGAAATACTATTTGGAGTAGCAGATCACCCAATTCGTCATATATCCTTCGGTCGTCCTTATTGTCAATGGCTTCCAGGACTTCGTAGGTCTCCTCAATCAAGTACTGTTTTAAGCTGTCGTGGGTTTGCTGCCTGTCCCAGGGGCAGCCCTTTTCTCCCCTTAGGATTTTCATAACGGTTACCAGGTTTTCAAAGGTATATCCCTTAAGTTCCCTTATATCCGTACTGGGAATGACAATATAAGCCTGGTTATTAATATTACCAAATTGTTCTAGATTATTCAGATATATCTTTTTAATTGTAATTTTATTGTGAGACGGTACCTTTAGCAATAGTACCTTAGCGCTATTATTATACGTTTTAAGAAGTATGTTTTTCAAATTCTCTAAAGTTGCTATTTGGGATATGTGAATGATATTGGTTTGTTGACCGTCGATATACCGAATTTTTTCTGTTTGTTTATCCGAAAAGAAGCTGCAGGGACTGAACATATTCCACAGCCCCACAAGGCAGTGCCCTGTTAACTCCAAAGTAGGCAGTAAATGGTCGGCATTATCATACAGCAATCTGCTTATCAGGGCCTTCAAACCCCGGTTGTCGGTAAGCAGGGTAACGGAAGGATGTTTCATGGCATAATCCGCCAATACCTTTAAGGAATCCTTATCATTAACATCCAATTTTTGCCCGCAAATTCTATCCTTCAAACCTTCAGGCAGGCTATCAATATCTACAGAAGATGTGGCCATAATGCATTCATCTTGGGAAAACTGTTGGATAAAACTACTAAAGCCTTTTATATTATCCATGTATATTATTCTAATCGACCGTTCCATGTCTACTCCTTCCTATTCTTATATATGCCCAGTTTTGTAAGGATTTTAGCCAGGATTCTACCACCGGGGATTATATCAAAATCATCCTGTTTTAATGCACCTATGACCAACAGCATTATGAGGTATACTATTATACCTATAACAATTGAAGCTATCGTGCTTATACTGTTTCTGCCCGTTTTTTCGATTATCCAATTATAACTGTATAATACCGATATTGCCATGGCAACCACCGAAACGATGGGTCTTACGACAAAGTCCATAACCTTAAACTCCATACGGGTATGCCTTTTGACGGTGGCAAAATTTAAGCTGGCAGCAACACCGTAGCAGACAATGGTTCCTATGGCCGCTCCTCGTATATTCAGTACCGGTATGCCTACCAGGACAAAATTGGTTATGGATTTTGCCAAGGCTCCTATAAACATATTCCTAACGGGCAGTACTACCTTGCCAACTCCCTGTAAAATAGCGGTTACGGTTTGATTTAGGGTTAAAAATATCAAACTGTAGGACACCAACGATAATACCCTCGCCACCGCAGATACTTCGTTTTCCGTCAGAGAACCGTAAAGGAGCTTTATTATCGGCGCTGCCAATATGGACAGACCGACGGCCGAAGGTAAACCGAACAGTATTGCCAGCCGTATACCCGTTACGGATTTATGTTTTACCATACCGTAATCCTTTAGGGCTGCCGATTCCGAAATGGCGGGAACCAAACTGACGGCCAGGGCCAAAGTCACAACCTGGGGAAAGTTAATAAATACATTGGCATAACCCGTTAAATAACCATACATCTCCGTTGCCCTGTCAACAGCGTATCCCACGGAAACCAAGCGTCGGGGGATTATTACCAAATCCACCATGTTAACCAATGGGATGACCGATGCCCCCACGGTAATGGGTATGGCTATCTTTATCAGTTGGGATATTATGCTGCGGGAAGTGGGAATACGTTCAAGCTTTGGACTGGTTCTGATACCGTATTCTATTTCCGATTTATGTTTGTTATATATATAAATAATAACTCCCAGGGCTATAACTTCGCTTAAGGTCACGCCGATAATGGCACCGGCCGCTCCGTATTCTACACCCTTGCCGACCAGTGCATAGGCCAGTGATAACCCGATAACGAGTTTACCGATTTGTTCGGTAATCTGGGTAACCGCCGTGGGACCCATCATCTGCATCCCCTGGAAATAACCCCTGTAGGCCGACATAACCGACACAAAAAAAAGTGAAGGTGCTATGCTTAACAACGGCAGTATTACCTTATCATTCTGAATGAATTTGGCGAATAACGGCGTCACCGCGGCCAATATTATGGTGGCTATTATTCCTAATATGGCCAACATTTTAAAGGATATCTGAAAGATTCTATGGGCTTCCCTGTTGTGACCCAATGCAAGATTTTCCGCCACCATCTTCGCGATGGCAGTAGGCAGCCCGGCGGTAGAAATAGTAAGTAAGGCAATATATACCGGATAGGCCATTTGATAAAGGCCTATTCCCTCAGGTTGAATTATATTAGCCAGAGGTATCCTAAAAAAAGCGCCTATAAACTTGCCTACTACGCCTGCAACGCCTAGTATAAAGGCACCCCTAACAAAAGACTTTTTGCCCATAGATCATTACCCTCTCGATATCAAAATATTTTTTATGGCCCATAATACACTATATTATACCAAACATTTAATTCAAGGAAAAGGCTGACATATGGCAATTTGAATATATTTCTCCTCTGTTTATACTTCCGATTATATTATAGAATTAAAAAGTGCTGTCAGGTACGACAGCACTTTGAATTACTGTTCCATTTGTTTGCCTAGGAAACCTGCAGCCGTTTCGGCAATCTTTACTTCCAGACCGCCCATTTTAACATCAGGATCCTTTGATAATAATATCACCGCACCTATAGGATCACCCTCGGCTATTATGGGCGCAATAACTTCCGAAGTATACTTATCAGAATCTGCCTCATCGGCGGAAATTAAGTAACACCTTCCACCTTCGCTTTTGTTTGCTATTACCGTTTTCTTTTCCTTTATAATCTTTTCTAAATCAGGACTTATAGACTTGTCCAAAAACTCCTTTTTAGGGGCTCCTGAAACCGCAATTATGTTATCCTTATCGGCAACACAACAAATATGGCCTATTGATTGATGTAATGATTCTGTATATTCCTTCGCAAAGTCGCCTAGTTCACCAATGGGTGAATATTTTTTTAATATTACTTCGCCTTCCCTGTCGGTAAATATTTCAAGGGGATCCCCCTCCCGTATCCTAAGGGTCCTCCGAATTTCCTTGGGAATAACCACTCTTCCCAGGTCATCAATTCTTCTTACTATCCCCGTGGCTTTCACACACATCCCTCCTTGTTTTTATTTCTTTAAAATACCAACCTTCGCTATTATAGTATCCTACTCTTCCAAAACTTTTATTCATGTTATATATTTTTTCTATAATTACAAATTTATACAAAGGAGGGTGTGAAAATTGGTCATATGTTTTTTTCAAATTTCTTAATATCGGCCGCCTTTCTCCATGCGTCCATTTGCTCTTCCCATTTCTCGTTCTGCTTATCAAGTAATAAGCTTTCGCTTATCTTTTCCTTTACTTCTTCAAAGGGAGCAATCCTTTCGGGGGTCTTTTCTTCAAGTTTTATTATGTGGTACCCGAAATCGGTTTTGACTAAATCACTGATTTCGCCTACCTTTAAGGCAAAGGCGGCATCCTTAAAGGCCTGAATAAAATTGCCGTCTTCATCAAAGGGTTCCAGCTCTCCCCCCAGTTCCCTGGACCCGGGATCGTCGGAATACTCCTTGGCCAGTTGGGCAAAATCCTCCCCGACCTTTGCCTTAGCCAATACTTCTTCGGCCCTGGGTTTAATCTTTTCGTATTCCGCTTTCTTTTCCTCTTCGGGGAGGTCGTACATTTGTTCATCAATGCCTATCAATATGTGTCTAACCTTTACCCTTTCCTTTTCTTTAAACAAAGTATCTTTGTTCTTTTCATAATAATCCTTGATCTCTTGGTCGGTAACCTTTACGTCCTTTGTATACTTTTCCACCATTTTTTCGATTAACAAAGCTTCCAGGACATATTTTTCATACTCCTCTTCGGTTAGGTTTTGGGTTTCCAACATTTCTTTAAAGGCATCCTCGCCGAGGTATTCCTTGTCATTCTCTATTAATTCCTTGGACTTTTGCTTGTCCTCTTCATCAGCAACAATGTTTTCCTTTTCTAACTGCTGCTTTAATATCCTGTAATCAATCAGGCTGTCCAGTACGCTTTCCTTTAATCCTTCCAGGAAAGACTTTATTTCTTCGTCCTTTTCATTTTCTTCGGTTATCCCATAGCTCTGTTTTATCATTTCCAGATTATCAAGAAATTCACCCTTCAAAATTTCCTCTCCGTTTACCGTCGCCACCACCAGTTGCCTGTCGACTTCGGGGTTTACCTTTACCAAACCGCATCCAGCTATGCTTAACGATATTATTAATATGCCAAACACAAATAATATGCCTTTTCTCAATGCCATCCTCTCCTTAAACATTACTAATTGTACAACAAATTTGTTAAATATATTCATTATATATAAAAACTAATGCCCGTGCAAATCAGCAATTTCCTTTAAAAATTGCTGCAATTCACCCAAAGAGGCCGTTGTTTCCTTCGTATCGGGTTTGAAAATAAAAAAAGGCGGTTTGGTTGCGGAAAAAGTTACCCGGTTTCCGTATTTTTCCATAATTTTGCTTATCCATAACGGCTTTATTTCATCATTGTGGCCCAGCTTTAGTTGGTATATCCCATTCTTTTGAATGATCTCAACTATACGGGCTTGCCTGGCCAATGCTTTCAAATATGAAATATTTATCAAATTGGACGCAAAAACGGGTATGTCTCCAAACCTGTCCTCCAGTTCCTCCTCTACGTCATATTTATCCTGCAGTGCGTTTATGGAGGCTATCTTTTTGTACATTTCCAGTCTCTGCCCGTCATCCTCTATATAATCCCTTGGGATATAGGCACTGATATCTATATTAACGGTACATTCTCGTTGTTCCTGGGGCATATCGCCCTTTAATTCCCCGATTGTCTGCTCAAGGAGTTTACAATACAGGTCATACCCTACGGTGGCCATATGACCGTGCTGCTCGGGTCCCAACAGGTTTCCCGCTCCCCTTATTTCCAGGTCCTTCATGGCTATCTTGAACCCTGAACCGAATTCCGTAAATTCCTTTATTGCATGCAGCCTTTTTTCCGCCACTTCGGATAGTATTTTATCCTTCCGGTATGTCAAATAGGCATAGGCCAGCCGATTAGACCTGCCCACCCTGCCCCTTAACTGATAAAGCTGCGCCAACCCAAATCTGTCACTGTCATACACGATTATGGTGTTTACATTTGGTATATCAAGGCCCGACTCTATTATGGTAGAGCATACCAGCACATCATACCTGTGTTCCATAAAGTCAATCATTACATCCTCCAGCATGGTTTCATTCATCTGGCCGTGGGCAACGGCCACCCTGGCCTCGGGCACCAGACGGGCCACCTTGGCAGCAAACTTTTCAATGCTCTGCACCCTGTTGTATACAAAATATACCTGACCGTCTCTGCCCATCTCCCTTAAGATTGCATCCCTTATTAACCCTTCGTTATATTCCACCACATATGTCTGTACCGGATATCTTTCATCGGGAGGGGTCTCCAGTATGCTCATATCCCTGATACCCACCATGGACATATGGAGAGTCCGGGGAATGGGCGTGGCGGTTAATGTTAAAACATCAACGTTTGTTCTTAAGTTTTTTATTCTTTCTTTATGGGCAACACCGAACCTTTGCTCTTCATCCACAATCAAAAGGCCCAGATCTTTAAAGCCGACATCCGCCTGTAACAGCCTATGGGTACCTATAATGATATCGATAAGGCCGTTTTCCAAATTCCTCAGAATGGTCTTTTGTTCCTTGGGCGTTTTAAACCTGCTGAGTACTTCCACCTTCACCGGAAAATCGTTCAACCTGTTTGTCAGAGTATTATAATGCTGCTGCGCCAGAATAGTTGTGGGCACGAGAAAAGCTACCTGTTTACCGTCCATGACGGCTTTGAAGGCGGCCCTTATGGCCACTTCCGTCTTGCCGTATCCCACATCACCGCACAGTAGTCTGTCCATGGGCTTGTCAGTCTCCATGTCAAGCTTTACTTCCTCGATGGCCTGCAGTTGGTCGGGCGTTTCCTCATAGGGAAACAGTTCCTCAAACTGGCGCTGCCATATGGTATCCTTTTTGAACCTATGGCCCTTTACCGTCTGTCGGGTAGCGTATAA
Organism: Clostridiales bacterium; assembly: GCA_012838995.1. Lineage (GTDB taxonomy): Bacteria > Bacillota > Clostridia > DUOD01 > DUOD01 > DUOD01. The sequence continues at coordinate 28,412 of DUOD01000063.1, forward strand.
TTTCAATAAATCCTCCGCCATCTCCCTTATGGATTGCTTTACCCTGGACTTTAACCTGTTCCACTCGCCGCCTCCCATCTTGGACAACCTGGGCGCCTTACCTTCAATACCTATATACTTTTGTATATAGTCCATCTGATCTGCCGGAACGTAAAGGCTGTCTCCGCCCGAGTACTTAATGTGTAGGTAATCCCGGACCTGCCCTTCCACCTCCAGCTTTACCAATCCCGATAGAAGACCGATACCGTGATATTCATGGACTACATAGTCACCTGGTTTAAGATCGGTAAAGACGTCTATTTTATCGACAGACCTTTGTTTTTTTATCCTAGTCCGCCTTTTCTTTATAGCGAAAATCTCGTTATCGCTTATGACTGCAAAACCGTAATCAGGGTATTCAAAACCTTTGCTTATGCTGCCGGGATAGGCCACTATCTGCCCAGGCAATATATCCATTTCATCATCTTCGGTAAACAGACATTCAACATCCACGTCTTGTAGGGATTTCACCAAATTAAGTCCCCTGGCTTTTGTACCGGTAAGCAGCAGCACCCTATATTTTTTGGCCTTCCACATTTTCAAGTCCTCGGCCAATAGCTCTACCTGGCCATGAAAGGAATGCATGGTCCGGGTGACAAAACTCACCTGTCTGTTAACCCTAAAATCCTTGGAAGTACGAGGAAGGGTATTAAGTACCACTTTGACACAAGGGTTTTGAGATATGCTTTCCACCAGATCGCGGTAGTTCATCATCAAATTATATTGTTGTTTTAGAACCTCCCCCTGAATTAAAAGGGTTTTAAAATTTTCATCAAACTCCAGATGGACGTTTTCCGCCCGTTGTCTAACCCTTTCAGGCTCGTCTATAAATATGACACCGTCGTCACCTAAATAGTCGAAAAATGTATGCCTTTCATGGTAAAAGACGGGGAGCAGCTCCTCCACCCCTTCGAAGTAAAAAATGTTTTGCCGTGCATCCAGCACCGGCTGTAATTTTTCCAACAGCCCGTCGGTATTGTAAGTACCCTGTCCGTTGACGGACTTTATATATTCCATAATCGGTCCTTCTATTTGCCTTTTAGCCTTTTGAAAGACATCGTCGGATATGGTAACCTCCCTTGCCGGGAAAAGTACAAAGGATTTAAGCCTTTGAATTGATCTTTGGGAATTAACGTCGAACTCTCTGATAGAATCCACTTCGTCATCAAACAATTCCATCCTTATAGGATTTTCCATGCCGGCACCGAATACATCGATAATCCCACCCCTGACGCTGAACTGGCCCTTTCCTTCTATCATGTCCACCCTTTCATAGCCGCCCCTTACCAAGCCTTGGACAAACCCATCCATGTCCAGTTTATCCCCGTCGGTTATCCTCTTAATGCCTTCACTAAATTGGCGGGGCGAAACGGTAACCGTTAACAATGCCTCTACCGGAGCAACAATAACCTTTACTTGCCCCAAGCACAAACTACCCAAAACACTGATCCTTTGTTCCGAAATATCGTTGCTATGGGCGGTTATGTTATAAAAAAGCAATTGTCTGTGGGGAAATAATAACACGTCATTTCCCAGGAAAAAAGACAGGTCTTCGTATATCTTCTTTGCCTGTACATCGTTGTATGTAATTATTACCATGGGTTTGTTCACCTGGGACTTTAACACGGAAATCACGTGACACTTTTGGGACTCTGACAACCCTACCAAGGAAACGTTCCATGCTTTTTTCACGCTTTCGACTGCAGTCTTAATTTGGCGCGACCCCATCATGGGCTTCAAAGCAATCAAATTTTGCGTTACCTCCTCTTTTTCGGTCGCTCTTTTAAAGTGGGAATTATATTCTTCTAAACATTCTCCAATTCCATAATATATGGCACAAAATAGCCGCCATCAAGCCCGGGTACCAACTTTTAGACAGCACAAAACCAAGCGTTGTAACAACGCCGAATATAGAATGGCTTACAACGCTTATAAAACATGCCGTGAAATTTATTTTTTCATTCGAGTTAAAATAATCATATATTCCTTCTATAATGCCAAAGGATATATGAGTTAATAATACAATGCCACCCAGTGCGAGGGTTATAAAGGTTTTAAACCCTTCTTCTATAAAGGGCACAATATAAACTATGGCTTTATTGCCGGCGGCTTTTATGGCGGCTTTATTAAAAAAATAGGATAATACCGCCGCCATTACTACAGATATAATACTGCCCATGCCCAATTATTCCTAAATCTTAGTTATACTTATTCATGGCGTTGACAATTCCCTCACAAACAATACATTCCGCCGCACGGGCCGCCCTTTCAATGGTTTGCTTAATTAACGTCATATCCTCTTCGTCGAAGTCGGATGTTACATATTGGGCAAGATCGGTTCCGTCTTCCGGCTTGCCAATGCCTATTCTTATCCTCGGAAAATCTTCGCTGCCTATATGGTATATGACAGACCTCATCCCATTATGGGTCCCGGCACCGCCCTTGGCCCTTATGCGAATATCTCCAACCTCCAAGTCTATATCATCATATATTAAGATAAGATGACCTGGCTCCAGCTTGTAGCATCTAAGTATGTCCACAACGCTAAGGCCACTTAAGTTCATGAAAGTCTGGGGTTTGGCCAGCATTACCCGTTGGCTTCCAATCCTTCCTTCACCCATCAATGCCTTGTGACTGATTTTGTTTACACAAATATTATTTCTTTCCGCCAGGATATCTATTACATGAAAGCCTACGTTATGCCTGTTATTCTCATATTCCCGTCCGGGATTACCGAGACCGATTATAACAAACATGGCTGATCCCCTATTCAAACAGAATGCTAACGGGTAAATCCTCGTAAATTCTGTCTATGGCTTCAGCAAATATGGGCGCCACCGACAATACCTTTATTTTTTCGCTCTTTTTTTCTTCGGGTAGGGGTATGGTATTGGTAATTATTACTTCCTTTAAGGGTGACTCTTCTATATTCTTTATGGCACGACCCGACAGCACACCGTGGGTGCAACAGGCGTATACCTCTTTGGCTCCCCGTTCCATGATGGCCGTTGCGCCCTGTACCAATGTACCGGCGGTGTCTATAAGGTCGTCTATCAGTATACACCTTTTATCCTTTACGTCTCCTATAATATTCATTACCTCCGCCACATTGGCCTTGGGCCTGCGTTTATCCACTATGGCCAAGGGTGCATTGAGTTTGTTGGCAAAATTCCTCGATCTTGTTACGCTACCTAGATCGGGGGCCACCACCACCAAATCATCGCCTTCAAAATTGTTGTTTATAAAATAACTGGCCAGAATAGGTCCCCCAACCAGATGATCCACCGGCACGTTAAAAAAACCTTGGATCTGGGAAGCGTGAAGGTCCATAGTCAATGCCCTGTCGGCACCTGCAGTGGTAATCAGATCCGCAACGAGCTTTGCGGTGATCGGGTCCCTGGCCTTGGCCTTTCTGTCCTGTCTTGCATATCCATAATAGGGTATTACCGCCGTTATTCTCCCGGCAGAAGCCCTTTTAAAGGCGTCTATCATGATTAATAATTCCATAAGATTATCGTTTACCGGGGCACAGGTAGATTGTATGACAAACACATCGGCGCCCCTGACCGTTTCTCCTATGTTTACGGAAATTTCTCCGTCACTAAAGGTTTTCACAGAGGCTTCGCCCAATGGAACACCAATATGTTCAGCTATTTCTTTAGCTAATTGAATGTTTGAATTGCCTGAAAATATTTTAATATTACTGCCATGTGTTATCATTTGTAGACCTCCTGATCTTCTTTTATTTGTTTTTCATTTTTTTCTTTACCCATTCAGGCTTTATGCTTTGCCTGGAGCGGGCTATTGCCAGAGAATACTCGGGTACATCATGGGTAATGGTAGAACCTGCGGCGATATAGGCACCTTCTTTAATCTCCACCGGAGCAATTAGGTTTACATTACAACCTATAAAGGCTTTATCCCGAACGGTGGTCTTGTGTTTTGCCTTGCCGTCATAATTCACCACCACCACACCGCATCCCACATTTACACCGCTCCCTATTTCGGCATCTCCAATATAGGATAAATGGGATACCTTGGATCCGTTACCTATAGAGGAATTCTTCACCTCAACAAAATCGCCTATCCTAACCCCTTGACCGATACGGCTGTTAGGCCTTAAATAGGCAAAGGGTCCCACCGTGGTATCATCTTCCACCTTGCTCTCCAAAATTACCGAAGCCTGTATCTTTACATTATTGCCTATATGGCTGTCCGCTATCCTGGAATTAGGGTAAATAATACAACCCTGTCCTATGGTGGTTTGGCCTTGGATGGTATTGCCCGGATAAACAATGGTATCCCTACCTATTGCTACGGTACTGTCTATATATGTATTGCAAGGATCTATTATGGTTACCCCTTGCAGCATCAACCCCACCATTATCCTTTCCCTAAGAACTTCAGCGGCCCGGGCCAACTGCACCCTGTCATTAACACCCATAATTTCGGTAGCATCACCTGTTTTATAGGCCTTGACCTTCAAACCCTTTTCCCTTAATATTTTGATAATATCGGTAAGATAATACTCGCCCTGGACATTATTACTGCTGATTTTATCCAGTCCGTCCAACAAATCCCTTATGTTAAAGCAATAAATACCCGAATTGATTTCCTTTATTGCTTTTTGACGTTGATCGGCATCCTTGTCTTCGATTATTTCCCGGAGTTGTCCATCATCATCCCTTACAATCCTTCCATAACCGCCGGGATCATCTATTTCCGCCGTTAACACCACTGCGCTATAGCCATTATCCATACACTCCCCTGCCATTTGCCTTAGGGTATCGGCTGTAATTAAGGGTATGTCACCGGCCAGTATTATAACATAACCGTCCGTCCGGCTCAGGTGTTCCCTAGCGCATTTCACGGCATGGGCCGTTCCTAATTGCCGTTGTTGATATGCATAAACGACTTGTTGGCCCAACCTTTCTTTCACCATTTCCGCCTTGTGCCCAACAACAACTACGGGTTTTTCATCGGTAATATCCTTAAGGGCGTCAAGGATATACTGAACCATTGTTTTTCCCCATATTTCATGGAGCACCTTGGGTATGCCCGACCTCATCCTTTTGCCTTCTCCGGCCGCCAGTACCAATGCCGTTAGCCTACTCAAATGTAATCCTCCTATCTAAATCATATAGATTTTAAAAAGTATCGTATTCCACTTAAACAAGCTGCAATTCAAATAATATTATACAATATAATATGGAATTTGGTCAGTTATTGTTAAAATTATTGCTAAAAATTAAAGGGGAAACGGGCGTTCCGTCTCCCCTTTAATCTATTCCATCTCGTTAATGGCCTCGTATTTCTCTAGTACAGCCGTCTGGATCATCTCTCTGGTTTGGGCATTTATTGGGTGGGCAATATCCTTATATTCCCCATCCGGCGTTTTCCTACTGGGCATTGCTATGAACATTCCGTTTTGTCCTTCTATAATCTTAATATCGTGCACCACAAATTCTTCATCAAAGGTTACAGAAACTATTGCTTTCATCTTACCTTCCGAATTTATTCTTCTAATTCTAACATCGGTAATTTTCACTTTTGTTCACCACCTTCCAGTTAGTCAAATATTGTCAGTTAATAATTCGGCATTTATTTAAATACTCCTGCTTAAAATCGAAATTTTTTCAGGTTTTTTAATGATTTAACCGTTAAACCCACCGGCTGGGGCTAATTTTAACGATTTTTTTGTCCTCATCAACCTCATCCAATACCATCAAAGAAATATAATTATCAACTAACTTTTGCTCAGGCTCCTTGGTGGCAATCAAAACACCTATTCCTTTAAGGGAAATATTAAATTCTCCCAATAATTCAATAATGCCCTTGGCACTGCCCCCTCCCCTCATAAAATCGTCGATGATTAGGGCACTGCTACCGTTCTTAACCGCCCTCCTTGACAGAGACATGGTTTGTATCCTTTTATTATATCCCGATACATAGTTTATACTCACCGATGAACCCTCAGTAACCTTGCTATCCCGCCGGGCGATGACCAGCGGTTTGTTCAATGCCCGGGCGGTCATCAATGCTACTGGGATGCCCTTGGTTTCAACGGTAATCACAAAGTCTATTTCATGTTCAACAAAATATCCCGCCAGGATACACCCAATTCTCTCCACTATATGGGGCATATATATTATATCCGTCATATACAAAAAACCGCCGGGAATTAGCCGATGCTTTTCCGATAACTTGTCACACAATTCTTTTACAAATTCATATCTATTCCGACGGGATATTTCCGGGAAATATCTTATACCGCCCGAAGCACCGGCAATGGAATCCACGCTTCCCAAGTCATAATTTTCCATAATATCCCTAATTATTGCAATGTCTTCACATATGGTTGATTTGGCAGTACCGAATAATTCAGAAAAATAATTTAGCGTGAAAATTTTATTAGGCCTCTGGGATAATATACTTACTATGGCACCTATACGCTCATTTCTTTTTATCCTAGACACAATATTCCTCCTAAAAATCCGAATATTCTTTTAATTATTTATATTTTAATTCACTTTTAGGATAATTTCCATATAAACATGATTTTTTGTTTGAATTTTAGTATTATATTCCACGGTAGAAATATACTTAGTATATGGAAATAATATTTGCAACTATAAATTATCGTTATGAATTTAAAAAATATGTTATAATCTATGTGTCTAATTTTATATTCTATAACATTGTATATTACTGGATATAATACAATATAATCTTTATTGTTTAACAGAGTTGGGAGTTGTAACAATGGACCTTACCAAATTTTTAAAAGCCGAAGCACCCGTTCATTTTATAGGAATAGGCGGTATAGGTATGAGCGCCCTGGCTGAAATACTTTTTAGTCAAGGGTATAAAATAACGGGTTCGGATATAAGAGAATCAACCATCACCGGTAGACTGCAACAAAAAGGTATAAAGGTATACATAGGCCACGATGAAAACAATGTGGACCATGCAGGCCTGGTGGTATATACAGCCGCCATAAGGAATGATAACCCCGAACTGGTGAAGGCAAAGGCCATGGGGATACCTTTGATGGACAGGGCAACGCTGTTGGGCCTTATAATGAAACAGTACAAGTACGCCATTGCAGTATCCGGGTCCCATGGAAAAACCACCACCACCTCACTGCTTTCCATAATATTAAAGGATGCAGCGCTGGACCCGACGGTGCTAATAGGGGGCGAGGTGGATGCCATCGGCGGTAATGTCAGGGTGGGCAAAAGCCCTTATTTTATTACAGAGGCCTGTGAATACGTGGAAAGTTTCCTTAAATTCTTTCCATACATAGGCATTATATTAAACATCGATGCTGATCACCTTGATTATTTCAGCAACATAGACCATGTGGCCAATGCTTTTTTAAAATTTGCCAAGCTGATACCTCAAGAAGGTTATGCGGTGATTTGCTATGATGATACAAAGGCCGCACATATCGCCGATAAAATAACGTGTAATGTAATAACCTATGGCATAAATAATAATTGTAAATGGACGGCCAAAAATATAACCTTTGACGATAGGGGTAACAGTACATACGATCTTTACCATGAGGGATGTTTTGTAGATAAAATATTTTTAAAGATTCCGGGAACCTATAATATTTATAATTCTTTGGCGGCCATAGCGGTGGCCAGGATATTTGACATCGATTTTTCGTGTATCAAAAAAAGCCTGTTATCCTTTAACGGTACCCATAGGCGGTTTGAGCTCAAGGGCAGCATCAACGGTATAGCCGTTATAGACGACTATGCCCACCATCCCACCGAAATCAGGGCAACCCTGGAAGCCGCTAAAAAGCTTAAGACCAACAAAATATGGTGTATATTTCAGCCCCATACATATACCCGCACCCAAAAACTTTTCAATGAATTTGCAACAGCCTTCGGCAACGCCGACAAGGTTGTAGTCGCCGATATATACGCAGCACGGGAAAAAAACCCCGGAACGGTAAATTTAAATGAGCTGGCCGATTTAATAAGCAAGAACGGCACCCCGGCGATATATATAAACTCCTTTGAGGAGATAGAGGACTATATAACAAAGGAAATGGAACCCGGGGATTTAATATTGACCGTAGGGGCAGGGGATATTTACCGGGTGGGTGAGGGTATATTGAACAGCCAAAGCAAGGGCGAACAGAAAATCCATAGACTGCCCACAAAGGTATTAAAAAAGTAGCCTAGGCTACTTTTTTAATACCTTCCGTAAACTGCCCTTAAGATGTACCTTGAAAGGAACAACATGCTTAATGTGCCCAAGGTGGTATGGATACCCGATATAATCCTGTATAAAGACCAGGGTTCCCGGGAAAGGCCGGGAAAATTGCCGGTGATAAATGGATAAAATGTAAATCCGTAAATAATGGTTATGGCTATGAAAATAACCGTCCATTTAAAGGGCGAGCCATTGGCTTCGGCTCCTCCCCTAATAATCCACATTTCCTCATTTATTCCGTCAGCGGTAAAATATCTGTCCTTGAGTTGTTCTATCATCTTTTTGCTCTTTTCAAAATTGGCATAACCCGACACGGTGACCAATTCTTCCACAAAGCTGAAGAATAGGGTTTCGTCAATGGAAGCCCCCAGTATATAATCCTCCAGCCTGTCCACATTATATTTGTCATTGTAACCGTTCTTAACCAGCTGGGTTTTCAATTGGTTGATGTAATCCTTATTTTGGGCACCGGGGGAGTTAACGGCTCCGCATAATACGGATACGTCATAAAGCTTGTCCAACAGCTCCACACGCTCTTCCACCGAATCGGAATGGGAAATTGCCGTCAGTATCTCCCCATGCAATGTATTAATATTGGAATTGTCATTTTCCTTGAGCAAGGATATAAATCCGGGTTTTGCCTTCCTAAGTTTTTTTCTGGCATCATCCACCTTGGAAAAAGCAAATATATTGCCCACCACCAATATGCCCAATACGGCTGCCGATGAAATGGATATTATTCCTATCAATGGTTGTAAAGCTTTCATTTCAACGACGGGTAAAATAAAATACCACCATGCCGCCAAAAATATTATCACCAGAATTAAAACGATTATAAATGCACTGCCAAAGGTAGCATAAGATAACTTCCTGTTTACAATGGCCCTCATACACTCCTTCCCCCTCCACTTGATTTATATTACTATTCTATGAATATAAGGGAAATCCTCCTAAATTTGCTATAATTTATCTATATTTCCCTGCCTGTGTTTGCTTGTACGATTAATGAATAATGACGCCCACAGCGCTGTTATGGTTATGGCCATTGTTAACCCTATACTACCCGCCAAGGACCTTACTATTTCCATGGCCACCAAATCCAAATTCAGTATTCTCAATAGGGAATTGTCATAGGCCATGAAAAGTAATAAAAGGGGTATGGTACTACCTGCATATGCCAAGATAAGGGTATTTGACATCACCCCTTCCCGCTTCAATATTTTCAACCGGCCACAAGCAAAAAAGATTTCCCATTCTGTAGGGAAACCTTTTATCCGTTCATGATATCAAAGGACAGCAAGTGACATATATGTTGGTGAAAAGCTTAAAAATGTTTATCAGATATTTATCTTTTTTATTGTAACCCTGTCTTCTATACCGCAATTACTGCATCTGTACAAATGGACACAGGCCTGTTCACAAACTTGCTGATATTCAACGGGTAGATTTACGGTATCTTGCTCCTGATAGGGACTGTAAGGCCCAAAAAAATCCTGCAACGCCCCCATTTCTTTCATGTAACTTCCACACCGGGGACAAAAGCTTTGGTGCTCTTCAAGACCGTTACATACCGGACAAATTGTATCCATATGCCCACCCTACTTCCTTTGTTTTTTCATACCTTATAGTGCCCTTTTTTTAACATATAAAACCGCCGGTTTTCCGTCAAAAAATGGATATATTCCCGGCAAACCTTTTTTATAAAAATTCCGGTCGAGGACACATAACAAAAGGGCCAAAATATTGGCCCTTTCGCCGTGCTGGAAATGCTTTAACTGTTCAATTCTTTAATAACCTGCAGCTTTCCTCACCATAGTCTGATGCTGGCTGTCTACTTTATTGGTATTGTGAGTTCGACTGTTTAAAAAGTGTATGTCAAAATGACCGTTGAAATTGTTGTCGGTTATATACTCAATGTCGTGGGGCATGGAAGTGGCAGATGCCGCAATCTTTCTATTGCCTACAAACACTACCACCGCCCGTCTTTCCCAGCTCCATTTATTGCCCCAGATTTTGTACATTATGGCAGTATCCTGGGCAGTTAACGGTTCCGCGTCCGCATGGGACGCTCCGATGGTACGCTTGGCTTTAAAACTCAATCCGGTGTCCAGGTCCACAATTGTAGCAACACATCCTATGGGAAAGAGATATTGGGCGCCTGTCCACCAGTCGAGGTATTCACCAAACTTTTCACCCTTTCTGGGCAATTCGGGTATATTATATACGGGTATTTTAAGTTCTTGACCCACATATAATACACTGTTCTGGGAAAGGTTGTTCAGCTCGAGGATTTCCGCCATGGGTATTCCGTATTTAATACTTAAATCCCAGGCATTATCCCCCGGTTTTACCTTATGTATAATATAAGTTTTTGTAGCTGAACCTCCCCCCGGTGATGAGCTTGATTGTCCGGGGATTATTAAGCGATCGCCCACATATAATATGGAATTGGCCGTTTTATTGTTGGCCTTCATTATATCCGCCATGGGGACGTTGTACCGCTGACTCAGCTTCCAAAAGGTATCCCCGGGCTGTACTACATGAACCCTTTGCCCTGTCCCAACACCTCCGCCATTATTGGATGATGATTTCAGCGGTATAATCAGCTTTTCACCAACGTAGATTATGGAAGACTCCGTCTTGTTATTGGCGCTGATTATATCCGCCATGGGAACGTTATACTGCTGACTCAGCTTCCAAAAGGTGTCCCCGGCTTTGACAATATGGACCTTGATTTGGCCGGACATTAATTCATTCATTTTCGCCCGGGTAATGGGTCCTATATTGCCCGTGGTACTAATGCCATAATCCCTTTGGAAATCCATTACCGCTTTTTTTATGATAGGTCCGAAATAGCCCGTGGAATTTGCTTTAAAGTAACCCAAACTTTTCAGCAAATCCTGGGCCTGACGGACATCCTCACCGCTCATACCCTCAACCAAGTTCCTGTTGAGGGCGGCTTGAGCCATGCCGGTTGTTGTCCCTAGCAACAGCAAAACAACAACCACAAATACAGTAACCCTTAACACCCTTTTCTTCAATTTTGATCTCCTCTCTCCTTGGCCTACGGGGTTAGTTGACGGATTCGGGTAGAGAGTGTACCCTACTGCAAAAGCAGATTCACCCCAAATTTTTTCCCCCGTTTTCATATTTTGAAATTCGGCACCCAGCACGGTACTTTTAGTATAATATAGCAAGGGTCAATAATACAGCTGTATTTTGTGGTAACTTTGTTTACATATTCCAATAGCGGACATGTTTACCTAATGCCGTCTATCATATACAAAATCTCATCTTCCGAATTTTCATTCCTACTTACCATAAATACAAAGTTGTTATTGCCGCCGGCAAACAATTGGTTGGCGCATAAAGTACTAACACCAATCATCGCAGAGGGTAAATATAAGATATCATCGATTATCTCCCGGGTATTATCCATATCCACCACCCTATAACCTTTGCCGGTTAATCTATTACCAATATGCCCCGGTCCCTTCTGTACAGCAATGACTTTTGTCAATGTAAGTCATCCCTTTCCTATACCCATACTGTCTCACTTATTATTCCCCTTTCCTTTTGTGCTGTTATGGAATATAAAACAGGCTTCTTTTGTTATGGGATGCTTTTTGCTGTAATCAAATATTATGTAAAGTTTCCTTTTGACGGGTGAGCTTTTTATGTCTTTAAGGACTGCTGAAATATCATGGCTAAAAACCTTAATGGTTATATGTTTTTTTAATTGCTTCATTGACATAAGTTTTCCGTCCGAGTACCGGCGGCGGTCAAGACCGGTTTCCTTCAGGATCATGTTAAAGGTTTCCTTATCCACCGAATAGTCTTGCTTTAAACCCGGTATATTCCCTTCCATCCTGTAGTACAGGAAATACTGGAACAGCACCATGTCTTGAAATAGTTCAACATCTTGGTTTATACAACGACGGTAAAATTCCATCAACAAATGATAAAGGGTATATTGGGAATGGTTTTTTAGCTGGTACCCCTGCCCGTACCAAAAATCCGAAAGCCGTTCAAAAAACTCAAAGGGCTGGGTGAAGTAGCGTTGTATAATAAAATCCAACACGTAATTAAACCTGCCGGAATTATAGAATTTGTCCACCATATCCTCCACTTTTTTAAGCCTGAGTATTTCGGCATAGGATATGTAATTATTTTCAATCACCTGGTAGGGCGGTTTTTGGGAAAATACGTATCCATGGCGAAAAGCCTCTTCCCGTAAACCGCTTCCCTTAAGCAGTTTTAAAAAACCCAGATGAACCTTGTCCGGCTTTAAATTATAAGTAAAATTAAAGGATTCTTTAAAACGCCGGTAATCTTCCCAGGGCAGCCCGGCTATCAAATCCAAATACTGCCTTACCTTGCCTGTTTGCTTGACCCTTTTGACCCTGTCCTCAATTTTGAGCAAATCGGTTGTCCTGTTTATTGCCTTTAATGTTTTACTTTTCGTGGATTGTATGCCTATTTCAAACTGGAACATACCTACAGGGGCTGTCTTTAACAGTTCTATTGCATCATCCTCCAATAAATGAGCTGCCATTTCAAAATGAAATGACGTTTGACCCCCTCGGTTTATTATATGTTCAACTATGGATTTGAACCTTTGAGCATGGCAGTTAAAGGTCCTATCCACAAATTTAACCCGCTTCACTCCCCGCTCTATCATTAAATCCAAATCCTCCTTCACCCTGTCCAAGGGGAAATATTTTACTCCCTGGGTTAAGGAAGACAGACAATACGAACAGTTGAACGGACAACCCCTGGAGCTTTCGTAATACAAAATCCTACTGTCTAAATTGTCAATATAATCATCCAGAAACTCAGGTACATCCTTGGTAAGATCAACCGACCGCGCCATGCCCCGGTCAATAATTCCATCCCCCTTCCTGTACACCAGCCCGCTTATATCATTTATATCACCCTGTCGGGTGCATATATATTCAACCAGCAAAGGAAAGGCCACTTCGCCCTCTCCCCTGATTACAAAATCAATTGCCGGCACTTCAGCCATTAACCGGCTTGTTTCATAGGATACCTCCGGCCCACCCAAAACAAATACCGTTTGTTTCATAACCTTTTTTAAATCCGTTACTATTTCCAATACCTGCTCTATATTCCATATGTAGCAGGATAGGGCCATTATATCCGGCTTTTGTTCAAACAGCTGCCCCTTTATGAGATCAAGGCCGTCGTTTATTGTATACTCATGAATATCCACCCGAACACCGGGCACCCCATTACGGCAGCTGCTTTTTAAGTAGTACAACGCCAGGTTTGAGTGGATATACTGGGAATTCAATCCGGCTAACAATATCTTCATAATTACACCTCTGGATAATTTCTTTCATTAACACATGCCCTTAAAAACTCATATTATATTATAGCCCATTATAAACTTTTATGGAGGAATAACATGAACAAACTGGCAGAACTTTTCAATGACGATTTATTCCAGCAAATGATAAAAAACAAAAAAGTCAGTCTTATTGACATAATTTCCATTCTTTTATTCCTCAGCAGCCGAGGTATTGAATTTTCCCTTTCTTTCACACCGGCCAGCAATACCTCCTTTGCCCGCCTTACCGTCTCCTTCAATGTCAGTCCGGCGATTAGAGTTTCGCTTGCCTTTGAATTGATTTAAAAAATTTTGCAACGAAAAATCCCATGGGATGTATAGAGGAGATTCCATCGTTTTTTTGGGTAACCGAAAGATTTAAAAAGTTTTTTGACAAGGGAAGCTTTAACAATATAGAAGAGTTTTAAAGTGAAATGAAAGAAATGTATGGTTATGTCTAAACCAAAAAAATACCGTCCATCCCCTATGTTGGAGCTTAAAAGAATGTATGATTACGCCCAACCCCTCTTAAAAACAAAAAAGTGGTCAAACCTGTGTTTTGCCCATTCCCCCATAGAAAATGCCCGGGTGAAAACCGCCAATGATTAAAACCAATCATGAATTATTACGGTATCCGTCGCCGGCATGACAGTATAAATTCGTACTTATTTATTATTCATGAGCAATGCCGCCTGTCGGTATACTTCCTTCAGCTGTCGGCATATCTCCAAATACTCTTCAACTTCCATATTATCCTCCATCTTACTGTAAATGTCCACGGCAGTGTTATACAACTGTGAAAGGTCACTCTGCCCGAGTTCCTCATAATAAATTGACGCAGCGTGGGCCATTTGCTGTCCCGAATCGCCTATCATTGCCGGTATATGCTGAGTATCATCCACATAATTGATAAATTCTTCTATGTTATCCGGGGCCTGTAAGGCATCCTCCCTTAAAATATCTTCCATTGAACGGATGTTGGGCGGCTGACCGTCCGAATTGGGGCATAATATGAAATTGCTGCTAAATACCGCCGTATCGTCATCGACCGACCAAGCCTCTATAAAATCGCTAAAAACAATCTTGGTAGGCAGAGCATCCATCTTCCATGTAAAATAAACATATACATGCTCTTGGTCATATCCGGTAATAATTACAAAATCGTAACAAGTCTTGTCTGTAATGCCCAGTTCTTTAAGGTCGACCTGGGCTATAACAGGAAGGCTGTCCACAACCTTCATTTTTATTATTTGAAATAGCTGCCGGGCATTTTTACACTCCTTGAGCACGCTGCAGTTTTCCTCCAAGTTGTCTTGAAGTATCTTCGTGTCATTGGTGGGTATCCCCCTATATCCTATGGTAGGGCAAAAATTTGAATTCTTCACGATGTCCAGCATCGAGAACACCAAAGGAGCCGGCCCCATGTTATATTCCCTGACCCCTTCATCGAAATAAAACCTGGTAGGCCTTGCATACACCAGTACCCGGGGATAGGTCAGCTCTGGCAGTTGGTGCATAATGCAGCTGGCCAAGGAAGTTATATGGCTAATTTTATGGTGGTATACCACCTTCATCCTATATACTTTGGATACAGGCAGCGTGCTTTGGCCGGCATCTTTCGGACCGTCGGGCGTTGTATTTTGTCCCGGGGTATCATCCGTAAGGGACGGGGATTTTTTTTCTTCCCCCTTGGACGCCCACCATTCCGTATAGCCATTGGTGCAACCGGTAAAGCAAAACGTAAGTATTATGAAAATAACCAGTATGGTTAGCAATTTTTTCTTCATTGGTACCCTCCGGGCAACACAAAATTTGATCCCGTATGTTAATTATTCGTCATATATTATTTTTTCCCTCTATATTTTGAATAATTATAGTACATTTTTATTGTAACCCGGCAAAGATAAGCGCATATAATGATTTTTAACCGATAATTAATATTTTGGAGGATTTATATGGTAAGAAACGTGAGCGAGGCCAAAATAAAGGAAATATTAGATAAATTCAAAAACGCACGGTTTATCCACAACGGCCGAGATTTGAAAAAGGGTTTGGATTGTCTCGGATTTGTAATACTGTTTTATAAAGAATTCGGTATTGAAGTGCCCAGCGATGACGGTCATGCCATAGAAAAGCATTGGTACCGCAAAGATCCCTATAGACTAATCAGGGGGATTATGAATCTGGAAGGCATATACGTCAAGCCGGAGGAAGTACAACCCCTGGATTTGGTATACTTTGCCGTGGGCAGCGATGTAATAAGCCATCTGGGTGTTATGATCAGCAACGACAAATTTGCCCACATGGCTCCAAGAAGCAATTTGTTGGTGAGCAGTTTAAAACGCCACTGGCTTAAAAGGTGTAGAGGAGCCAAACGATTGATTATGTAAAATATCAAATAAAAGGGCTGGAACATTGATAACCTATCATATTTTCAGCCCTTTTGCAGATTTATTGTAATGCATCGGTATATGTTACAATTTTAGATATTTGGTCAGTATATCCATGAAAATTACGGGAAACAGTACACCTAAAGTAAGAAGAAGTGATATTATTATTCCGCCTATACTCCTACCCCATTCCGAACCTAATAACCCCTTCATGTTAATACCTCCAAACAACTTAATTTATTATATATTATTACACCTGTTTGTATCATTTAGACGTACAACATGTTTAAATTATTTTACATAATTATTAACTTTTTATTAAAATTATTTTTTACATTTTTCATTAAGACCTGCAATAAACAGGGGTTGGAGTAGGGTATTACATCACCCGGTTTTATTAAACCATGGCAGGAGAAAAATTGATAAAGGCGGCCTGCCCCGATATCCGGCCCGGGCAGCGATATCTAATCACCCAGCACGAATTTTTCTATGGATTTTGCCACACCATGGGCATCATTGGTACCGGTAATAAAGTCGGCCACTTCTTTAACGTGGGGATATGCATTGCCCATGGCAACGCCCAACCCGGCAAATTTTAGCATGGGTATGTCGTTATCCTCATCGCCGATGGCCATGACTTCCGATGCTCGGATACCGTAATAAGAAGCCAGATATTTAAGGGCACTGCCTTTGTTAACGTCTATGGGGACAAATTCCAGGTATCTGCCCACCATCAGATATTGTATGAATTTATTTTTACAACATTTCTCCAAATCCTCCATATACTCTTTTAATTGACGGCACTCACCCACAAACATAAGTTTGATGAGGTTTTCATTGATATAACGATAAAATTCTTCTACATATACAAACTTTTGGCCATATCTTCTCCATATTTCAATTTCTTTATCATCGGGAGGTATGTTGGTATACATAATATTATCGATAAAAGCAAACATCTTTATATTACGCTGTTGGGCATAATCCAGCACGGGTTTTATTTTTTTGTAATCTATCTCCCTTTTATATACCACCTTATGGTCATGGGAGGTTACTATCATGGCACCGTTATTTATTATAAAAGGAAGCTTCAGTCCCAGCTCCTTTGCATATCCCTTGACCATATCAAAGGGCCTGCCTGAGCACAAGGTAACCCTGACGCCTTTGTCCAAAGCCCTCCTGATTGCTTGTTTATTGCGACGGCTGATTTCCATATTATCGTCCAATAATGTACCGTCCAAGTCTATGGCGATTAGTTTGTATGCCACTATGTTATTCTCCTCCCGGTTAAAATTTTTTTGCTAAACAAAAACAGCAACTAAATTATAGCAACGGGTTGTTAAAAAATCAAACACCCGTCATGACGTCAATGGTCCGTCCTAAAAATGAAATATATTCATCAGCCGGTGATAGAATATTCATACGGCAACGACACTCATGAAAGTATAATAAAACTTAAGCCGGCATTTTTGTTGTAACGTTTTACGGTGTTTAGACGTTATTATAGTTAAGAAAAGGGAAGCCAGTTGTTTTTGCTCCCATATTGCAGCAACCAGGTGATAAAAAGGAGTATAGATCTATGCTTGATGCGGACAAGTTAAACAAAGCACAGAAGGGCGATTTAGAGTGTATAGAGGAAATATGCAAAAAAACCTGGGAACCCTTATACCGCTTTATATATTATAGGGTTCAAAACCGCGAAGAAGCGGAAGACATTACCCAGGAGACTTACGTCAGAGCCCTGTCCTATTTACAAAAAAACAGTATTGACGTCAATAAGTACATTGCCTTTTTAAAAACCGTTGCATTAAATATACTGCGGGACAAATGGAGAAAAAATAAACGCCGGAGTGTGACGGTGGACATAGAATCCGTCAACCCGTCATGGATTTCCACCCAAGCCCAAACGGAGGCCAGTACCTAACGCATTACAATTAAAAATGCGCTAAATAAACTCGGCGAGCAGCAACAAAAGGTAATAGAATTGAGAATTATCAAAGGTTTTTCGGTAGCCGAAACAGCCAAAATCTTGAACAAAAAGGAAGGCACCGTCCGGGTGCTGCAATACCGAGCATTGCAAAATCTCTGCCGGTATTTAGAAGAATAATAAATTGTACAAGGAGGTTAAAACCATGGGTTTTAAGGAAAACAAAATATCCGATTACATCGATAAACTTAATGCCGAACAAAAACCCAAAGAACACGAAAGACCCACCCATTCACCGGAGACAGACAAGCTTTTGGATACCGTAAGATTGGTACGCAGCTTAAAGGAACCCGCTCTGCCCGAAGCCGGATACCCGAAAAGACTGGCCCGGGCGGTAAAAAGACGACTGGAATCGGAAAAGGACGCTAAAAACAAAAGAAGGATATGGCTCACTGGCATGTCAGGTATAGCCGCCGCACTTGTACTGGCAATTATCATCAATTTCCTATGGCCTGTGGGCACGGCCGGCACCATCCATGCCATGGAAGAGGCGTTCCAACAAATCAAGGCATATCACGGGTATATTGAAATCATCGAGACTAACGAACAGGGAAAGAGTACAACACAGGGCAAGCTGGAAGTATGGGCGGATAAAGAGGGACATTATTATACCAGGGTATTGGAAGGTCCGCAAAAGGATTTGGTAACCGTAAACAACGGCCAAAAAAAGTGGCAGGTGAGACCGGATCAAAATGAAATCCACCTCTTACCCCCGTTCCCCGATACCCATCCCTTTACCTTTGAACTGGGTAATGAAATACAACAGATAACCAATGCCTTGTCCATAAAGGCCCTGGGGGAGGATAGGGTGGCAGGTAGAAAAGCTTCCGTGGTGGAAGTAATCCCCGACGGAGGAAGGCCCTATAAGGTATGGATTGATAAGAAAACAAAACTTCCCTTGAAAAAACAGTCGGCCATGCACAATGCGCTGCAGTATACCATAACCTATACCCAGTTGGATTTGGTGGATAATCTACCCAAAGAACTTGTTACTTACAAGGTGCCCGACGGGTTTAGGGAAATTGACACGCACCCCGAACAATTGGTGTCCACCATGCAGGAGGCGGAAAAGGCCTTGGGGTTTGTTCCCCGGCTTGGTCAAGATATACCCGACGGATATACGCAACAGGGCATAGCCGTACTGCCGGATAGGCAGCTTCTAAAGGTGTACTACGCTACCGATGACAATAAGACATTGGCGGTGTTTATGCAAGGCAAGGCAAAAACCCAGTTCAAGCCTGTAAATACGGCCATTTTGGGCAAAGTTGAAAATGAAATTGCCGAAATCCAATCCCCCGTATATAACGATTCGGGAATACTAAGTGGCGGATTGCCCTATGCAGGCATGACCGACATGGCTGCTATCCGCTGGCAGCAGCAGGGCTTTGAATATGCCGTGATAAGCAATACCGGTACGGAGGAATTGATATCCTTCGCACGGCAGTTGACCGACAAGAACATATCCATCGACGAACAACCCCCTGAAAAGCCCCAGAGGAAAGTCGAGGTGGACTTGGAGGCAGAGGAAAACCAACAAAAAAGCGTTGATGCAGGGCAATCGCCCTGGAAACTCGACCCCGTATACGTTGCCCAGGTTTTTGTCAGCCTGCAAATCTCTCCCGATGGCATAACGGGCGAATATCCCGTATCCATGGAAGATTTAACGCTAACGGCCAACGACGGTAAAAATGCTGTTGTAGAAGTAACCGGGCAGCAAAGCCCCATTAAAAGGGTATACCTAAAGCGTTTGATAAGGCAAGATTCCACCGGTATTTGGACGGTGGTGGGCTATGATCCCCTGATCAAAAGGTAGGTAGTTGATCTTAGCATTGTAATATCCCCAAAGAAGTCATAGGAAACTTCCTATGACTTCTTTAAACAAAAAATATCTTGGTTTTATATAGGAAGTGGAATAAAATTAGAATAATATGGACAAATTTTAATAGAATTAAATATAGATTACAAGTCATAGCATTTATTGCCTAATTATTACATTTGTTACAATACTATTACAAATATGCATAATTGGTTTTAAATTCTTTACTTTTTGTGCCTATGTATTTACAATTAATTGGGTGTAACTTATTATTTAATTTATAAGCAGTTATATCATTATCCTTAGTGAATGGGGGATAACAACTATGCAGCCCAGTAGGATGGAAAAACGTAAGAAAACAGTTAAGAAAAAATTTGCTTTTACCGTCACGTTGTTAGTTATTATAATAATTCTTGGCTTTTCCACAATAACATATGCAAACCACATACTCAATAAAGAAGTTTTCTACCCCAATATAAAAATAGCCGGTATTGACATGGAAAACTTAACCAAGGATATGGCCATTACCAAACTAAAAGAAAAATTCCAGCCATATCTGGATGATATAAAAATAACTCTGGCTTTTGAAGATAAAAAATGGGAATTCGACTATAAGGATATAGGCGCTCAATTTGATATCGAGGAAAAGGTGGAGGAAGCATACCGGATAGGCAGAAAAGGTTCATCGTTAAATAGATTAAGGGAAATATACGATGTTTATAAAAACGGGTTTTCCTCGGATGTAACCTTCAGTTATGATGTATCCCTTTTAAAGGACAAGGTACAACAAATAGCGGATGAGCTCTACATACAACCGGAGGATGCCTCCGTAAAATTCCATCCCAATAAAAGCCAAAAGTTTAGTTTTACTTCGGAAAAAGTGGGCAGGGAAATGGACGTGGAAGCAACCATGGCCATGATAGAGGATGTTATGGAAAAAGAAGATTACTCCTCCGTCATCGATTTGCCCGTTCACGATATTCAGCCGGAGGTATTTGTGGAAGATCTGAAAAAGGCTACCTACAAAATTTCTTCCTTTAGCACCGATCTTTCCGCCAGCTCGGCTGCAAGGACCCACAACATCAGACTTGCATCAGAAACCTTCAACGGAAGGGTGGTAAAACCCGGGGAGGTCTTTTCTTTTAACGAATCCACCGGCGTAAGATCAAAAAAGAAGGGATATAAGGACGCCGCCATCATTGTCGGCGGTAAGGTGGAGGACGGTACGGCAGGCGGAGTGTGTCAAGTTTCGAGTACCCTGTACAACGCAGTGTTAATGGCAGACCTTGAAATAGTTGAGCGTACCAAACACGCCTTTCCCATAACATACGTAGGCCCGGGCAGGGACGCCACCGTTGTGTACGGTGCTTTGGATTTTAAGTTCAGAAATAATAAAGACACCCCTATATTTATAGCCAGTTATGTAAGCAATAAAAGGCTGCTTATAGAAATTTACGGCGAAAAACTGCCCAATAACAGAAAAATAGAAATACAAACCGAGATTTACTCCTCAAGCCCCGCTCCCGAACCTAAAAGGGTGGTAAAAAAGGATTTACCGCCGGGAACGGAAAAGGTTGAAATACTGTCAAGAAAGGGTCTTAAGGTCAGGGCGTACAAAGTTATCTATGAAAACGGCGTCAGGGTGAAAAGGGTTTTGATATCCGATGATTATTACAAGCCAATAAAGGGGTTAATATACTACAACCCGGCCCCAAAGAAAGAGGAAAAACCAAAGGATAACAACAATAATCAAAACTCAAAACCTCAAAATACCAAGCCTGAAGATACAAAACCCCAGGGCACCAAACCCCAAGACCCACAGGACTCAAAGCCCCAAAACCCCCAGCCCCAGGAACCCAAACCGAAAAAGCCGGATACATCGGCCGAACAGCAAAAACCCCAGTCAGAAGAAACGGACAGTGCGGAATAGATATAAAAAAGGGTGGTAATCCACCCTTTTTTAATTGTTTAATTTCCTCTTTAAAAACCGTCCGGTAAAACTTTCCCCATGATTACAAATGAATTCGGGACTGCCGTGGGCAACTACGCATCCCCCCATTTCACCGCCTTCCGGACCCAAATCTATTATATAATCAGCCGTCTTTATAACGTCCAGATTGTGTTCTATCACGATAATGGTGTTGCCGGCATCACACAGTTTTTGCAGTACCGACACCAGCCTGTGGACATCCGCCATATGGAGGCCGGTGGTGGGCTCGTCCAAAATATACATGGTCCTGCCTGTACTCCGCTTACTCAGTTCGGTAGCCAGCTTAACCCTTTGAGCCTCACCCCCCGACAGGGTAGTAGAGGGCTGGCCAAGTTTTATATAGCCTAGACCTACGTCGTACAAAGTCTGAAGCCTTCTCTTTATTTTGGGTATGTTACCGAAAAACTCCAGGGCATCCTCAACGGTCATATCCAATACCTGGGATATGTTTTTGCCCTTATATCTAACTTCCAGGGTCTCCCGGTTGTATCTTTTACCCCTGCACACCTCGCATGGTACGTATACATCGGGCAAAAAGTGCATTTCTATTTTTATTATGCCGTCACCGCTGCAGGCCTCGCACCTACCTCCCCTGACATTGAAACTAAACCTTCCGCTCTTATAGCCCCTCATCTTGGCCTCCGGGAGTTGCGCGAACAATTCCCGGATACCGTCAAATACGCCCGTATAGGTAGCCGGGTTGGACCTGGGCGTCCGTCCTATGGGAGATTGATCTATATTGACAACCTTGTCAAGGTGTTCCATACCCCTCATACCCCTATGGGCGCCCGGCCTTACCTTGGCCCTGTTCAGGTCCCGTGCCAATCTTTTGTATACTATTTCGTTTACCAAGGTGCTCTTACCCGAACCGGATACACCGGTGACGCAGGTAAACAGGCCCAGAGGAAAGGCCACGTCTATGTCCTTTAAATTATTCTCCTGGGCGCCCAAAACCTCAAGCCAAGCGCCGTTGGGCTTTCTCCTGTTTTTAGGTACGTCTATCTTTTTTATTCCCGATAAGTACTGGCCGGTTATCGACCGGGGACATGCCTTGATATCCTCCACCGTACCGGTGGCAACTATTTCACCGCCGTGGATCCCCGGACCGGGGCCCATATCTATAATATAATCGGCGGCATACATGGTATCCTCGTCGTGTTCCACCACGATCAAGGTATTACCCAGGTCCCTTAATTGTTTTAAGGTGCTCAGCAACCTTTCATTGTCCCTCTGGTGCAGTCCTATACTGGGTTCATCCAGTATATACAGCACCCCCATCAGGCCGGCTCCTATCTGGGTGGCCAGCCTAATCCTTTGGGCTTCGCCGCCCGACAGGGTAGCGGCTGACCGGGCCAGGGTTAGGTAATCAAGGCCCACGTCTATAAGAAACCTTAATCGGGCCTTTATTTCCTTAAGGACCTGTCTGCTTATTAAGGCCTGCTTTTCGGTTAACTTTAGGGAGTTAAAAAACCCGTATATCTCCTTAACGGACATGCAGGTAAGCTGGTATATATTTTTACCCCCCACCGTTACCGCCATGCTCTCCTTCTTCAAACGGGACCCTTTACACTGGGGACAAGGGCTGTCGTCCATCAAGGCTTCTATTTCGTTTTTGCTGTATTCCGACAGGGTTTCCTTATACTTCCTTTCAAGGTTGTTTATGATACCTTCAAAGCGAGCATAAAAAGTGCCGTACCGACGGCGATGGTGTACCTTGATTCTTTTACCCCCGGTGCCGTAGAGTATTATATTTATAATCTCCTCGGGCAGATCCTTTATGGGTGTATTAAGGCTGAAACCATAATGTCGGGAAAGGGCTTCAAAGTACATATTGGCAATACTGTCCCCATTTTCAAAATTCCAGCCCGGCGCCACAATGGCACCCTCCTTAATGGTCCTTCTCTCGTCGGGTATAACCAGCTTAGGATCAATCTTCATCAAGGTACCCAGGCCGTCGCATTCAGGACAGGCGCCGTAGGGGCTGTTAAAGGAAAACATACGGGGCGTCAGTTCTTCTATGCTTACACCGCATTGGCTACAGGCCATATTCTGGCTGAACAAAATCTCATCACCGCCGATTACGTCAACCAATGCCAGTCCTTTGGACAAAGCTACCACCGTTTCCAGGGAATCGGCCAGCCTCTTTTCCACTCCCTCCTTAAGTATTATCCTGTCCACCACCACCTCTATGGTATGCTTTTTGTTCTTTTCCAGTTGGATAGGGTCATTTATATCCATGATTTGGCCGTCTACCCGCACCCTGACAAAGCCCCTCTTTTTTATATCCCCCAGTATTTTGACATGTTCACCCTTTCTGCCCCTTACCAAGGGCGCCAGCAATTGTATACGGGTACCGTGTTCCATGGTCATTATGTGGTCCACCATCTGATCAATGGTCTGCTGCTGGATTTCCCTGCCGCAGACATAACAATGAGGGGTCCCGATCCGTGAAAACAAAAGCCTTAGATAATCGTAAATCTCGGTTACCGTACCCACCGTTGACCGGGGGTTTTTGCTGGTGGTCTTTTGATCAATGGATATGGCGGGCGACAGGCCGGCTATATAATCCACATCGGGTTTTTCCATCCGTCCTAAAAACTGACGGGCATAGGCGGACAGGGATTCAACATACCGCCTTTGGCCTTCGGCGTATATGGTATCAAAGGCCAGGGACGACTTGCCGGAACCGCTCAGACCCGTCACTACTACCAGTTTATCCCTTGGAATTCTCACATCTATATTTTTTAGGTTGTGTTCCCTTGCACCCTTTATTATTAAATCCTTTTTTTCCATTACAATTCCCCAATCTCCTACATTGATTTTTCCAATTCAATTATCCTGTCCCTATACTTGGCCGCCTTTTCGAATTCAAGGTTGGCAGCCGCTTCATGCATCCTCTGCTTAAGTTCGTTAATAACTTCTTCCTTGTCTTCAGGGGTAAGCCTATCAACTTCATCATCAATTTTGTATTTACCTTCCTGCTCTGCCACCGCAACGGCGGTTTCGATTACATCGTATATGTCCTTCTTAATTGTGCGGGGCGTTATGTTATGCTTCCTGTTGTACTCCATTTGTATGGCCCGCCTTCTGTTGGTTTCATCGATGGCCCTTTTCATGGAATTGGTAATAACGTCGGCGTACATTATAACCTTACCCTCGGCGTTACGGGCAGCCCGGCCAATGGTCTGGATCAACGAGGTCTCCGATCTTAAAAAACCTTCCTTATCGGCATCCAAAATGGCCACCAAAGATACTTCGGGCAGGTCGAGGCCCTCCCTTAAAAGGTTAATTCCAACCAAAACATCAAACACACCCTTGCGCAGGTCGCGGATTATTTCCATACGCTCTATGGTGTCTATATCCGAATGTAGGTATCTCACCTTTATACCGCTCTCCCTGAAGTAATCGGTCAAGTCTTCGGCCATCTTCTTTGTCAATGTGGTAACAAGCACCCTCTGGTTCTTTGATGCCCTGCTTTTAATCTCGCCAAACAGGTGGTCTATCTGCCCCTCAACCGGTCTGACCTCCACTTCCGGGTCCACCAGGCCGGTGGGGCGTATTACCTGTTCCACCACCTGACCGGAACGCTCCAGTTCATAGGGCCCCGGCGTGGCACTGACACACAATACCTGGTTTATCTTACTTTCAAATTCCTCGAAGGTGAGGGGCCTGTTATCGTAGGCCGCCGGCAGCCTGAAACCGTATTCTACCAAAGAATCCTTTCTGGATTTATCTCCGGCATACATCGCCCTAATCTGAGGTATGGTAACATGGGATTCGTCTATTATCATCAAATAATCATCGGGGAAATAATCTATAAGGGTAAAGGCCGGCTGGCCGGGCTGCCGGCCGTCCAAGTACCTGGAATAATTCTCTATACCCTGGCAATAACCTATTTCCCGCATCATTTCTATATCGTAATTGGTCCGCTGCAATAGCCGCTGTGCCTCCAGCAGCTTGTTATTGGCCTTAAAATAGTTCACCCGTTCCTCTAAATCCTTCTCTATTTCCCTAATGGCCCTTTCCAGCCTTTCCTTTGTGGTGGTGTAGTGGGAAGCGGGAAATATGGCAGCATGTATCCTATGGTTAAGCACCTCACCGGTTATAACATCTATCTCGGATATCCTGTCTATCTCATCCCCAAAGAATTCTATCCTTATTGCCCTGTCCGACGAAGAAGCCGGAAACACTTCCAGGACATCCCCCCGTACCCTGAAGGTACCCCTTACGAAATTTATATCGTTTCTGTCATACTGTATATCCACCAACTGTCGTATTACATCATCCCGATCCTTTGTCATGCCCGGTCTTAAGGAAACCATTAAATTCTTATAAATATTGGGATCACCAAGACCGTATATGCACGACACACTGGCCACGATGATTACATCCCGTCGTTCCAGCAGGGCCGCGGTGGCCGAATGCCTGAGCTTGTCTATCTCATCGTTTATGGAAGCGTCCTTTTCTATGTATGTGTCCGAGGAAGGAACATAGGCCTCGGGCTGGTAGTAATCGTAATAGCTGACAAAATACTCCACCGCATTATTGGGGAAAAATTCCCTAAACTCATTGCACAATTGGGCGGCCAGGGTTTTGTTATGGGCGATAACCAATGTGGGGCGCTGTACCCGTTGTATAACATTGGCCATGGTAAAGGTCTTGCCCGAACCGGTAACACCCAGCAACGTCTGGTATTTGTAGTTCTTATTAAGCCCGTCAACCAATTTATCTATGGCCGCCGGCTGGTCACCGGTGGGCTTAAATTTAGAGTTTATCTCAAACTTTTTCATATAATCTCCCCTCAACTTTCATGGTATATAATTATAGCACATTTTCAAAACAATTAGAACACCAGTTCGAATGGAACGGGTGCCGCCTAAAGTAGTAGAATAATCGAATTTGGTATATAATAGAACATAAATACTAAGGGAATAAAATACGGATATCCTTCAAAAGAGAATTTTTTATATCGATATACACCTTTTTTGTATGGAGAGTGGAGAATATATATGAAAAATATCCTTCGTTTACTTAAGTTTTCTAAAAAATATTGGCCCATACTGATAATAGCAACGGTAAGCCTGTTCATAGTTACCGGGCTTAACCTCGTTTCGCCCCTTGTGGTCCGACGGGTAATCGCAGTTTTAACCGGCGGAAGTGCCAGGAGTCCTCAGCTTATGGACACCATAAAAAGATCGGCTGTCCTTTTGGCAATTATTTATCTGGCCAGGGCCTTTTTCCAATATCTGTCCAGGTATTTAAACCACGTGGCGGCATGGAACGTCGTGTCCGATATGAGGGTAAAACTATACAACCATTTGCAAAAACTCTCCCTGGGCTTTTACCAGGACAAACAAACGGGGCAGCTGATGTCCAGGATAGCCAACGACACAGCAACCTTTGAATTATTAATCGCCCATGCCATACCCGACCTTATTGTAAACGTCCTGATACTGATAGGCGTTATTGTAATAATCTTTATACTGAACTCCACCCTTGCGGTTATGACCTTGATTCCCATACCCCCTTTGGTGTTTTTAGGCCTTGGTTTCATAAGAAAAGTGCTTCCTTCCTTTAGAAAGGCCCAAAGGACACTGGCGGATTTCAACGCCGTCATTCAAGACAACCTTTCGGGAATAAAGGAAATCCAAGCCTTCAACCAACAAAAACGGGAGAGCAAAAGGGTGGAAAGGGGTGCCAGAAACTATGCCCGGGCCATCCTGAGGGCCCTTCGTATGAGTGCGGTATTCCACCCGTCGATAGAGTTGTTGGGGGCTTTGGGCACGGTAATAGTAATAGGTTGGGGTGGAATAATGGGTATAAAAGGAGCAATAAATATCGAGGACTTGGTGGCCTTTCTATTGTACCTGGGTATTTTCTACCAGCCCATATACGTGTTGGGCAGAGTGGTGGAAGACCTCCAACACGGTGCGGCCGGTGTGGAAAGGGTGTTTGAAATACTGGATACCCAGTCGGATGTAACCGAAATACAAAATCCCATTGCCCTGCCGAGGGCCAAGGGTAAGATAAGCTTTAACAACGTAAGCTTTCAATACACCGATAACAAGCCGGTGCTGGATAACGTATCCTTTACAATAAACCCGGGGGAAATGGTGGCCTTTGTGGGACCCACCGGCGTGGGCAAAACCACCATCATCAGCCTGCTGGTAAGGTTTTATGATGTGACGGAGGGCAGTATAACCCTGGACGATATCGACATACGGAATTTGAAGTTGGCAGATCTTAGGAATAACATAAGCATGGTGCTTCAGGATGTGTTTCTCTTTAACGGCACCGTGGCCGAAAATATTGCATATGGCAGCCAAGGGGCAACCATGGAGGACATAATAAGGGCTGCAAAAATCGCCCGAGCCCATGATTTCATCGAAAAGCTGCAAGACGGATATGATACCCAAATAGGCGAGAGGGGTTTTAAACTGTCCGGCGGACAGAAACAGCGCCTGTCCATAGCCAGGGCAGTGCTACGGGATACACCCATATTGGTACTGGACGAAGCCACCGCTTCGGTGGACGTGGAAACCGAACTGGAAATACAAAGGGCGATAAACAATCTGGCCAAAACGAGAACTATATTGGTTGTAGCCCATAGATTATCCACGGTAAAAAAAGCGGACAGGATAATCGTATTAAAGGACGGGAAAATAGCCGAAATGGGCAACCACAACCGGTTAATGGCCCAGGACGGGCTTTATCGTCGCCTGTGTAATGCACAGCTACTGGATGATGAAAACTTGATTTGATAAAGAATATTTTTGTGCAACAGTAAAGGGCAGCTAAGCTGCCCTTTAATTATCATGGCACGACCTAAATGGTCAATACAAATCAGCAAAGTCGAGCTGCCCCTTTATATAATATCATGCAGATTCCCTGACCACCAAAGTCGGTTGCAGCAATACCCTGTCATTTTCTACCGTTTTACCTTCTATTATTTTCAAAATCATATTCAAACCCTGCTGGGCCATGGAATATATAGGCTGGGAAACGGTAGTAAGCCTAGGGGTGACCACCGTGGCCAACGGCACGTCGTCATAGCCGATAACCGCCACTTCCTCGGGTATTTTTACCTTAAGTTCTTTAAGCCTTTTAATGACTCCAAGGGCCACCTGGTCGGCGGTAACAAATATGGCCCTTGGCCTACCTTTCCGTAGTATCCTTTCAACGGCATTGTATCCCATTTTTATCTTGTCATATTGTTTGATCTCGATGTTAAAAAGATCATCGTTTATGGAATATCCAAAATGCTTTAGGCTGTTTATAAACCCTTCATACCTACGCTGCAAGGCGCTGTGCTGCAACGGCTCACTGATAAAGCCGATGTCCCGCCTTATGCCTATGGAATGAAGGTATTCAACCACAAGCCTGCTGCCTTTGTGATTATCCACTTCCACGGAAGGTATATGAATATCCCCAAATTGTCCGCTGCCGTCTATTATAAGTACGGGAGTCCTGCTGTTTCGTATTTTAAAAAGGGCTTTTTCGTTTAATAATCCGTATCCCAAGATAATACCGGCTACGTGTTGCTGCAACAGATTATTTATGTATAACTCCTCCAGCTGTTGGTTGTAGGAGGTATTACACAAAAAGGTTATATACCCCTTTTTTCGGGCATTTTCTTCCACCGCCTTGGTCATCTCAGAATAATATCCGCTTTGGACATCGGGAATCAAAAGACCCAAGGTGTTGGTTTTATTTTGTTTTAAGCTTCTGGCAACGGCATTGGGAACATAGCCCAGCTCGTCTATGGCCTCTATTACTCTTTTTCTAACCTTTTCGGATATGGGAGCCGTTCCGTTTATAACATGGGAAACGGTCGCTTGGGTAACCCCGGCCCGCTTTGCAACGTCCCACATGGTAGGCAGTCTTGATTTTCTCATGGACTCTCCTCTTTTATTTTGTTATTCATCCAAAGCTTTAACAGCTTGGGTACCAAAGGATCAAACACCGACGGTTTTTGGGTCTATTTGTTTTCAGCCAGCTTGGTGAACCTGTGGACAATGGCCAAGGCAGGATCCAGCGGCACGTCGACACCCACCGTTCCCTCAGGTATATGGATAATGTCTACCTTCTTTAAGGTTTTGCCTTCAAACTGAGGTAGGTAAGCCTTATGGGCTTCAAACATTTCTATTGTCATATCCCTTATTTCCTTTAAGGTAAGCACGGAGGAAGTTAGGGGGTCCATGGCAATGGCGCTGAACGCCAGTTCGGGATCGCCCTTTAATGCAGCCTCCGCGGCCAGGCTCTGGACGGTTACATTGCTCTGGTTGAGGGCTGCCAGGTGAGAGGGCAGGTTGCCTATTACTACGGGGTTAAGACCGCTCCTATCGGCATATATGGGTACCTCAACACAGCTGTCATAGGGGAGGTTGGTTATATAGCCCCTATTCATTACATTTCCGTTAAATTTAAAAACATTACCCGTTTCCAGCGCCTCTATTACGTATGAACAATACTCCTTGCTCCTGGGCTCCAGATCGTCGCTTTCAAAGGATAAAAAGTCCACTTCTTTATACTTCTGGGCAATGGCGTTACACCATTTATAGTACGCACCCGACGCACCGCCGAAGTCCGGCTGGTCGCAGTATAAATCCAGCGCCTTTTTATTCTTCCTGAACCAGGGAAGGTATTCGGACAAATGACCGGTGCTCTCCGTCATAAAATATCCGAAATGCCTCATAACCTCGCAACGAACCTTTTCATTTATGTAATATTCCGGCTTTTCTATATTTTCCCTCAATATGGGGTATAGATCCTTGCCGTCCTTTTCCAGTTTCAAGAACCATGCCATATGGTTTATCCCGGCACATACATAATCGATTTCTTCTTTATCAACCCCCACGTAGCGGGCAATCAAGTCCAAGGTGGTTTGAACGCCGTGGCATAGACCTACAAAACTGATATTGGATATCCTGCCTATGGCCAGGCACACCGTGGCCATGGGGTTTACATAGTTTAATAGAACAGCCTTGGGGCACAGTTCCTCCATTTCCCGTAGCATGTCAACAAATACCGGTATAGTACGCAATGCCCTAAACACACCGCCGGGTCCTATGCTGTCGGCTATACACTGGTCCACACCGTACTTCATGGGTATTTCATAGTCTATCCTAAAGGCTTCAACCCCGCCGACTTGAAACATGGCGATTACATAATCGGCATCCTTCAGCGCCTCTCGTCTGTCGGTGGTAGAATAAACCTTTGCCGGAAGGTTGTTTTTATTAATAACCCTTTTAATGTAGTTCTCCATTTTCTCCAACTTTTCCATGCTTAGGTCCATAAGAACATAGGTTGAATCCTCCAGGGCCTTTGTCGCCAACATATCATTTAACAATGTTTTACAAAATACGATGCTACCCGCTCCAATAATAGCTATTTTGGCCATAATCATCCCTCCATAATATTTAATGTTTTGCTGTTGGGTCTCCTGGATGTGCCGTATCTGAAGTTTTAATACCGAGCCGGGGAATGGAAAAACTATATTTATACGTATAATTATAGTTCTACACAATTTAATAAATTCCTTCTAAAAAACAAAAAAATTCTTTTATATAAAATTTTTCGAAAAATACCAGAATAAGCTACAATTTTTTGAATATCCATCATATAATTGAAATGGACAATTTATTCTGTTTATTACTTTGTGAAGGGGTATTAAAAGTGAAAAAAAGCATTTCTTGGATAATAATTATCACCATGGTTATGGTAGTATCTATATTAAATGACTGCAAAGCAGCCTTTAAGGATAATACCCCACCACCCGCATCGGCCCCTGTCTTGGGCACCCATAACGATATTACCGTTGAAGCGGCGGCAGCGGTATTAATGGAACAAACCACCGGCAAGATATTATATTCCAGAAACCCCCATGAAATAATGTACCCGGCCAGCACTACCAAGATATTAACAACGCTGGTGGCACTGGAAAACTCCGACACCCAAGACACGGTAACGGTGGGAGAAGAGGTTAAGGCGGTGCCCAACCATAGCACCGTTGCCGGTTTGATACCCGGCCAAACCTATTCCATGTCCGACTTACTGCTGGCGCTGATGTTACCCTCGGGCAATGACGCTGCCAATGCCATAGCCGTATACATAGCAAGACGGGTAAAGGATGAATCATTGGATACCGATGAGGCCATGGTGGAATTTTGTAGAATGATGAACCAAAGGGCCAGGGAGATCGGAGCCTTTAGGTCAAACTTTGTCAATCCCCATGGCTATCACGATAATAACCACTACACAACGGCCTATGACTTGGCTTTAATCGCAAGGGAGGCCATGAATAACCCGGCCTTTAGAAGGTTGGTCAGAACACCCCACGCCGTTGTAGAAAAACCCGCCGTCGTGGACAAAGCTGCAGAACAGTCCGATACATCGGACCAACCCGACGAAGTTTGTATCCATAGATGGACAAACGGCAACCGGTTATTAAACAGGACCAGCAAGGATTACTATTTCCCCTATGCAACCGGCATAAAAACAGGGTTTACCACACCTGCGGGCCATTGCCTGGTTTCATCGGCCTTCAAGGACGGTTTGGAGGTCATATCGGTGGTGCTTAAAAGTACCCAGGAAGGCAGATGGGTGGACTCAAGAAAGCTTTTGGAATACGGTCTGAATGATTGTACCTTTCACCAATTATTGAAAAAAGGTGATATTCTATGCACCCTTAACGTAACAAACCATGCTCAGGATGAACCCGGTCAAGTCAACGTAATAGCAGCCGAGGATTACAGGGATATTTTTGATAATGAAGACATACCCAAAATCCAAAGTACCATAGTATGGAACGATGACCTTTTAAAGGATGTTGGGGACAACAGAGAAAACATCCTTTTATCCGCCCCCGTCTTTAAAGGCCAAAAACTGGGTAGGATAGTATACACCTTGGACAAAGTATTAATCAAACAAATTGACCTTGTCGCCGACCGGGATATAGAGGCAAAATTGCAACCGGATATGGAAAATACAAACACTTTGCCCCTTGGCAAACACCCCAATACAGTATTTGTTATTGGTTTGCTTATCATTTGCCCCGGAATTTTCTTTACGGTGCGTAGGTTGAAAGCCCGTTCTTAACAGTGCGTAGATTAAGTCCTTTTTTTCAATATGCAGGTTTAAGGCCCGTTCATAGCGATACGCAAGCCAAGAACCCGACGCCAACGATATGCAAGGCTAAGAGCCCGTTCTTAAGAATACGGAAATTGAAAACCCGTTCCTTGCAATACGCAAATTTTAGGTCAGTTCTCAACGATATGCAGGTTAAGAATCCGATAAAAAATGCGGCCTTTGCACCCACCTTTTGGGCTGTAAAA
This sequence comes from Clostridiales bacterium, assembly GCA_012838995.1. Taxonomy (GTDB): domain Bacteria; phylum Bacillota; class Clostridia; order DUOD01; family DUOD01; genus DUOD01. Next base: position 61,549 of record DUOD01000063.1, read on the forward strand.
GGCCGCATTTTTTTGATTAATTTATATCTTTTAAATGCTTGTTGATCTTATAAAGCACCCTGTTATTGAGGTTATCCAGTCTTTCAAAGTCCATGGCATTAACATAGTAGGCCTCTATATCATCGTGTAGTTTCTTTGCCTGATTCAGTTCGAACACCGCTTCGTCTATCAATATCTGGAAACTTTGCCTTAGCCATTTTATCTTATCCTTGTTGTTTTCATACGTTTGAATGTCCATGCAACTCAGTAAGTCAATGTCCGTCCGCTCGGTGCCCTCCCATATCCCCACTTCATGGGGGAATTCGCCGTCGGCCAAGGCCACGCTCAACTGGGGCAGTATAATCATATCCAAATTTTTAGGATTAAAAGCACAGTGGTAATACTGTATATCATACCCGTATTCCAGGGCTTTGTCGGCCACCCTTTGTATGATGGTAGACTTTCCGGTACCCGCTCCGCCCTTTAACACATAGAGCTTATTTATCCCTGCCAACAGCTCGTTGCAATAACTGACAATGCCATTGTGGGTTATGGCTCGGGCAAAGGCATGCCTTACCTTTGGAATTTTGTTAAGGCTGCTGGCCAACACTTGGTCGATTATATTATCCGCAATTTGGTTAACACCTTTAAAGTCCATACCCCTAATATATAATTGTTTAATGACTTCATAGACCGCCTTTGCATTTCTCAGGTAAAAATAAGCGTTTCCATATCTTTCCTTCATGGCGGATGTTATGTAAACAATTTTACGTCCGTGCTGAATAAGCTTATCTTCATCCCATATATCCCCGAAATTTATCATCTCATCCACCACCCCGGGGTACATGGGATCGATGATATGGGGTGCCGTTCCGTCTACTATGGCAATCCCCGGTTTTCTTATTATTACGCCGTCAAAGGACTGTGTATCCCCCGAACAGCATAAAAGTTCTATATCGTAACCCTTTTCGGTCATTTCCCGACCGATCCTTTTTATAAACGTGGATTTACCGGTGCCCGGGCCACCCTTAATAATAAATATCCTTTTCATATCCTTTAATATGTCGTTGATGAAAGAGTGGAATCCCTCGACGGTGTTCCCCCCAGGGAAGTAACGGACACTTCTACCCGGCAGCATAAATATTCCTCCTATAAAAAAATTTATTGATGACTCAATAAATATTCTATGTGCCACCGGTATCTAATGTGACCTCTTACTCGCCATCCTCCTTATAATCCTAAGCAACGGACTGACGGGCTTTTTCATTTTCACCGTCCTTACCCCGCTTTTGGGTACTATAAAGGCACCTAGGCTGTTTATGCCGTCGGGATATTTTTTTATATCGTAGGTTTTATACCTGCCCTTTACATCCACGACATCAATCCAAACATATGTGGGAAAATTTTGTAATATATCGTTCATACCGTCAATGCTATGTACCTTTCTGCCGTTAATGGCTAAAATAATATCTCCCTGGCCGATACCCATCTCTTCGGCTGCCGAACCGGGCATGGTATCCAGCACCCTCAACCCTTCATCCACAGGATAAAACAGCGGCTTCCCCCTCTCTTCCGTTTTTATCCCATGGAGTATCAAAAGCTCGTGGCCCACAGGGGCCAATGCGGCAGCTACCCACTCAAACCCGGCAATCCTTGTGGCCAAATATGCGGCCACAATCAAGGCGGTGCTGTATAAACATAGAAATATTGCCGACTGCCGACAACGTTCTTTGGGCGGTCGAGTAACGGCTATATCGCCGTATCCCAGAGCGGCTACAACCGACACCATAAGGAAAACGGTGTTGGAATCGTCTATTAGACTCTCCGGCCTTATAAGGGGCCACCAGTCGGGCATTTGGATGACATCGCCGCCCGCCATGTTGCCGGTGCTCATCATGAGAATGATAATGGGTATGGGCCAAAACCTCCGCATGGTAAATGCACCCACATGGCCGTAGTCCTTGTTGTCCAGTATTATGGGCAGGCTGTTCAAGTACCCCGACATCAAAATCAGCAGACTTTCCATAAAATGTAGTATGCCTATTAAAGCAATGAGTCCGGGCACATCGATTTTAGGCACGCCAAAGGCCAAATAACATAGGGATAATAAACCGCCTGCATAGGAAAAACAAATATACCTGGGATTTATTAGCATCAATAGAATAGCCACCGGCCATATATACAGGAAGCCGGTGGTTTCTATTGTTATGCCCAGGACAACCACCAGCACACTTCCGACAAATCCGGCAGCTATACCATATACTAAATCAACCAGCATCTGCCTGGCAATGGTCACCCTGTGTCTGCCCAGTATTTTGTATTCCAAGCCCGCGGTCTTTTTGTTCTGAATATAGACGATAAGCAGTACAATCAAGAACACAGGACTTAGGATAGAATGTACCAAGCCTTGGAATACATAGTTTATTAGGGAGACTATAGGGATCACGTCCATCATCCTTTACACGGTTTTACGATATTACTCTTTCCAGCATCTCTATAGCCTTTTGTAATTGTGTATCCTCTTCATCTTTTATATCCAGCTTTTTCAATAATTCCTTCGGCAGTTCAACTTGTACATCGGGTGTTACACCCACGCCGTCTATACTTTTTCCGTTGGGTGTATAGTAACGTTCTGTTGTAAGCTTTAAGGTGGAGCCGTCCTTAAAATCTATTATGGCCTGCACCGAACCCTTGCCATAAGTTTGGGTACCAATGACGAATCCCGCGCTGTTATCCTGTATGGCCCCTGCAAGGATTTCTGAAGCACTGGCGCTCATTTCATTAACCAGAACCGCAATGGGAAGGCCTATACTTTCTTCATCCGACCATTTCTCATCCCTATTGCCCTCTTTATCTTCGGTGTATACTATCAACGCCTCGGGAAGGAGTAAGTCTGCAATTTGTGTACAAATATGGAGGTATCCTCCCGGATTATTCCTTACATCCACCACTAAGGCCTTTAGTTCATTATTCTCCATTAAAGCTTCCAAACCCTTGGTAAATTCCTCGGCGGTGTTTTGATCAAAGGACGAAATGGAAATATACCCAATACCATCCTTGAGCATCCTGTGTTCTATAGTGTCCTGGACGATGATATCCCTCACTAAAGTAAACTCCAGCAAATCCTCCTCGCCCTCACGGTATATGGTAACGGTAACCTGGGTGCCCTTTTCACCCCTTAGCATGTTAACCGCCAGGTCATAATTTTTATAACTTACCTCTTTGCCGTCTATTTTAACCAATTTATCCCCGGGCAGTATCCCGGCCTTCATACCGGGGCTGTCCTTAAAGGGTTTTACCACGGTAATCATCATATCCTCCGGGTCAATTGTTACCAATAACCCCACTCCGCCATAGGTGCCCGATAAATTTATCTGAAGTTCGGCATTCTCCTCCGGAGTCAAATAAGCCGAATACCTATCACCTAGGGTGGCCACCATACCCTTTATCGCCCCGTCCATAAGGGCTTGATCATCACTTTCTCCGATATACCGTTTCTTGATAAGATCTTTTATTTCGTACATCTTCTGGACTTTCATTAACTTATTGTAATCTTCCCGGGATATAATAACCCGGTCGCCTTTTTTAACGTTTATATATTCACTTATTTTTATGGTAAGCACGCCTGTAACAATGCTGGAAATCAATATTAATATTACTGCACCTAATGCCAGTTTTCTTCTGCTCATCATAAGATATATCGCCCCTCAATCATCAATATGGAAGTCTTATTAAATATATTAGAATCACATAGCCATTATAACACTTAAATTTTTCATTATCAAAATAATTACCTTTGGTAGCCACTGCAAAATTAAGGACTGCCCTTTGGGCAGCCCCCAAGTACATACTTTATTTTGCTTGAAATAATATTCAACGTCCATTTGCTATTTTAAGTAGTTCCAGGGATTTTTATGACTTCCGTTTACCCTGACTTCAAAATGGAGGTGGGATCCGGTGGACAGACCGGTACTCCCCGCTTTAGCAATGGTCTGGCCTTTTTTCACATGCTGACCGGCCGACACCACCACTTTGGAATTGTGGGCGTAAAAGGTAGCCAGTCCGCCGCCGTGGTCTACGATAACCACATTCCCGTAGGCACTGCTATACCACCCGGCAAACAGTACCACACCGTCCCCGGCCGATACTATATTGGCACCCGTGGGACACCCGATATCGATTCCCGTATGGAAGCTCCAATGATTTAATACCGGATGGTATCTGTTACCGTATCCGGAAGTAACGTTGTAGTACCCGGATACCGGCCACCCCAAGGCACCGC
>DUOD01000064.1 GCA_012838995.1 Clostridiales bacterium
CATTTTCCGCTAAACTTTTGATTTGCAGCCTGAAGGATTCTTCTGGAAGATTTAATTTATTTTTTTGCAATTTTGACACTCCTCCCACAGTGGCTTTCTCTTTTGTGGTTTAAACTCCCCGTTATATATTTTCTTTTGGTAAATGAACATCTTTATCATATCCTGGAGTTTCTCCACTTCTTTAATCGCTTTTTCCGAAAAGCTTTTCTTCCTAAAAAGTGTAACTAAATCATCATCCTTATTTTCTTCAAAAAAAGTGTTTATGTCTATATCCAGGATTTTACATATGGCATTTAACTCTATAGCCGATATAGTTCTATTGTCATTTTCTATTTTGCTTAAAGTTTCTCTGCTCATATTAACATTTTGTTTAGCAAGTCTCTCTACTACTTCTACTTGACTTAACCCCCTTGCTTCTCTAACTGCCTTTATTTTCAATCCAATAGGAACATCATTTGCCATTTCTAAATCCCCCCTGTGTAATATTATATTACATAAATACTTGATATGTGTCAATATTATATGTATTTATGTAATATTTTATTACTTTTATTGATATAGTTTATAAAAAAATTCATCATGGGGGGTTTCTTGTTTAGGTGTGTTATACACTTCCTAATATCATCTTTAATTTTTGATGTTCCTATGGCCAGGGGTTTGCCGCCGACTTTGGCCAGATCCCGCCTTGCGGCAAACCCCTGGCTCATGCTTGTAGCTTTATCTTTCGATGGATTTTCACCATCACTAACGAACCATTTCCATCACATCTAGAACAAATTAAAGTTTTATCCGACCTAGACCAAATCAAAATATTTTTCAAAAAACTCCGTTAATTTGTCGATTACTATCCGTTTTTTATTTGCGCGCTTACCTCCAAATCGGGACATTGGGGGTAGTATATTGTCTATGTCCATGCCGGTCGTCTTCAATACACCGTCCCTAAATGAGTTGCTGATAAACGTCCTTGTTTCTTCCGGCTTCAACCCTTCCGTTTTAATTATTTCTTCCAGATCAGCCTCCATCTGAGCCTTTACAAAGCTTGTCCAATCCCTTTCAACATCGGTATTAACATTCACCGTATCTATAAATTTTTCAATGAATTCTTTTTTATTTCTCAGTTGCATACTGGAACCAATGGCCTTATTGACATCCACAAGAATGCTTTTATCTTTACAATTGGACTTGCGGTATTTTTCCACCATCATAAGTATATAATCAATATTTACCTCAATTTGTTTGACCAATTCTATTTCAAACACTATATCGTCGTTTATGTCTTCTTTATCGGTATCCTTTTGTTTTCTGTACTCTTGATACAGATCAAGGTAAAGGCTCTGGTAATCCTGGAATTCCCTTTGGCTTAAGATTTCATTACCTTGGAAATCGTCAAAGGAAGTCAGTATGTTTTTTAGCTTCAAAATTGCACCAAAACGCCTTATAAAGTCCTTCTGATCTTTTTCTCCTATAATGGGCCGGCCTAAAGGATAAGCAGTTGTAAGCCCATCTATCATTTCCTTGTATCCCGGGTAATACTTACCCTTTTCTTCATAGCCGTTGTAATATTCTTGGTATGTTTTCAGTAAAACAATGCTCTTTGCATCCTTGTCTCCGAAAAGGGCAATGGCCTTATCCACTTCATCCTTTAAATCCCTGAAACAGACTATGTTACCGTAAGTTTTTACGCTGTTTAGTATCCGGTTTGTTCTGGAAAAGGCCTGAATCAATCCGTGCTGTCTTAAGTTTTTATCCACCCAAAGGGTGTTTAGGGTCGTGGCGTCAAAACCCGTTAGGAACATATCAACTACTATAAGAATATCTATTTCACGGTTTTTAACCCGCATTGACACATCTTTATAGTAGTTTTCAAACTCGCTTGAAGAGGTGTTGTAATTGGTCTTAAACATTTTATTGTAATCGTTTATTGCATCCTCTAAAAAGTCACGGGATGTTTTATCCAGCTTGTCGGTATCAAAGGACACATCTTCCAAAATATCATCTTCGCCCTCGTTTGGGTTGTAGCTGTATATAAGAGCAATGTTAAGGGGGTAGTTTCGTTCTTTAGTTTGCTTTTTAAACTCCATATAGTATTTCATGGCCATTGGAATCCTGCTTGTTGCAAATATGGAGTTAAACCCAGCTACCCGTCTGCCCTTGTGAGAATAATGGGTATTGCGCTTTGTCTTCTGATCAAAGTGGTCCAATACATAGCTTACTATATCCCTAATGCGTTCCGGTGCTTCCAGAGCTTTTTGCCTATCGATGGCTATTACTTTTTTATCTTCGATACCGTCTTTTATTTTCATGGTATCGACAAAATCTATTCTAAAAGGCAGTACATTACCTTCATTTATCGCATCTACAATGGTATATGTGTGCAGTCTGTCCCCAAAGGCCTGTTCCGTGGTTTTTAATATGGGATTTCCGCCGCTGGGTGCATTAACTGCAAATATCGGCGTTCCGGTAAAACCAAATATATAATACTTTTTAAACGCCTTTATTATTCTATTGTGCATCTCTCCGAACTGGCTGCGATGACATTCATCAAAGATAAGAACAACATGCTTATTATAAATATCGTGCTTTTTGTTTTTCTTGATTAATACATCCAGCTTCTGTATGGTAGTTACTATGATACGGCAATCGGGATCTTCCAGTTGTTCCTGTAAGATCTTCGTGGAGGTGTTGCCGTTGGCTGCGCCTTTTTGAAATCTGTCATACTCTTTCATGGTTTGATAGTCAAGGTCTTTACGGTCTACCACAAATAACACTTTGTCAATATAAGGCAGTTTTGTTGCCAGCTGTGCCGTCTTGAAAGACGTTAATGTTTTACCGCTTCCTGTTTCCATATCTATAGTAAAATCAAGTTTTTTATACTAAGAATTGCTCAAGTATATTTTATAATTGTATATTTCTAATATTTTCTAATATACCTTCTTTTTCCTAAAACAGCTTACTGCTAACTCCAGAGTCTATCTGGATAATTCTCTGCTGTGCAGCATAGTCTTCAACAATAAATGTTCCATCTTTATTAACTTATTTTTCAATTATACCATAAATAAATACTAGGCAATATTATTTAAAACAACAAATGTTAACTATCATTTTGACATTATTGTGCTATAATTATTTAATAACAATCAATTAGGATATTTGTTCAAATTTACTAAAATGAGGTGGTTTCTATGCCTGCATCCAAGGTGGGAAAGTTCTGGCGCTTCAAAACCGCTGATATAGA
>DUOD01000009.1 GCA_012838995.1 Clostridiales bacterium
GAGCACATTTCTACCTCTACGATCAGTTCGTCGGCTTTCTCGATCTTGGGGACATCGACTTCTTTAATCTTCAATACTCCTTCGCCCTCAAACACTGCAGCTTTCATTTTGTCCTTCATAATACTAAACACCTCCACATATTATCTCCATCACATCGCGATGGTATTCACTGATATCGAAGGAATCCACCTTTAAAGTTTCCTCCTTATATAAACCAGTCCACAAACGTTATAAGGCCCACGACTTTCTATCTTACGCTGCAGGTGTGCCTGCGGCTTCAGATATTGTGCATGGGTCTTATAACTTTTGTTGCACTGGCCTAAAGACCTTGGATAAGATTGTTATTGTTTTTTTCTAAGATCAAGGGATTTATTCTCAGGTGCCCAAAAGAGTTGGGCACCTGAGATTGTGGTTTATCGAGTTACAATAACTTCTCCTTCCATCATTACCATCTTGATCTTGTCTTCTTCTTGGAGAACGGTGATGTCATCCAGCGGATTTCCATCTACCAGTACAAGGTCTGCAAGTTTGCCAACTTCTACTGAGCCCAGCTTGTCGTCTATGCCGCAAGACTCGGCAGCGTATTTGGTACATCCGAGCAATGCTTCTCTTGGGCTCATGCCAAGCTGTACGTGGGCTTCTAATTCCATAGCGTTGAGTCCGTGGATTACGTAGGTGCAACCTGCGTCGGAACCCATCAGTACCTTAACTCCTGAGTTCTTAACTATCTTGTAGAAGTTCTTAACTCTGTCTTCCCATGCTTTTATTGAGTTTTCATATGCCCACTCAGGAATCAGGTTGGGATACATCTTGAGGAATTTTTCGGGTACCTGGTCAGTTGCGCACCAATACATATTTCGACAATAAGCATTGGTGGGCTCCCAGTAAATATTCTTTTCAGCCATCAAAGTAGCACATTCTTCATCGATCAGGAAACCGTGTACGATGATGTCAACATCAGCCTCGATGGCCTTCATAACACCTTCCTTACCGCTGGCATGGCAGAATACCTTCTTGCCGTATGCCTTTGCAACTTCAACGGCAGCTTTTAGTTCTTCCAATGTCGGTGATGAAATGGTTAAGTCACCAGGACTTATAAGGTCCCTGCTCACTACTGTTTTCAGATAATCTGTACCGTTCCAGAATTGAAGTCGTGCAGCTTGTCTCCACTCGTCCGGACCGTCAACGATATATCCGGCCATTTCTTCTATGCCGTGTCGTGCAACGTTATAGGGTACGAAAACGCCGTGTCCTCCGGTTACGGTTAAGTGGTAACCTGTAGCTTGGAAACGGGGACCTTCTATGTCGCCGCGTTTTATAGCATCGCGCAAGGCAACTTCATACCAGCCCCAACCCGAACCGCCGTCTCTAACGGTGGTGAATCCCATTTTCATGGGAGCTTGCAATCTTGGTATGGCGCGAGTTAGCATTTCCAGTTTATTTAATGTAACAGGGCCAGTACCGAAATGATTGGGAGCACAGGGTACCATGCAGCTGTGAATATGGGTTTCAATTAACCCGGGCATTACTGTCAAACCTGTGGTATCAACTACCTCTACATTGTCACCCTTTGGAATATTAACCTCACCTTTTTTTCCTACGGCAGTAAATTTCGACCCTTCAACAACTACCACAGAATCTTCGATTGGGTCTCCGCCGGTTCCGTCAATAAGCGTTCCGCCTTGAAAAACTTTAATCTTTTCCATAAATTCATCCTCCTTTTTTTAGTTTAATAATTCCTCCCTTATATTGTGCCTGAAGTATAAGCCGTTAATGCATTAGCGTGGTGTTTTTGAGATGTTCACCCCCCGTGCCGAAATTGGCTCGAAAAACGCTCGAGTCGAAATAAGTCTAGGCTAATTCCTTTAGTTTGAGTTAAAAACCGATATATTTTTTAACCCGGACTCACAAATACTTCAGGTTTAGGAGTCCTGCGCCAATGAATTTTAGAGTTTACATATGTAAAGTTTACATATGTTCTTAGAATACTAACATTTGTTTTTATACTTCTACATCAATTCGAAAAATCCTTCTTTTTTTGAAAGTTTTTCTGCAACCGCTAAATTGAAGCTTCAGACGGTTTTAGCAAACCCCGCCATATACCAGAATGGCAACATAAGGTGACGATATGTAGTATCATTTGTTCATCGTTTACTATCATATGTGCTATCTAATACTTCTACATCAATTCGAAAAATCCTTCTTTTTTTTGAA
>DUOD01000065.1 GCA_012838995.1 Clostridiales bacterium
AGGTTTCGGAGATCAAGGAAGGCAACATTAGCGATGAGGAATTGGAATTTTCAAAGAAAACCCTTGTAACCCACCTCAAGAATGCAACGGACAGTCCTGCCATGCTAATGGATTATTATTTGGGAAACAGTATAAAAGGTGTTGATATGAGTATTTCATCCTTTATTGATAGAATAAAACAGGTGGATAAGGAGCAGGTGAGAAAGGCGGCAGATGCGGTGAAACTGGACACCGTTTATTTCCTTACCAATAACTAGAAAGAAGGGGTATGTTTGATTAAGACATTTAAAAACGATGTTATAGGAGAAGTTTTGTATCATACTGCTTTGACAAACGGCTTGAGGATGTATGTAATACCCAAAAAGGGATATGCAAGGAAATACGCCGTATATGCAACCAAATACGGATCCATTGACAATGAGTTTAGGGCAGACAACGAAAAACAACCGACGAAAGTTCCCGATGGGATAGCCCATTTTCTCGAGCATAAGTTATTTGAAGAAGAAAAGGGCAACATTTTTAACGAATTTTCAAAACTGGGCGCCCAGCCCAATGCATACACCAACTTTACCACAACGGCCTATTTGTTTTATACTACAGACAACTTTTTGGAAAGTCTTAATTTGTTGCTTAATTTCGTTTCGCGGCCTTATTTTACCGATGAAAATGTAAATAAAGAAAAGGGTATAATAGCACAGGAAATACGTATGTACCATGATAATCCAAATTGGAGGGTTTATTTTAACCTGTTGAAGGCGCTGTATAAAAATCATCCCGTCAGGATAGACATTGCCGGCACCATTGAGTCCATTAACAGCATAGATAAGGATATGCTGTACAAATGTTACAAGACATTTTACAATCCCTCCAACATGGTTTTAGCCATAGTAGGAGATGTCGACCCGGACAGGGTTTTTAAAGAAACCGAGGATATAATTAAACGTTTGGATTTACCCTCCAGTACAAGGATAGAAAGGTTGTATCCCGGCGAGCCCTATGATGTGAACAAAGGAAGGATACAAGAAACAATGGAGGTTTCCACTCCTTTGTTTGCCATTGGCTTCAAGGAAAGGAATACCGGCGTAAAGGGAAAGGAATTAATGGAAAGGGATATAATTACAAATATTTGCTTGGATCTATTGATAGGTAAAAGTTCCAGATTATATAATAAATTATATGACCAAGGCTTGATAAACGAAACCTTTGAAAAGGGATATTCCGGCCAGGTGGAATATGGCTTTTCCATGATAGCCGGCGAAAGCTCGGATCCCCAAAGGGTGGTGGCGGCGGTAATGGACGAAATAAATCTTATGAACAAAGAAGGTTTGGACGATGATTATTTTAACAGGATAAAGAAAAAACATTTTGGCCGATTTTTGAGTTACTTTAATTCCATAGAGTTTATTGCATCGAATTTTATAGATTCCGTATTTAAGGATATAAATATGCTGGAATACCTACAGGCTATCCAGGATATGGATCTGGATAGGGTACAACAGCGTTTTGCCGAACATTTTAACACGCATAATTTTGCCACGTCTATAATAGAGGCTAAAAAGTAGGGGGGATAATTTTGAGCAAAATCGCATTTGAAATTTTCGGCATACCCGTTGCATGGTATGGAATATTAATTGCCTTAGGGATATTGATAGGTATAATATTGGCCCTTTTGGATACAAAAAGAAGAGGGTTAAACCCCGAAACATTGGTGGATTTTTTATTGATTTTAATCCCGGTGGCCATAGTAGGGGCAAGGCTTTATTACGTGTTATTTAAACTGGATTATTATTTAAAATATCCAAAGGAAATCTTTGCAACATGGCATGGCGGCCTGGCCATTTACGGAGGAGTGCTTGCCGGTATTATAGCTGCCATAATATTTGCACGGGCCAGGAAGATAAGTTTTTGGACCCTGGCGGATATACTTTCTCCCAGTTTGATTTTTGGACAGGCCATAGGCAGGTGGGGGAACTTTATCAACCAGGAAGCCTATGGATATGAAGTGACCAACAAGGCTCTGCAATGGTTTCCCTTTGCCGTTAATATAGACGGCAGGTGGCATTTGGCCACGTTCTTCTATGAGTCGGCCTGGAATTTTATAGTCTTTGCCTTTTTAATGTGGTACAAAAAGAAGACGGATATACCGGGCAGGATATTTATTTGTTATTTAGGACTGTACGGAATAGGAAGATTTTTTATTGAAGGATTGAGGACTGACAGCCTTATGTGGGGGCCCTTAAGGGTATCCCAGGTATTAAGCGCCGTTTTGGTTGCATTTTCAGTTATATATATTTTGATTCAGCAAAGGCAAAGAAAACAAAGGGACAAAGAAAAAGAAGCGTAAATGCTTCTTTTTTTATTGCCATTTTTTAGCCAAGGAAAAACAAAATATTTTAACAATAAAGGTATCTTGCTCAAGATATTGGGTTTTGTTAGTACATAAGCACTAATTAATAATTTTTTTTATCAATTGCAGGAATTTACTAATTAATATAGAATAAGTAATGAAAGTGGTATAAAGTGGTGGAAAGTGGTGGACAAGTCCGAAATGGGGTGGGCAAGTGTTAATAGGAGAATTCCAACATACGATTGATGTCAAGGGTCGTTTAATTATGCCCGCAAGGTTTAGGGATGAACTGGGAGATGCCTTTGTTTTGACAAAGGGTCTTGATAATTGTTTGTTCATTTACCCCAAAACAGAATGGCAAGTAGTCCAGGCAAAACTGAAGGCCCTACCCCTGACCAACAAAGATGCCAGAGCCTTTGTGAGATTTTTCTTCTCCGGGGCGACAGAATGCGAAACCGATAAACAGGGAAGGGTATTAATACCTTCCAATTTGAGAGAACACGCCAGGCTGGAGAAGGATGTTGTGATAATAGGCGTGGCCAACCGGGCCGAAATTTGGAGCAAAGAACTTTGGGACGCCTATAACAGCAATCCTAACCTAAGCTATGACGAAATAGCTGAGAAGATGGAAGAGTTAGGCATATGACAGGGTTATTAATTTAAAGGAGCATATAATGGAAATAACGCACACGCCGGTTTTATTGGAGGAAAGCATAGATTATTTAAATATCCGACCGGACGGTATTTATATAGACGGCACCCTGGGCGGAGCAGGGCATTCCGTTGAAATTTGCCAAAGGCTTAGTCCTAAGGGCATGCTTATAGGCATAGACAGGGATGAACATGCAATAACCATTGCCAAAAAAAGGTTAAAGGACGCAAAAGCCAATGTCAATATACACCGTGGAAACTATGTAGACATTCCACAAATACTTAAAGGCATGAATATCGACAGAGTAGACGGAATTTTATTGGATCTAGGCGTATCATCCTTTCAATTGGACGACAGCCAAAGGGGATTCAGTTACCACGAAAACGCTCCTTTGGACATGAGAATGGACACCGGTCAAAAACTAACCGCTCAAGATGTGGTAAATACATACAGTCAAAGGGACCTAACGAGGATTATCAGGGAATACGGTGAGGAGCGCTGGGCTTCCAGAATCAGCGAGTTTATCGTAAAAAACAGGAAGATCCGGCCAATAACCCACACCCTACAACTGGTGGAAATAATAAAACAAGCAATACCCGTATCGGCAAGAAGAGGGGGTCCCCATCCTGCACGTAGAACTTTCCAGGCCATAAGAATAGAGGTTAACAAAGAACTTGAACTGCTAAGACAAGCTGTTGACAATGCAATAAAAGTACTAAAACCCAAAGGCCGGCTTTGTATCATAACCTTTCATTCCTTAGAGGATAGAATAGTCAAGAATGCTTATAAGGATAATCAACATCCTTGTAAGTGCCCGCCCCAGTGGCCGGTGTGCATGTGTAGTGAGAAACCTTTGATAAAAATAATAACCAAAAAACCCATACTACCCAAATCTGAAGAAATAAAACATAACCCCAGGTCAAGGAGTGCAAAGCTCAGGGTATGCGAGAAAATTTGAAATGTTCTAAAATGGGAAGAAGGTGAATAAATTTGTTAGTGACGGGAGAAAGAAAACATAGTAGTTACCCGGTATCCGGCAACGTTGCCTACAAGGAAGTGGTAATAAGAAAACCGCAGCAAATAAAGCGTAGGGCTAAAAGACCTAAAAAAAGATGGAAACCTTTGCTGTTGGTTTTTGCTGCATTGATAATGTGCTGTTTTATAATCATGAGGTATACCCAGGCGGAAGCTTTGAATCACGAAATAATCACGCTGGAAAAAGAACTTGACCAACTTCAAAGGGAAAATGAACTGTTAAATGTTGATCTAATGTACAAAAAGGATCTTACATATATTGAAGAATACGCAAGGGAAAAACTGGGTATGGATTATCCCACAGAGGAACAGATAGTATATATTCAAGTACCCGAAAATGATGACAGGGTAGACACCGATAGAGAGGTAGCATCGGCTGAACCCGTCAACCGGGATCAGGGTATCTTAAGTCTGCTGGCCAAGTTTCTTGACTAATACCCTTTGAGCAGCGTAGGGGGGTTAATATAATTGACGACAACCGGTATTACATCCAAAAAACGTTTAGTCTTTTTTTTATTTTTTTTGATTGCGGTATTTATAATTCTAATCGTAAGGCTTGGCTGGATACAGATTTATCAAGGTGCAGAACTTAAAAAGATGGCCCAGCAGAACTGGACAAGGGACCTCATGGTAACGCCTAAAAGGGGCTTAATACTTGACAGAAACGGGAAGGTGCTTGCCAAAAGTGCCAGTGCCGATACCGTAGCATTAAGGCCTAACCAGATTGAGGACCCCGAAGAATTGGCAAGAAAATTGTCTCCCATTTTAGACATTGACGCAGAAGTAATTTTAAAAAAGGCTACCGACAAAAGCAAGTCCGAAATATGGTTGGCAAGACAGATAACCAGGGAACAATCAAATAAAATAAGACAATTACAACTTAAAGGGGTAGCCTTTACCGAAGAAAGCAAAAGATGTTATCCAAATAAGAACTTTGCTTCCCATATACTGGGGTTCACCGGGATAGACGGCCAGGGTTTGGATGGAATAGAGATAAAATTTGATGAAGAGCTAAGGGGTACTCCGGGCAAGATTGAAACGGAAACCGACGCATTGGGAAGAAAAATTCCCTTTAGCACCGATAAATATATACCGCCCCGGGACGGTTATGACCTGGTATTGACAATTGACGAGGTTATTCAGCATTTCGCGGAAAAGGCTGCCGAGAATGCCCTTATCGAAAACAAAGCAAAAAGCGTGACTGCCGTTGTTATGGATCCCAATACCGGTGAGATTTTGGCCATGGCCAGCAAGCCGGATTATGATCCAAATGAATTTCCGCCCAAGTCGGCAAAAACATGGCAGGAAGTTCAGGCATTGACGCGGAACTTTGCCGTTTCCGGTGCCTATGAACCGGGTTCCACATTTAAAATAATTACGGCGGCGGCTGCCCTTGAAGAAGGCGCCGTAAAGCCCAATGAAACCCTCAATTGTAATGGTTACAAAGTGGTAGACGGACAGAGAATAAGATGTTGGCGATCGTATAATCCCCATGGTCCCCAAACCTTCGTGGAGGGGGTACAAAATTCATGCAACCCGGTTTTTATGGAGCTTGCCGAGAGATTGGGTCCGGATACTTTTTATAAATACATAAGGAATTTCGGGTTCGGCAAAAATACGGGAATACAACTGCCCGGAGAGACACCGGGTATCGTTATGAATCAAGCAAACGTAAAACCTGTGGACCTGGCCAGGATTTCCTTCGGCCAGGCGATAGCCGTGTCTCCCATACAATTGATAACAGCTGTTAGCGCTGTTGCCAACGGCGGATATCTAATGCAGCCGACAATAGTTAAAGAATTAAGGGATAAAGAAGGCAATGTGGTGGAGGAATACAAACCCGAGGTCATAAGGCAAGTGATTTCCGAAGAAACATCTGATATAATGAGGGATATACTCGAATCGGTGGTCTCCGAAGGTTCCGGGAGACATGCCTATATAGAAGGGTATAAGGTGGCAGGTAAAACCGGAACGGCCCAAAAATATGAAAAGGGTGTTGTTTCCAGGGATAAGCATGTAGCATCCTTTATAGCCTTTGCACCGGCCGACCATCCAAAGATTGCGGTGTTGGTTGTAATAGACGAACCGGGAGTGGTGCCTTATTATGGAGGTACCATTGCAGCGCCGGTCGTGAAGCAAATCATGGCCGATACCTTTAAATATCTTAACATTCCGCCGGAAATTGAAAAAAAGGATCAGGCTGAAGAAAAAAAAGTTACCGTTCCGGAGGTAAGGGGGTTGACCTTACAGGAAGCCATTGATAAATTAGATGAAGTGGGGCTGCAATATTTAATAGACGGTACCGGTGCGATAGTGACTGACCAAACGCCCAAACCCCAGGCGACTGTCAGTGACAAATCCATAGTGTTGTTGTATTTAGAAGATGACGACCAAGCCCAAAGCCAGCCGGAAGGAATACAGGTTCCCGACCTTACGGGTATGTCCATGAGGGAAGCCAACAATACCGTCGCGGCTATGGGTCTGAGGATAAAAATAAACGGAAGCGGAGTTGTCGTAGGGCAAACACCCGAACCGGGAACAACGGTAAGTCCCGGTGATTTGATTGAGGTTTACTTGGAAGCGCCCCAGTAAGTAAAGTATAACTTTACCATATAAAGTTAATACTATAATAAAAGCCGGAGGAAAAGTAATGCTTTTGAAAGATATATTGAGGGATTTGCCCAACTATCAAATAGATGGGTCCCTCGATTTTGATGTAAAAAACATATATTACGATTCCCGTCGGGTGACACAGGACTCTCTTTTTATTTGTATACAAGGTTTGGAATTTGACGGCCATAATTTCATTGACCAGGCCGTACAAAAGGGTGCCAGGGTTATTGTGGCCAACCAAGGCAGGGACATACATACCCCTGCCGGTGTAAATGTTGTATATGTACCCGACACCAGAAGGGCCATGGCGGATATTTCCAAGGCCTTTTACGGCAACCCCGGCGCAAAGTTAAGGCTGATGGGCGTTACCGGTACCAACGGCAAAACCACAACCACCTATATGGTAAAAGCCATACTGGATGTAGCGGGCGGTAAAAACGCCCTTTTGGGTACCATTAACAATATTATAGGTAACAGAGTAATAAAAACCGAAATGACCACCCCGGAATCCATGGATCTTCAAAGATTGTTGAGGCTTATGGTGGATGAAGGGGTGCAAAACGCCATTATGGAAGTATCCTCCCATTCCCTGGAAATGGGACGGGTGGAGGGATGCCATTTCGATGTAGGGGTATTCACCAACATTACCCAGGATCATTTGGATTTTCATAAGACCTTTGATAATTATCTGAAGGCAAAGATTAAGCTGTTTGAAAAAAGCAAAAATGCGGCTATAAATATCGACGATCCAAACAGCGGCACCATCATAAAAAATGTTCGGTGCGATGTCACTACCTATGGCATCGATAAAAAAGCCGATGTATATGCTAAAGATATAGTTACAAGCAATGAGGGTACGCGCTTTACCCTGGTATCGTCCGGAGGGCAAAGGTCCATATCCCTGAAAATCCCAGGGATGTTTAGTGTATATAATGCTTTAGCGGCAACCGCATGTTGTAATATAATAGGTATAGACATGGATACGATAAAGTTGGGCCTGGAAAACATTCCCGATATCCCCGGCAGATTCCAGACCGTAAATGCAGGTCAGCCCTATACCGTTATAATAGATTATGCCCATACCCCCGACGGTCTTGAAAATGTACTGAAGACCATTAAGGGGTTTGCCGAGGGGAATATCATAACGGTCTTTGGATGCGGAGGGGATCGGGATGCCACCAAAAGACCGATAATGGGTAGGGTGGCCGGACAATATAGCGATATATGCATACTGACTTCTGACAATCCCAGGAGCGAGGAGCCCCTTGATATCATAAAGGATATAGAAAAGGGAATTACGGAGACGAAATGTTTGTACAGGTCCATTGAAAACAGAAGAGAGGCAATAAGGGAAGCTTTGGCCATTGCCAAGGAAAAGGACGTAGTACTTATTGCCGGTAAGGGCCACGAAACATACCAGATTATCAAGGATAAGACCATACATTTTGATGACCGTGAAGTGGTAAAAGAGCTATTAGAGGGGGAACTATGTCGTGGAAAGAATGACTGTACAGGAAATTGCTGAGGCTGTACAGGGTCAAATACAGTTTAGCATACCCGGTGCCCGGGTAACCGGTGTATCGATAGACAGCAGAACAGTAAACAAAGGGGATTTGTTTATTGCCATTAAAGGCCAAAGATATGACGGCCATGACTTTATAAAAAATGCCGTTAAAAACGGTGCTGTTTGCGTATTAAGCGAGAAAGAGATACAGCCATTGGAAAACTGCAGCGGTGTTACAGTCGAGGATACCGCCCATGCCCTAAAGGCATTGGCAAAACACTATCGTAGAAAATTCGACGTTAAGGTGGTTGCAGTTACGGGGAGCACCGGCAAAACCACGACTAAGGATATGATAGCCCATGTACTGTCTTCCCATTTCAATGTAATGAAAACCGTAGGTAATTATAACAATGAAATCGGGCTGCCCCTTACGGTTTTTAATATAAATCCTAAACATGAGATACTGGTATTGGAAATGGGAATGAGCGGTTTTGGGGAAATCGCAGCCCTTACCGATATAGCCATGCCCGATATCGCGGTAATTACGAACATTGGAGTGGCCCATATAGAAAACCTGGGCAGCCAGGATAACATATTAAAGGCAAAGACTGAAATCTTTAATAGTTTTACCGATGAAGGACTGGCAGTATTAAACGGCGACGATAGGTATTTGCTTACCCTAAGGGATAAGTATCATTTTGATAAGATATATTTTAGCATAAAGACTAAGCAAGCGGGTTTTATTAATGCCTACGACATAAAAAGCACCCAAGGCGGTATAAGCTTTAAAGTTGATATATTGGGTAAGGGCGAGCAAATTAACATTCCGGTACCGGGTGAGCATAACATCTACAACGCCCTGGCAGCAATAGCGGTAGCTATACATCTTGGGGTACCGGCACATAAAATGAAACATGCCCTGGGCAGTGTAACCGCGAACAAGGGAAGAATGAACATTATTACCACCGATGACGGCCTGAAAATTATAGACGATTGCTACAATGCCAATCCGGATTCCATGGCAGCCGCCATCAGGGTCCTTGCCGACATAGGCAAGGGAAGAAGGATAGCGGTATTGGGGGATATGTTGGAATTGGGCGATTACAGTGAACGGGGTCATAGATATATAGGCCGGATAGCAAAGGAAGAGTCGGTGGACATTTTGATTTGTGTGGGACAGCAGGCTGTATTCATAGGCCGTGAGGCAGCGCAGCAGGGGATGCCGGACAGTCATATAGAATATTTCGACAAAAATAAGCAAGCCGTTGAATATTTAAAAAGCATGGTAAAACCCGGCGATACTATATTGATTAAAGGATCCAGGGGCATGGGAATGGAAGAAATTTTAAGCGGTATACTAGAGGGGAGAAAATGAGATGCAGCATTCCATACTGGCAATTATTTTAGCTTTTATTATAGTCATTATTTTAGGTCCGATAATAATCCCTGTGCTGTCCAAACTTAAGTTTGGACAGATGATAAGGGAAGACGGTCCCAGGAGCCATCTGAAAAAAGCAGGGACCCCGACCATGGGCGGTATATTAATGTTGATATCATTGATATTGGTGACATTTTTATTAACCAGGGGCAGTAATAATTTAATGCTGGCCGCCCTGTTGGTTACCCTTGGTTACGGGATAATCGGGTTTATCGATGATTTTATTAAGATTGTACGAAAAAGGTCTTTGGGTTTACGGGCGTATCAAAAGCTAATCGGCCAAATAGGTATAGCGGCGATCTTTGCTTATTATGTCTATACCAACTCTATTATCGGCAGTAGCGTGTACATCCCCTTTACCGATACCCAAGTGGATTTGGGAATAATGTATATACCGATAACCGTCTTTATTATTGTGGGCACGGTGAACAGCGTGAACCTTACCGACGGTTTGGACGGCCTGGCAGCGGGTGTGACCACGGTAGTGGCTGCTACCTTTACCCTCATATGTCTGGCCTACTCCCTTTTATTGCTGGACAGCGGACAGTTGTATTACGGCAACGAATTATCAAATGTGGGGATATTTGCAGGTGCGTTAACGGGTGCGTGCCTGGGATTTCTAAGATTTAATTCCAACCCGGCCCAGGTTTTTATGGGTGATACCGGTTCCCTGGCCCTGGGAGGGGCGGTGGCATCCATTGCCATCGTTATGAAGCTGCAGTTTTTCCTTCCCATAATGGGTGGAATATATGTTATAGAGACCTTATCGGTGATACTGCAGGTTGCATATTTTAAATTAACGGGAAAAAGGATGTTTAGGATGAGCCCTATTCACCACCACTTTGAGTTAAAGGGCCTAAGGGAAAATAAGGTGGTTACTTTGTTTGTCATTGCAACCATTATTTTATGTTTGATAACCATACTGGCTCTAAATTAAGCAGTTTATATTGATAAAAGGTTGGGGTAATCAGTGGAATATAACGATAAAACAGTGTTAATAGTAGGTTTAGCAAGGAGCGGTATAGCAGCGGCTAAGTTTCTCAGCAAAAGGGGTGCCTGTGTGGTTGTAAAGGAAGATAAACCACCAGGACAACTAAAATACGCCTTGGAAAAATTACAGGGCTTGAATATAGAATATCATTTAAAAGATGATTACGACATTCCCTTTGACGAGTGTTCCTTGGTCGTGGTCAGTCCCGGGGTGCCATTGGATCATCCTACCGTAGCAACAGCCCAGGCTAATAATATACCGGTAATAAGCGAACTTGAATTGGCCTATAGGCATTGCCCTGCCCAATTAATTGCCATTACCGGTACCAACGGCAAAACCACAACAACGGCTTTGACGGGGGAGATATTAAAGGCCGGGGGCAGAAAAACCTATGTGGCGGGTAACATTGGGATACCTTTGATAGAAGTGGTTGAAGATGCAAGAATTGGCGATGTAGTTGTATGTGAGGTTAGTAGTTTTCAGCTGGAGACCGTCCATCTCTTCAACCCTTATATAGCCGCTATACTCAATATTACAGAAGATCACCTTAATAGGCACAAAACTATGGAAAACTACCTACGGATGAAGACTAAAATCTTCCAAAACCAGGGTCCCGATCAATTTTTAGTAATAAACCGAGATGACAACGTGCTCGTGGATGGGGCATCAAAGGCCAAGGCTAAGGTGATGTATTTCAGTAAAAAAACCAACTTAAAAAAGGGTTGCTATGTAGAGGATGACACCATTGTAATTTCAATGGACAATAAAAAAATGCCGGTTTGTTCGGTCCAAGATCTTAAGATGCCGGGCGAGCACAATATAGAAAATGCCTTGGCAGCGTGTTTGATCGGATTTTTAGCCGGTGTTGCCGTTAATGATATCGGCAGGGCCTTGATAAAGTTCCCCGGCGTGGAACACAGGCTTGAGTATGTTGATACCATAGGCGGCGTTGAGTACTACAACGATTCCAAGGGTACCAATCCGGAGGCCTCGATTAAGGCGATAAATGCAATGGCCAGGCCTATAATCCTGATTGCCGGTGGCATGGATAAGGGTAGTGATTTCAGCCCGCTTATAAAACACTTTTTCGGTAAGGTAAAAGAACTGGTGTTGCTGGGGGAGGCTGCAAACAGAATAGAGGCCCAGGCAATACGTCTGGGATTCAAAAATATACATAAGGTATCGTCTTTAGAAGAAGCGGTGGACAAATCAAGTCAACTGGCCCAAGGGGGAGATTGTGTCCTGTTATCCCCTGCCTGCGCCAGCTGGGATATGTTTAAGGATTTTGAAGAAAGGGGCAGGCTGTACAAGAAGGCCGTTGGCAATTTGAGGAGGTAGGTAAATGCCCAGAAAAACATGTGATTATCCCGTATTATTTACCACCATACTACTAGTGTCCATCGGTATAGTTATGATATTTAGTGCAAGTTATTACTATGCCTTCCATAGATTTGGCGATTATTATTATTTTTTCAAGCGGCAGTTGGGATGGGCGGCGGTTGGGCTGCTGGCAATGATTTTTACCATGAATTTTGATTACTGGAGATTGGAGAAGTTCGGAAAGCCGTTATTATTGGTCAGCATCATTATGTTGGCCGCTCTGTTTATACCCGGTGTGGGTATTGAAACCAATGAGGCCGTTAGATGGTTGGGCATCGGCAGTTTTAGGATCCAGCCGTCGGAGGTGGCCAAATTGGCCCTTATTCTTTATATGGCATCCAGCATGGCAAGGAAAAAGGAGGCCATGACCACCTTTACCAAGGGAGTATTGCCTTATGTGATAGTACTAATAATATTGTTTGGTTTAATAATAAAACAGCCTAATTTAAGTACTGCGGGTATTATTGTGATGCTGGGTTTCATCCTGATGTTTGTCGGTGGAACCAAGCTATGGCATTTAATTATCTTAATAGTACTGGGAGGAGCCGGTGCGGCGTATTTTGTCACCTCGGCGGAATATCGAATGGAACGTTTAATGTCCTTTACCGATCCGTGGAGCGATCCCTTGGATACAGGTTACCAGGTAATACAATCCTTGTATTCTTTAGGTTCCGGCGGTCTGTTCGGCACAGGTTTGGCCAATAGCATGCAAAAATACTTATACATACCTGAACCCCAGACAGACTTTATATTTGCCATAATTGGTGAGGAATTGGGTTTTATAGGC
This sequence comes from Clostridiales bacterium, assembly GCA_012838995.1. Classification (GTDB taxonomy): domain Bacteria; phylum Bacillota; class Clostridia; order DUOD01; family DUOD01; genus DUOD01. Next base: position 12,748 of record DUOD01000065.1, read on the forward strand.
GCCGTAACAGTAATTATCCTTTTTATGGTATTAATCTGGAGGGGGATCAAAATAGCCATAACGGCACCCGATAGCTTTTCGTGTTTTGTAGCCACCGGGATAACGTCTATGATCGCTCTACAGGTTATATTAAATATAGCGGTGGTCACGTCATCGGTGCCGCCCACCGGTGTGCCCTTACCCTTTATTACATACGGTGGTTCTTCACTGGTTATAACAATGGCGAGTGTTGGTATATTGCTTAATATATCAAGGTATGCCAAGATGAATTAGGAGTTGAAGTTTGATGAGAGTAATGATTACCGGCGGGGGTACGGGTGGGCATATTTATCCGGGTATTGCCATAGCAAAGCATATAAAAGAAAAAGTAGAGGATGTAAAAATAGTTTTTGTAGGTACAAAAGACGGTTTGGAAAGGCAATTGGTACCCGGTGAGGGTTTTGACTTTGAAATGATAAGGGTTAAAGGATTTAAACGGAAAATTTCCCTTGAAAATATCGCTGTATTAAAGGAATTAATACTGGGTTTAGGGGATGCTAAAAGGTTCATAAAAAGGTTTAAACCCCATGTGGTAATAGGTACGGGGGGGTATGTCAGCGGTCCCGTTATATTTATCGCTTCGTTATACGGGATACCCACTCTGATCCATGAACAAAATGTCCTACCGGGTATATCCAATAGGATATTAGCCAGGTTTGCCGACAGAATTGCCGTAAGCTTCAAAGAATCTTTCAGGTTTTTCCCCAAGGGAAATAAGACGGTTCTAACCGGCAATCCTGTACGCAAGGAATTTTTTGAAGCGTCCAAAGAGGACAGCAGGGAAAGATTAGGCCTTAAGACGGACGTACCCACGGTACTGGGTGTAGGCGGTAGCAGGGGTGCCTTAAGAATTAACCAGGCAATGGTGGAACTCATAGATGACATTATAAAAAACAGAAAGAATATACAGGTGATACATTCCACAGGCCAAAACCAATATGATAGGGTGATAAATGAATTTGGGGGGCGGGGGATACGGTTAAAGGATCATCCCAACGTTAAGGTTAAGCCATATATAAAGGACATGGCCCAAGCAATAGCCTGTGCGGATTTGGTGGTGTCCAGGGCGGGAGCCACAGCATTGGCCGAGATAACGGCTGCCGGCAAACCGGCGGTGTTGATACCTTCACCTTATGTAACAGGCAATCACCAGGAATACAACGCCAGGGCCCTCGAAAAGGAGGGCGCGGCTGTCGTCTTTTTAGAAAGCCAATTAGACAGCGGTTTTTCCTTCACAAAGGCGGTATACGATTTACTCATGGATAAAAATAAATTAAGTGAAATGGAAAAAAACAGCAGGGAAATCGCCCCGAAGGATGCCGTTGACAGGATATATAAAGAGGTTTGTTCGTTGGTATCAAAGGCCCATGACAGTAACACCTTATGACCGTGTGCATACAATAGTTATATAATACTACTTTACTTCTTGTAAAAAAATATACGCCTGGAGGTGCACTAATTGGATAGGCTGTCAATATATGGGCCGACAAGACTTAAGGGAGAAGTTACCGTAGCCGGGGCAAAAAATTCAGTACTACCCATCCTTGCGGCTTCGATAATAAGTGATAAAGAAGTGGTTATTCTGGATTGTCCAAAATTGTTGGACGTAGATTATATGCTTAAAATAATGACCATGGTGGGTTGCAAAGTAAAAAGAGAGGGTTCGACGGTAGTAGTTGATTCCTCCGGGGTGGATCAATGGGTATTACCCGACCAATTGGTAAAGGAGATGCGTTCTTCGGTTATATTACTGGGCTCAATATTAGGTAAATTGGGAAAGGTACAACTTACATATCCCGGTGGTTGTGAGATAGGTCTACGGCCCATCGACTTACATCTAAAGGGACTAAAACAACTGGGCACGATAATTAACGAAGAAAATGGACATTTATACTGCGAAGCAAAGGAACTGGTGGGAACCGACATACACCTGGATTACCCAAGTGTGGGGGCCACCGAAAACATTATGCTGGCGTCGGTTTTTGCCCGCGGCAGGACAATAATAAGAAATGCTGCCAAGGAGCCCGAAATAGTGGACTTGCAGGATTTTTTGAATGTCCTCGGCTGTAATATATATGGTGCAGGTACAAGTACCATATACATAGAAGGCTTTTCAAGGATAAACAGGGTTGAATATAGAATCATCCCCGACAGAATAGTGGCAGGAACGTACATGTTAGCCGCCGCCATTACTCAGGGGTATGTACTGATTAAAAATATTATTCCCCAGCACATCCATACCGTTTTAGTTAAGTTAAAGGAGTGCGGATGCGATGTAACAAACCATAAAAACAGCATAAGGGTAAGGGGTAAGGGTCGGCTAAAAGCAAAAGACGTTATAAAAACCTTGCCCTATCCGGGGTTCCCCACCGATATGCAGGCACCCATGATGGCGGCCATGTCCGTTGCCGACGGCACAACAGTGTTTATAGAAACCATTTTTGAAAATAGATATAAACACGTGCAAGAGCTGGTTCGTATGGGTGCGCAAATTCATGTTGACGGCAGGACAGCCATAGTAAAGGGTGTTGAAAGGCTTAACGGCTGCCAAGTAACTGCCCATGATCTCAGGGGCGGAGCCGCACTGGTGCTGGCGGGACTGGCTGCCCATGGAAATACGGTGGTTAATAATGTTAAATATATAGACAGAGGATACGACGGTTTGGATAAGGCTCTAAATCAGTTGGGTGCAAGGATAGATAGAATATCTTGCGTTTGAAAAATTACAATTATGCAGGTTAGAAGATGGACAATAAAGGTGTTCTGGCTATGAAACGAATAAAAAGAAGGAAACGTAAGTTCCATGTAGTATTGTTTATTTTGTTGATTTTACTTGCCTTTGGCGTGGTGTTGCTGGGTACCGACGTTTTCAATATAAAGAAAATTAGTGTTTTAGGAAACGAAAAATTACGGTATAATCAAATTATCAAGCTATCGGGTATTACCCAGGGTGAAAATATTTTTAAGATAAAATTGGGTGAAGTGGTTAAAAGCATTGAACAAAATCCCTATATCGTAGTGGATAATATATACAGGCGATTGCCTGACGAAATAGTCATAGAAATAACCGAAAGACAGATAAGCTACCTAATACCTTATTTGGGCTCATATATCGGAATAGACAGCCAGGGAGTAGTATTGGAAGTTGTTGATGACACAAGTATGATAGATAAACCTATAATCAATAGGCTGACTATCAGTAATTTTTCCCTGGGTGAAGAAATAGCTATAGCAGACCCTCAACAGGGACAAGCTTTGAAAGAAGTAATGGGTTCAATAGAGGAAAGCGGAATGTTTGAATACATTTCCGAAGTCAATTTAGAAAGACCGGATAACATAATTATATTTTCCAGGGAAGGGATAGAAGTAATAATGGGTGACACAAGAAACTTTGAGAATAAACTTAAATGGATGAAAATTGCTTTGGAAGATTTAAGACAGAAGGGCAACATCAGGGGGATACTGGATGTGAGTATTGACGGACAGGCTATTTTCAAACCTTTGGAAGGCAAGGGTGAAGGGAATGAAGGCTAGAACTGGACAATACATAGCCTTGATGTTGGTTTCGGTAATACTGGGCATTGTTTTGGCCATTCAGTTCAAAAGCGTGCAAAAGGTAGGAGGAAGTGTATCCCTTCAAAGGGCTCAGGAACTATCAAACAAAGTCCAAAGATTGACCGAAGAAAATGAAAGCCTGGAAAACCAGATAAAGGAATTCCAGCAAAGAATAAAGGAATATGAAGATGCCGCACAGGACGTGGACAAGATAACTGATACCATGTATAAAGAGCTGGAGAGGATAAGGATTTTGGCAGGTCTGTCGGATGTGGAGGGGCCCGGCATTGTTGTAACCGTTGATATGAAAACCCAGACCATAGACGAATTTACCGGGACAATTAACACCATTACCGACGAGGATTTGTTAAGGATAGTAAATGAACTCAATGCAGCGGGAGCGGAGGCCATTTCAATTAACGAAGAAAGGATTGTATCCACCACTGAAATCCGTAATGCAGGCAGGTTTATAAATATAAATACCAATTCCTATTCCACTCCTTTTATAATAAAGGCCATCGGAGATCCTAATAATTTGGAATCCGCTTTAATGTTGATAGGCGGTGTGGTGGATTACTTTAATGTTATTAATATTTCCATAGATATCAAAAAACATGATAAAATTATAATACCAAAGTATAAAGGAAATTTAGAAAATAGGTTTGCGCAACCTATTTTAGAAGGAAAATAGATGATAGACATGAGAAAGTATAGGGGACAAATTATAATTACCATTATCTGCGTGTTATTAGGCTTTTTACTTACCGGAAAATACGGGAATTTAAGAAATACCGAGGAAATATCATCTATTAAAAGGATAGAAAGCATGCTTCAGGACATTACACGGCTGACTATACAAAAGGAAAAACTGTCCGAAAGGATGCGAAGCCTTGAGAATACCCTATGGGAACACGAGGAGTTTTTAGCTGAAAAGGACGTCAGCATTGAAAGAATAAGAAATGAATTAAACAATACAAGGTTAATGGCAGGGTTGGAAGACGTACAGGGGCCGGGGATAGAAATAATTATCGATGATAGCAAAGGACCGCTGGAGGATGGCGTGGATTTAAACAGCTACCTTGTACACGATGAGGATTTGCTCCTCGTGGTAAACGCCCTTAATGCAGCAGGTGCAGAGGCCATTTCCATTAATGATCAAAGGATAGTGGCAAATACGCCCATAAAATGCGGAGGTCCAACGATAAACATTTCAGGCTCAAGGTTTACCCCTCCCTTTGTAGTTAAGGCCATAGGCGATACCAAGGCCCTTTATAACATACTGATGGATGAACATGACGGTTTATATCATTATCTGCAGATGTGGGGACTGGAAGTAAGTGTAAAGCCCGTGGATAATGTTGAAATACCGAGATATTACGGCCAGGTGGAATTTAATTACGCAAAACCTGTAAAAGAAGGTGAATAATCATGTTGTTACCGGTGATCGGTGTAATAGTTGGAATAATTATAGGACTGCTTTTGGATATTAATATACCTGCAGCCTATTCCTCATACATGTCTATTGCCGTGCTTGCAGCCCTGGATTCGGTTTTCGGCGGTATAAGGGCCAGTATTGAAAAGAAATTTCAAACCGATGTATTTATATCAGGTTTTTTCGGTAATGCTATTTTAGCAGCCGTTTTGGTATATATAGGCGATAGGCTAGACGTACCTATATATTTGGCAGCTATCTTTGCCTTTGGAAGCAGGCTGTTTAAAAACTTTGCCTTGCTTAGGAGATATCTTTTAGAGAGCCTAAAAAACCGAAAATAGTCATTTAGCAAGGGGGCGTTAATGGGAATGAACGAAGTTATAGCAGGCCTAGACATTGGAACATCAAAGGTATCTATTGTTGTCGGAGAAATCGGTAAAGGGGATGGTTTACAGGTAACAGGTGTGGGTACAAGTCTATGTACAGGTATGGAAAAAGGAATGATAGTGGATATGGATAATACTTCCGGTGCCATTGCATCAGCCTTGAAAAAGGCGGAGTACATGTCCAACAAAAAGATTGCCGGGGTATATGTCAACATATCCAGCCGACATGTAAGGTTTGTAAGAAGTAGAGGAACAGTTGGTATCCCAGGTCATGACGGGGTGATCACCCACGAGCACGTGTATGAGGTTACGGAAGAGACAAAGAAGCCGGAAATGACGCCCGATAGCAAAATACTCGATATATTGCCGGTTCAATATATCGTGGACGGTTACGGTAAAATTGCGGATCCCGTGGGGATGGAAGGCAGCAGGCTGGAGTTGGAAGCCGATGTATTGGTCGCCTCTACAACAATCATAAATACCATAGAAAGGTGTGTAAAGAATGCCGGCTTAGAGGTTAAAGGACTGATCCTGGAACCCTTGGCAGATGCAAGCGCCGTTCTTACAAAGGATGAGATGGAACAGGGATGTGTATTGGTAAACGTAGGTGCCGGGAAAACCGAACTGGGGATTTTTCAAAAGGGGTTGTTGAAATATGTTAAATACATCCCTGTGGGCGGAGACCATATCAGCAATGATTTGTCGGTTGGTCTAAATATTAATTTTAAACTGGCCGAAGAAATAAAAAGGAAATATGGACTGTGGGATTCTGACCTTGACAATGACGGTACAACGGACGTATCTTATCTAAATTACAATCAATCCTATGATGCAGATATTGACAAACAACCCTATGATATAGATATTGACAGAGCAAGGGAAATAATGTTGGCAAGGGTTCAGGAGATGTTTGCTATAATAAAACATGAAATAAAAGGTTCGGGGTACGGTGATAATGTAGGTTCGAGGGTAGTGCTTACGGGAGGCGGTCTGGCCATGTTACAGGGAGCTGTACAAGTCGGGGAGGAGGTATTAGGGCAGACGCCCAGGATAGGGAAATCAAAATTTATAGGAGCAACAAGTCCTATATATTCCCTTGCCGTTGGTCTGGTAAAATATATATATGAAAATACATATAAAAGAGAAAGTTCGGATTTTCAAGGTCGGGTCACGGGAAGAAGATACAGAAGAAGAAGATCAAAAAAGGCGCCGGTGTTTGTTAACAAGATTAAACAAGTATTAAGCGATTTTTTTTAAAAGCTATAAATGATACGGTAATTATGTAAAGGGAGGTAGTAATGTGCTTGAATTTGATATCAGTACAGAGGAGTTTGCTCAGATTAAAGTTATAGGGGTGGGTGGCGGCGGAAATAATGCCGTAAACAGAATGATCCAGATTGGACTCAAGGGCGTTGAGTTTATAGCTATAAATACCGACAAACAGGCATTATACCAATCCCAGGCCAATCAAAAGATACAAATAGGTGAAAAGATTACCAAAGGCCTTGGAGCGGGTGCCAACCCGGAAATCGGACAAAAGGCCGCCGAGGAGAGCAGGGAAGAAATTCTGCAGGCAATAAAGGGAGCAGATATGGTGTTTGTGACGGCCGGTATGGGAGGGGGCACCGGCACCGGTGCGGCACCTATAGTGGCTGATATTGCTAAGGAGTTGAATATATTAACCGTAGGAGTTGTTACCAAACCCTTTTTATTTGAAGGCAGACAAAGGATGCTGAATGCCGAAAAGGGTATAAACGACTTGAAGGAGAAGGTGGACACGTTAATAACCATTCCCAATGACAGATTGCTGCAGGTTATAGAAAAAAGGACATCAATACTGGAGGCCTTTAAGGTGGCCGATGATGTTTTGAGACAGGGCGTTCAGGGTATTTCAGATTTAATAGCGGTGCCCGGTCTGGTAAATTTAGACTTTGCCGATGTCAGGACAATTATGAAGGAAAAGGGCCTGGCCCACATGGGTATCGGCAGGGGCAGCGGCGATAATAGGGCGGTGGAGGCCGCTAAACAGGCCATACACAGTCCTTTGTTGGAAACCTCTATAGAAGGGGCAAGAGGGGTCTTGCTCAATATTACCGGTGGCCCCAATCTTGGTCTGTTTGAAGTAAACGAGGCGGCCGAAATGGTATCGCAGGCAGCAGATCCCAATGCAAACATAATTTTCGGTGCGGTAATAGACGACAGTATAAAGGATGAGGTACATATTACAGTGATTGCCACGGGCTTTGAAGGAAAGGGTCGAGAGAAGTCATTTAAGGGAAAAAGCGGAGATGCATTGGAAGACAGAGTCGGGCCCATGGAATTTGATATGGATGAATTGGACATACCCACATTTCTCAGACGGAACAGAAATAAATAATCAACCTGTTTTTAAAAATTATATTAAAAGGACGATTTATCCAATCGTCTTTTTTTATTTTGTCGTATATTTTTTATTTCCTTAAATCACATTTCTACAAGTTTTGAATTCTATATATTGTATAATAGTCATAAAATATGGTAGCTGAGAATATTCTTATGTGAGAATTAAGTCCAGGGAGAGTATTTGGTGACATCGAAAATATACGTTGATGTATTATTCCTCGATAACCTGATTATGAATTACATATTGCTGTGGGTATGTACCAAGGCCGCCAAGATTAGGCCTAAATGGTGGAGAATGCTGTGCGGTGCCCTGTTGGGGGCGGTGTATGCCGTCATGGTGTTTTCACCCCATTTGGTTTTCTTTAATAATATTTCGATGAAGATTTTGTTGTCCATATTAATGGTTTTAATATGTTTTCCGGTAACCGGGGTATTACAATTATTGAGGCTTACCATGATTTTTTATATGGTTACGTTTGTTTTCGGGGGGGCGGCCTTTGGTCTATTTTACCTTTTCAAAAGAGAAATAACCATAATAAACGGAGCCTTTTATATAAAGGAATTTCCTTTTAAAACTTTGGTTTTGACATCGATTATAGCCTACATTATCTTTGAGCAAAGCTGGAGTATCATAAAAAAACGGAGGCTTAAGGATGATTATTTTGTTTGGGTGGAAGTTATTTTCGACGGTGTAAGTAAGGTTTTCAGGGCACTGATCGATACCGGCAATACATTATGTGATCCGGTTACCAGGGTTCCGGTCATGGTGGTTCATTTTAAGGCGCTTAAGCAATTGTTACCCGAGGAAGTGCAGAGGATATACACGGAAGGAATTGAGGAAAACCTATATAATGCGATAAATATCATTGCAAATTCTTCGTGGATATACAGGTTTAGGGTAATACCCTTTACGTCCTTGGGTAGGGAAAAGGGAATACTTATAGGTTTTAAACCGGATAAGGTGTATGTGGTGGAAGAAAAGGACAAGAAAGAGCTGGAGGACGTTATAGTCGGAATATACAACAAACCCTTTTCCGCGGGTAATGATTATGATGCGCTGTTAAACCCCGAGATTATTAATTGATTACTGGGAGTTGAGGGAATGGAGAAATCATATAAAGATATACTCTTTATGTATAGATGGCTGGTTATAAAACTGTATAAAAAGATCAAATTATTGATAAAGGGCCAGATATATTACATAAGCGGCAGCGGAGCCCTTCCCCCTCCTCTGACAAGTGCCGAGGAAGTAGTACTTGTAGAGCGTTTAAGCAAAGGCGATATTTCAGTAAAATCAATACTAATTGAAAGGAATTTAAGACTGGTTGTTTATATAGCAAGGAAATTTGAGAATACGGGTATAGGCGTGGAGGACTTGGTTTCTATTGGTACCATAGGACTTATAAAGGCGGTAAATACCTTTGATCCAGCAAAAAAGATCAAGCTTGCCACCTATGCTTCAAGGTGTATTGAAAATGAGATTTTAATGTATTTAAGGCGAAATTGCAAGATAAAGGCTGAAATCTCCTTTGACGAGCCCCTTAATATAGATTGGGACGGCAATGAACTTTTGCTGTCCGATATACTGGGCACCGAAAATGATCTGGTATACAAATATATTGAAGACGAGGTAGATAAAGAATTGCTTGCCATAGCCATGGAAAAGCTGACGGAACGGGAAAAGAAGATCATGGAACTGAGGTTTGGATTGGACGACGGTATAGAAAAGACGCAAAAGGAAGTGGCAGATATGCTGGGTATATCTCAATCTTATATATCCCGACTGGAAAAGCGAATAATAAAACGCCTTAAAAAAGAAATTAACAGAATGGTATAATTTTGCCTTTAGACATTCATCCATCCCCGGTGAATATTTTTTTTTTTGCTGGCAATAATGAACTTATAGCCACTTCAATGCTGGGGATGGAGGAATGACTATGCTAATAAACAAAGTTGAAATATGTGGGGTTAATACTTCAAAACTTCCTGTATTAACAAACGAAAAGATGAAAGAGCTTTTCAAAAGGATGCATAACGGAGACCAAAGCGCAAGGGAAGAGTTCATAAAAGGTAATTTAAGGTTGGTATTGAGCGTTATCCAGCGATTTAATAACAGGGGCGAACATGTGGATGATTTGTTTCAAGTAGGATGTATAGGCTTGATTAAAGCAATCGATAATTTTGATGTAAGTCAGAATGTGAAGTTTTCTACCTATGCCGTACCCATGATTATCGGTGAAATAAGAAGATATCTAAGGGACAATAATTCCATAAGGGTAAGCAGATCGCTTAGGGATATTGCTTATAAGGCGTTACAGGTCAGGGATCAGCTGATAAATAAAAACTCCAAGGAACCCACGATATCGGAAATTGCCAAAGAATTAAATTTATCCAGGGAAGAAGTGGTTTTTGCCCTGGACGCCATCCAGGATCCCATTTCCCTATTTGAGCCTATTTACCACGACGGTGGAGACGCAATATATGTCATGGATCAGGTAAGCGATGACAAGAACCAGGACGAAACATGGTTGGAAGGAATCGCTTTGAGAGAAGCGTTGAGAAAGTTGAATGACAGGGAAAAACTTATACTCTCCCTAAGGTTTTTTGAAGGGCGTACCCAAATGGAGGTTGCAGAAGAAATAGGCATTTCCCAGGCCCAGGTATCGAGATTGGAAAAAACGGCCCTAAGTCACATGAGAAAGTATATTTAAAGGGGACCATCCCCTTCATTTTACCGAAAAAAGTTGCTCCCTATGTTAGTCGACAATATATTCTTTAATGTCCTGAAAGAGTTGTGAACATTCTTTGCAATTATCCCTTTTACAATGGACGGACAGGGTAGCGGGTTTGCTAAGGTCAAGGCTGAATATGCCAAGGATTGACTTTGCGTCAACGTTGTGCCTTCCCGATTTTAAGTCGATTTCGTGAGCACAGTTTGACACCTTTGCCACAAAGTTCTTTACGTCTTGAGCCGATTCCAAGCGTATCTTTACATTTTTCATATCCGTATACCTCCCATCCAACTCTAATTGTTAGTATATCTCAAACCGTCGGGATATACAACATATCTTGAAAACATCCGGAACATTACAGGTCAAGGGTATGGCCAAGGAAAAAACAAACTTTAAATATTCAATCACATTATGGGGAACTATGTTTACTTTAACGGTTATAGTTATATTTTTCTATTTTTCAGTACATAATACTATTTAGTGCTGTTAAAGGGGTGATTTTAAATGAAAATAGGAATGCCAAGGGGCCTGCTGTATTTCCATTACGGTGCGTTATGGGAAACCTTTTTAACGGAGCTGGGGCTTGAGGTTGTAACATCTCCCCCCACAAATAAGCGCATACTCGACTTGGGGGTAAAAAACTGTGTGGACGATGCATGCTTACCGGTTAAGTTGTTTCATGGCCATGTGGAATTTCTTAAGGGGAAGGTAGATTATATTTTTATACCCAGGATAGTAAGCATAAAACAATGGGAGTATATATGTCCTAAATTTTGTGGTTTGCCTGAAATGGTCAAAAACACCATAAAGGATATGCCCAAAATGTTATTGCTGGAACACAACCTGCACAAGCCCAGATCAAATTTTATAAAAGGCTTTTACCAACTTGGCGCTTCCTTGGGTTTTAACATGAAACAGATAAAAAATTCCTATAGGAAGGCAGTACAAAGCCAGAGCACCTTCGAAGAACAGTGTAAGATGGGGGTTATTCCATGGTATTTTAACAAGGCATCCCTTAAGGTTTCGAAAAATAGGGAACATACCATCACCATAGCATTAATAGGCCATCCCTATGTTTTATATGATCATTACGCAAATATGAACATAATATCAAAACTACAGCAACGGGGGATAAGGGTAATCACCCCGGAGATGGTATTGGAAAGGGAAATCGATAAACATGCAGGGATGCTTAGCAAACCGATGTTCTGGAGCTTCGGCCGCAAGCTTTATGGCGCGTCGATGTACTATGTAAAGGATTTCTCGGTGGACGGTGTTATATACCTAAGTGCCTTTGCATGCGGTATTGATTCCTTAATTGCCGAACTGGCGGAGCGCAAAATCAGGCGGGAAACCAACATCCCAATTGCATTGTTCAATATTGACGAGCACACGGGCGAAGCCGGGATGAATACCAGGCTGGATGCCTTTATAGATATGGTAATACGGAGGAAGGAACATGAAAATAACCTTTCCACACATGGGAAATACATATATAGCTGCTAAAGCCTTTTTTGAAGGATTGGGGATGGATGTGGTCATTCCCAAACCCTGTAATAAAAGCACGCTGGAGATAGGCACCAAATGCTCTCCGGAGTCCGCATGCCTGCCGCTTAAGGTGAATTTAGGCAACTATTTGGACTGTATAGAGCGGGGGGCGGATACCGTCATCCTATCGGGCAGTTGCGGGCCCTGTCGATTTGGGTATTACGGGATTGTACAAAAAGAAATCTTAAAGGACATGGGTTATGACATAGACTTTATAATTATTGATCCGTTACAAGACAGTTTAAAAAGGTTTTTACAGCCCATTAAAAAGCTGTTCACCGGCCATAGCCTGGCCAAAATATATAAGGTGGGGCGTGCCGCCTTTCAAGTGGTCAAAGAGATTGACGAACTGGAATATATGACCTTTAAGATAAGGCCCCGGGAAAAGAGAAAATACGAGACCGATACCGTCTATGCCGACTTTAAAAGGGAGGTACTGAAAGTAACGGGTCCCTATGAAATTTTAGACGTTATCAGAAAGTACAAACAAAAACTATTGTCCATAGATATTCATAGGGGACTCAATCCATTGAAAATCGGCATTGTAGGCGAGATATACACCATCATAGAACCATACGTTAACTTGAATGTTGAACAAAAGCTGGGGAACATGGGTGTGGAGGTGGACAGATCGTTGTCCATAAGCAGGTGGATTGATGATAATGTCACCCGCCGCTTTTTTAGGCCGGGTCATAGGGAGAACGAAGTGGAAAGGGCTGCAAAGCCGTATATACCGCTGTGCGTAGGGGGACATGGAAGGGAATGCGTAGGACATACTCTATTGTACAGTAGGAAAGGCTACGACGGGATAATTCAAATACTGCCCTTTGGCTGTATGCCCGAGATAGTGGCCGAAAGTGTATTGCCAACCATTCGGAAGGATACCGGCATACCCATAATGACACTGGTGGTGGATGAACTTACAGGAGAAACGGGTTATAACACACGCCTGGAGGCCTTTGTTGATATGATACTCAGGAAAAAAGAAAGGAGTAAATCAAAGTGTACAGTGGATATTTAGGTGTTGATGTAGGATCGGTCAGTATCAATTTAATAGTAATGGATGATGATAACCAAGTAATAGAAAAGCTGTATTTAAGGACGGAAGGAAAACCAATCCTAATGCTCAAGCACGGTCTAAACCTTTTACATAAAAGACTGCCAGCCGGTTTTAAAATCCTAAGCGTAGGTGTTACCGGGAGCGGTAGAAATCTGGCTTCGTTGATGCTGGGCGCCGACGTGGTCAAAAACGAAATAACGGCCCACGGCGTTGCGGCCATTACCTTTGTGCCTGACGTGAAAACCGTACTGGAGATAGGCGGCCAGGATTCCAAAATAATAATTATCAGGGATGGCGTAATCGTTGATTTTGCCATGAATACAGTATGCGCTGCAGGTACCGGATCCTTTTTGGACAGGCAGGCCAGCAGGCTAAACGTGCCCATTGAGGAATTTGGTATCAAGGCGTTAAAATCCACCACACCCGTAAGAATTGCAGGCAGGTGTGCGGTTTTTGCAGAATCCGATATGATACATAAGCAGCAGCTGGGTTATAACGAGGAAGACATTATCAACGGATTGTGTGAGGCATTGGTAAGAAATTTTATAAACAACCTGGGCAAGGGCAAGGAAATCATAGAACCCATAGTATTCCAGGGCGGTGTGGCTGCTAACGTCGGTATTAAAAGGGCCTTTGAAAAGCTGTTGGAAAAGGAAATTTATATACCGAAAAACTTTGATGTCATGGGAGCCATAGGGGTTGCCATACTGGCCAAGGAACACTATGAGAAAACCGGGCATACTTCATTTAAAGGTTTTGATGTGGCGGATATAAATTATAAGACAAAAAGTTTTGAATGCGGCGGATGCGAGAACATTTGCGAAGTTGTGCAGTTTATTGCCGATGACAAGGTAGTCGCCAGATGGGGAGACAGATGCGGTAAATGGAGCAACATGTCAAAGGATGGGGTTGAAGCAAAGGAAGGCGAGAAAAAGGCAATGGCGTGACAGTATTTAAAAAATCATGGATAAAATTAAATGGCTAAACAAACAATACAGATAGATTATATTTTGTGAATATAAAAGGAGGAATAAATATTGGAATCCCCAAGCAAGCAACAGAAGATGTACGTGGCCTCGGTTTGTCCGGAGTACAGGTCCAGGGAAAGCGCCCTAAAGTCAGTACAAAATATACATTCCGATCAGCCCTTAAGCTGTGACGGGTGTATCCACTGGAATGATGCAAGGTGTAAAATATTCGATGATATATTGGCGCGGATAGACCAGACGTGATTATAATTTAATAGGGGGGTCTGTAACATGCCAAGATAAAAAAGTACCGGCCGTGGTGGGATTACATTTGGTCGATTTGCTGCCACAGCCGTTGGATTAGCATAATAGTGGCAGAGCTGTTGGATTTATCCCGTTCTTTCAAATATGCCTTTAGTTTTACAAAGTTATCTTCTATATCATTAACGTAGTCATGGTCTATATCTATCTGCAGTAACGGTTTGATTTTTTGCCAGGTTTTTTCTGTACTTTTTAGACTGCTCTTTGCTTCTTCCCATTTTTCCTTGTTAATATAGCTTTCCGTTCCAGCCAGTTGTTTGGAAAATTGGCTGCTGCTGTCCAACGATCCTTTAAAAAAAGTGCAGCTATATACCGAAAATAAAAAAAGGTTTAAGGAATACCAATAATAAAATTGTTTTTTTCAAATACAATACCTCCTTACTTTTTAAGTGGTAGTATCGATTATATAATAGGGCTTATCTCCCTTAAGATCGACATACAGTTTACCCGTGGTATCCAGTTGGGCCAATGCTATCTCGCTGATGTCATGTATATTATGTTTCATAAGTTGATGGTGCAGCCAAGCTTTGGACAGGTTCAAGGATTGTAGGGCATCCGATAGAAGTATTCCTCCGTTTACCAGGTTTGTAGGCAATCCCTTATACTGGGTTGGAATGTTTAAGTCGCCGGCAGTGACCGGCTGTTTTTGGGATTTTTTCTGTACGCTAAGCCGGCCGTTGGTTTCCAACAAAGCAAATTCAACGTCGGTTATATCGAACACGCCTTGAACTCTAAGTTGGGATAATAGGTCATCAATGGAAATCCTCACTTTTTTCAGGTTGTTATCCAGTATCTTTCCGTTTTCAATAACCACCGTTGCCTCACCTTCCACCATCTTACGGATCCAGACGATGTGCAGACATAAGAAAGCCAATAAAAGGGGCAGCAATATCCACATGGCCATGCCTACCAAGGTGGCAAGGGTATTTTGGTTCACCTGTACCGATAGGGTGGAGGCAATGGAGCCAATGGTGATACCTACTATATAATCAAAAAAGGTAAGTTCGGATACTTGTTGCTTGCCCATGATGCGTACCAGGATAAGCAGGGAGAAAAATGATATAAAAGACCGTATTATCACCACAAATATAATTGACAAAGCCATCACCCCAGCGCTGCTTTTGATTTATCGTTCTTTATTATCTCTTATTGAAAAATTTGTATTCACAATTCCTATTTTGGCATTTTGCCCATATCGCAGTTAAATAGCAGACATTGCAAAATATAAAAGCATTATCTTTAAAGAAAATTCTTCGATGGAAAATAAGATCTAGATCAACAGCGTAAAACTATTAAAAATATATTAAAAACAAGGGATTTCAATTGAAATTATTTATAATATGGGCATATAATTGTATAGCAGGATTTTGTTACATTAATATGAATTAAGAGAGGAATCCTTCCATGAAATCAAAGGTTATAATATCGGTTATTAGCATTTGTTTAATCCTCGGAGGCGTCGCAGGCTATTTTGTTCATCAGATGAGCAACCCGGTAAAGGTTTTTGAGACGGAATCATCGGATAATTACGAGTTAAAAACAGCAAGGGCAAACGTACGGCAATACGACATAGATTACGGTTTTATGAAGGGTAGGGTTAATATTCTGCTGCTGGGTTTGGATCTAAATGAACAGCGGCTTAAGACCATGGGCGCTTTTAGGACAGACACCATCATGTTGTTTTCGGTAGATTTCGTCAATAAAAAGATTGCCGTTTTGTCCATACCCAGGGATACATATGTGCTAATTCCCCGTGTCAATACCTACGATAAAATAAACAGCGCCTTTGCCCATGGCGGAGGTCTTAATGGGGCCGGCTTTGCCTTAACCCGGGAAACGGTGACTGACTTTCTGGGCGGCATTCCAATCAACTATCATGTGGGACTTGGCATGGACGTAGTAGAGGAAATAATCGATGCAATGGGAGGTTTAGAGCTGGCAGTAGACGTGCCGGTGAAGTTGGGGAACAGGGAACTGAAGATAGGAAAACAAAAGTTAACAGGGCAGCAGGTTATGGATTACAGCAGATGGCGGTACACCCCCAAGGGTGACATAGACAGGGTAGAAAGGCAGCAAAGGGTTATTATGGCCATCTTTAACCAGCTGCTTAGGCTGGATCAGCTGAAAAACATTCCCCAAATATATAGCCTTGTTAAGGAAAAGGTATATACCGATCTGGATTTTACCAAAATTGCGACTTTGGCATTTTTCGCAAAGGATCTTACCATGGACGATATAAAAACCTACAAGATAGACGGTGATTTTTTGGATATCGACGGTATCAGTTATTGGGGTGTCTACCAAAGGGATAAGCAACGGTTGATAAAAGAAATCTTTGGCGTGGAAATAGAAGTTGATATGAACGATGATGTGCATTATCTGAAGCGGAGAATACTAATGGAGCAGCGGGAGGAGCAAAGGAGACAGGAGGAAGAATTAAGAAAAAAAGATGAATATATGGAAAAAGACAAGATTCAACCCGAGAAAGAGCAGCCCGAAGACAAACCCGTCGGCGGAGAGCAACCTAAAGACAAACAGCCCCAAGAGGAACAACCCGAGGAGAAAAAACCTGAAGAAAAACAACCTGAAGAAAAACAGCCGGTAGAGGAACAGCCAAAAGACGGACAGTCCGAGGGCAAACAACCCAAGAACGAGTCGTCCCAAGGCAAGCAACCCAAAGGGCAGCCCCAAGACGGCAAACAGTCCGATGAGGGGTAATCTATTACCCGGTATAAGGAAGGAGTATTACAAAAGAACTGTAATGTTATTACAGTTCTTTTGTTTTTTTGGAGTTGATAGTTATGGCAATAAAATTAAATACTGGGAAAATATCCAAAGTATTTATTATATCTCTATCGTTAATTATAATCATAATTTTTATACTATGTGTGTACTGTAATCATGGACTGTATTATGAACTCCATGATTTTGAAGACGACTTATTGGAAAAATATTTTAATGCTCAGCACAATCATAATGTACCTTGGTATTATATCTCCTCCTATTTTATATTAAAGGGCGCGGACAGCCCATCGGATACGGAAATCAAAAAGACGGCCCTAAAGATTCGTAAAATCCTTGACGAGAAAAGGGGATTGGAAGAATTTATAGAAAAGTATAATTTAAGAGGATTTGGTCTTGAGGTATTTAGACACAATGCCATTGACGATATTTTAAAGGATAAGGTTTTTCCCATTGACACAAATGCAGACTATAAATATGACAATGACTGGCATTATCCCAGGACTTTCGGTGGGGACAGGAAGCATGAAGGCACGGATATATTTTGCCAAAAGGGCACTGCTGTACGAACGGTAAGTGACGGTAAGATTACCCGTCTGGGCTGGAACACCCTGGGCGGATGGCGGGTGGGTATTAGATATAAAAGGAACATATATTTTTATTATGCCCATTTATGCTGTTACGAGGACGGCATTTTCGAAGGCATGACGGTAAAAAAGGGACAGATAATTGGTTATGTCGGCGACTCGGGGTACGGTGCCGAGGGCACAACCGGCAAATTCCAGCCCCATCTGCATTTTGGGATATATCAAAAGGACAAGGCCTACAATCCATATCCCTTTCTAATTATGTGGGAATGAATTGGGCGCCCTCATTCTTGATATAAAAAAATAAATATACTATAATCAAAAGATACACTTCATTTATAAACTATACTTTTGTAAAGGAGATCCATATGGCCGCAGACAAGGACATAAGGCTGCAGGATATAGTTGATGAAAAGGTTTTGAAAAGAATACTAAACTCCTTTGTTTTGGCTACCGGCCTTGGGGCTATGTTTATTAATCCCGACGGCGAGTTTTCCATTATACCCGACGATTATGAAGGTATATGCCAGTTTTGTAAGATAGTTAGATCTTGTCCCGAAGGTTTAAGGCGGTGTACCGAGTCCATGACCAAGGCGGGCAAATTGGCATCCCAGTTGGGAGAACCGTATATTTCAAGGTGCCATGCCGGTTTGATCGAGTTTGCGGCCCCTATAATGTTTAAAGACATTTATTTAGGCAGCATATCCTGCGGTCCTGTATTAATGTGGGAGTGGGACGAAATAGCCCTTCAGGAATTTCTGGACAGGACCAAGGATTTGGATATAAACAGGGAAGGCCTTGTTGTGGCCAGTAGAAAGATCAAAGTTTTATCCGGTAGAAATGTCCAAGCTGCAGCCGAGTTGTTATTTATCACGGCCAATCATATAGCAAAGACCGGAATGATCACCCTACAACAGAAAAAGGAGTTAAATGAACAACAGTCAAAGTTGGCCGAGGCCATCTTTGAAAAAAAGAGGGCGGAGGAAGTTATAAAGTTGTTGGAGAGTAAGGCCCGTCCAACAACCTATCCCATGGATAAGGAACGGGAGTTATTGGGCAGGGTTCGGCTGGGCGACAGAGTAGGTGCAAAGGAAATACTAAATGATCTTTTGGGACACATATTTTTTAAAAGCGGCGGTAACCCTGAAACCATGAAGGCCCGCATATTGGAGCTGGTTGTTGTCATTTCCAGGGCGGCGGTTGAAGGCGGTGCCAGTTTGGAAAAATTGCTTGGGCTTAATTACCGGTTTATTCAAGAACTTGCGGGCATCCACGACTTCGATGAGCTGTGCCATTGGATTGTTAAAGTATTGGACACCTTTCTGGATAGGGTATACGAAACCCGTAATATAAAAAATGCCAAGAGCTTGGCGTCAGCCTTGAACTATATTAGGGAAAACCATAAAAACAATATATCCCTGGAGGACGTGTCCCAGCACATATACATAAGTCCCTATTATTTGAGTCATTTATTCAAAGAGGAACTGGGCATTACTTTTGTTGAATACCTAACCAAGGTTAGAATTGAAGAAGCCAAGAAGCTGCTAAAGAATTCATCCATGTCCATTGTGGCCATTGCCTCCGAAGTTGGGTATGAAGATGCAAGTTATTTTAGCAAAGTATTCAAAAAAATGACGGGTTTGTCTCCAAATCAATATCGAAAATACTGTTAGGCAGCTGCCTTCCGCAAGATATTACCAAAGTTCACAAGATACATCAGGGATTTTGGTATTCTTTATTGTTAAAATAGACTTAAAGCTTATACTATTTATGATAAACTGGTTCTATATAAATTTATTTTTTTATTTTTGACTGACATTACTTTGCATAACAGGAGGAGAAAATATTGATAATAATTGGCGAGAAGATTAATACCAGCATTAAATCTGTACAGTCAGCGGTGGAAGCCATGGATGCAAAAGCCGTGCAAGATATTGCGACAAAACAGGTGGAAGCGGGTGCCGACTATATAGATGTTAATTGTGGTACCTTTCCCTTTAAGGAGCCCGAGTTGTTGGAATGGTTGGTAAATACCGTTCAGGAGGTAGTTGATGTACCGCTGTGCATTGACAGCCCCAACCCAAAGGCCTTGGTATTTGCCCTAAAGGCCAACAAGAACGGCAAGCCTTTAATCAATTCAATAACGGGTGAAAGGGAAAGGTATAATTCAATTTTGCCGTTGGTGTTGGAGTATGATACGTCCATCATAGCTTTATGTATGGATGATGACGGTATGCCTGAAACCGCGGATGACAGAGTAAAAATTGCCGACAGGCTGGTTGAATCCATGACCAAGGAAGGCGTAAAATTGGAGGATATATACCTTGATCCCATGGTGCGTCCATTGGGTACAGGCTCCCATTACGGTGTGGTGGCAATACAAACCATAAAAAAGATAATGGAGGAATTCCCCGGCGTACATACCACATGTGGTTTGAGCAATATATCCTTTGGTTTACCTGCCAGAAAACTCATTAACCAAGCATTTCTAATTTCTGCAATCGGAGCCGGCCTCGACAGTGCAATACTGGACCCTTTGGACAAGAAAATAATGTCCTTTGTATATGCTGCTGAATTGCTCCACGGTAAAGATGATTTTTGTTTAAACTATTTAACGGCTTTCAGAGAGGGAAAACTGGAAGTTTAGTGCCGACGATTTTAAGGTGTTGTTAGCACCTTGAAATAAATAACAATAATTAAAGGGGGCTATAGAGATGGCTGATTTTCGTGCGATTGCCGATGCATTGAAAGCCGGTAATGCGCCAAAGGTTAAGGAATTGGTAGAAGCTGCTGTTGAAGAAGGAGTAGAACCTTCAAAAATAGTAAATGAAGCGTTGATAGTAGGCATGGGGGAAATAGGCGTACTTTTTAAAAACAATGAAGTGTACGTACCCGAAGTATTAATAGCGGCGAGGGCCATGCATGCAGGATTGGACGTTGTTAAACCGTTGATGGCCGATCAAGACGTTGCCACGGCTGGTAAAGTTGTTCTGGGTACGGTAAAGGGTGACCTGCATGATATCGGAAAGAACCTTGTCGGTATGATGCTAGAAGGAGCCGGATTCGAGGTAATCGATTTGGGAATAGATGTTCCACCCCATAAGTTTGTTGAAGCCGTTAAGAAAGATAAGCCTCATATTGTTGGCATGTCGGCTTTATTGACGACAACCATGCCGGCCATGAAACAAACCATTGAAGCCATCGAGGCCGCAGGGCTAAGGGATGAAGTTAAGATTATGGTGGGGGGAGCGCCTGTTACCCAGAATTTCTCCGATGAAATCGGTGCCGACGGGTATGCTCCGGATGCCGCTTCGGCAGCTGATTTAGCAAAAGAGCTGGTAGGCTGATCTATCCGGTTATTTAAAAACAGGGGGACTTTACCCCCTGTTTTTAAATATCAGATAAATGTGTTCATTGCATTAATAGGTTGATTTGCTATAATTTATTGAAACGATCCATCCATGCATCGTACAATAAAAGATAATAGGTATAAAACCAAGGGCACGTAAAATCAGTATAACATCTCTGTAAAATATGATACAATACCCTTGTCGGTAGATTACAATTTATGACATAGCGTATAAAAAATAACCATAGTTTAAAAAAACGATGTTTTTATATATATTTTTAGTGTAAATACGGGTTTGATATACGAAATAATTAATGTATAAAGAATAAAGATCAGGGAGGTACAACATGGGTTTCAAAAGCGATATTGAAATTGCCCAAAGCATAAAAATAAAGCCTATTCGAGAGATAGCCGAAGCATTGGGAGTTGATAACAGGGCCTTGGAGTTATACGGTAATTATAAGGCAAAGATTGACTACAACCTATTGAAGGAACTGAGAGATAGGCCCGATGGTAAGCTTATACTCGTTACCGCTATCAATCCCACCCCGGCCGGTGAAGGTAAGACCACCGTATCGGTGGGTCTGGCCGATGCGTTGAATAAGCTTGGTAAGAAGGCGGTGGTAACGCTGCGAGAGCCTTCCATGGGTCCGGTTTTTGGAATAAAGGGCGGGGCTGCCGGTGGCGGATATGCCCAGGTGGTGCCAATGGAGGATATAAACCTGCATTTTACCGGTGATATGCACGCCATAGGGGCGGCTAATAATCTGTTGGCGGCAATGGTGGACAACCATATTTTTCACGGTAATAAACTGGGCATTGATAACAGAAAGATTATCCTAAAAAGATGTGTGGACATGAACGACAGGCAGCTAAGGTTTATCGTAAACGGGTTAAACGGTCGAATAAACGGTGTTCCCCGGGAGGACGGATACGATATTACCGCTGCCTCAGAGGTCATGGCCATCCTCTGCCTGTCAAAGGATATGCAGGATTTAAAAAACAAGTTAAAAAACATAGTTGTGGGGTATACAAGGGAAGATCAACCGGTTACTGCCGGGGATTTAAAGGCCGAGGGTGCAATGGCGGCCTTGTTGAAGGATGCCTTGAAACCCAACCTGGTGCAGACATTGGAACACACGCCCGCCTTTGTCCATGGAGGACCTTTTGCCAATATCGCCCACGGTTGTAACAGTGTAATGGCAACAAAGATGGGTCTTAAGTTGGCCGATTATATCATTACCGAGGCGGGTTTTGGTGCCGATCTCGGGGCGGAGAAGTTTGTGGATATAAAATGCAGGATGGCGAGTTTAAAACCGTCGGCGGTGGTTATTGTTGCCACGGTTAGGGCATTGAAACACCATGGCGGGGTTGCAAGGGCGGATTTGGATAAGGAAAATTTGAACGTTCTGAAAAAGGGCATACCCAACCTATTAAAACATATCGAGAACATTACCGTGAAATTTCGGTTGCCGGCTGTGGTTGCGATAAACAGGTTTCCCACCGATACCCAAGCCGAGATTGAGCTGGTTGAACAAGAATGTAAGGCGTACGGTGTGAGCGTTGCGCTGTCCGAAGTTTGGGCTAAAGGTGGAGAAGGTGGCCTCCAATTGGCCGAAGAAGTGCTGAGGTTAATCGACAGCGGCGAAAACAGGTTTAGGTTTGTCTACGATGATGATATGCCGTTAATGGACAAAATAGATACCATATCCAGGGAAATATACGGCGCTGACGGAGTGGATTATACCCCGGCTGCGGTAAAGGAAATAAAGAGATTGGAGGAGTTGGGGTTTGGCCACATGCCCGTTTGTATGGCAAAGACCCAGTATTCCCTGTCGGACGATGCCAAGAAATTGGGCCGGCCAAAGGGCTTTAGAATCACCGTAAGGAATGTGAAGATTTCCGCCGGTGCGGGGTTTATAGTGGCATTAACCGGTGATATAATGACAATGCCGGGCCTGTCAAAGCAGCCGGCTGCAGAAAGAATTGATGTGGACGCAACGGGGAAAATATCAGGCTTGTTCTAGCGAGGCTTTATTATAATCTGTGGATAATCGCCGATGCTTATTATATAATGAATTTAAGAATGTAAATAACGAAAAGGGAGGCTGCTATATATTATGATAATAGACTGCAAATGCAACGAGTTTGTGGACAAGTTGGCGTCGAGTGAACCCGTGCCGGGAGGCGGGGGAGCGTCAGCCCTTGCCGGTGCCTTGGGCACGGCCCTGGGCAGTATGGTGGCTAACTTGACTATGGGAAAGAAAAAGTACCAGCATGTACAGGATGATATAAAGCGCATACTAAAGGATGCCCGGCAGTTGCAACTTGAGTTAATGTCACTGGTGGATAAGGACGCAAAAGCCTTTGAACCCCTGTCAAAGGCTTATGGTCTGCCAAAGGATACTGAAGAAGAAAGAAAAAAGAGGGACGAAATTATGGAGCAGGCATTAAGACAGGCTTGCAGCGTACCACTGGAGATTATGGAAAGGGCGGTGGAGGCCATTGCCCTTCACGAAGAACTGGTGGAAAAGGGCAGCAAACTGGCCATAAGCGATGTAGGCGTCGGTGTTTTGCTGTGCAAGGCAGCCCTGATGGGCGGCAGTTTAAATGTTTATATCAATACCAAACTGATGAAGGACAGGGAATATGCTGAAAAAATCAATGCCAGGGCGGATAAAATGCTGGAGGAAGCCGTAAGCAGGGCGGATAGTGTATATAAAGAAGTGCAACGGAAAATACGGTGACGTTAATAAATATAACAACTACGGTGGAGGTATTACTATGGCAGAGATAATGAAGGGTATGGAAGTTGTGGAGGAAATAAAGGAAAAGATGCTAAGGGAGGTAGAAGAGCTAAAGGCCAGGGGAATAACGCCGGGGCTGGCCATTGTACGCCTTGGCGCCAAACCCGATGATTTGGCCTATGAACGAAGTGCCATAAAAAGATGTGAGGGTATTGGGATTGCCTGTCGGGTATTTGAGTATCCCGAAGACATGACCCAGGCAGATTTGGCACAAGAAATCAGCAAGATAAATGACGATAGTACCATCCATGGTATATTGCTGTTCAGGCCTTTGCCTAAGCACATAGACGAAGATATTATAAAGCATGTCGTAAGTCCGGAAAAGGATGTTGACTGTCTAAATCCGGTAAACGTGGCAAAAGTATTTGAAGGGGACCCAACGGGGTTTGCACCCTGTACTCCGGAAGCCGTTATGGAAATGCTCCACCACTACGGTATACCCGTTAAGGGCAAGAGGGTAGTTGTAATAGGCAGGAGCATGGTGGTGGGCAAACCGGTGTCCATGCTGTTGTTGAAGGAACATGGAACGGTAACAATTTGCCATACCAGGACCAAGAATATAGAAGAAATTTGCGGACAAGCGGATATTTTAGTAGCCGCGGCCGGCAGTGCAAGGATGGTTACCGATGACTTTGTTTCAAAAGGAGCGGTGGTCATAGACGTGGGAATTAATGTGGATGAAGAGGGCAAACTGGTAGGCGATGTGGATTTTGAAAGGGTGGAAAAGGTGGCTGGGCATATTACCCCGGTACCCGGTGGGGTTGGAACGGTTACGTCTTCTGTTTTGGCCAAACATGTGATACAGGCGGCCCAAAGGCAGAACCCTTAATGTCCGGGGGAAATAACCTTATGCACAGGATCGTGACATTCGGCGGTTGCTAAAAACTAAAAATGGGTCCTTGTATCGAAGGTAAACAACGGGTGTACAACTTAAAGAAAATCCCTTTTTATTTGTTATTTCTAAGCGAAATATCTCGGTGGCATAAACCGTGGGGTATTGACGGTTTGTTTTTAAATTTTCATACATATAAAAAATCCACACCATAAAAAGGAATGGGTAATACAAACGAAAAATCTGTCATAAATCTCTTTGTTAATGTATAATACATAATAGGGGTTACTGGATGTGATATAGACGTTGAAAAGAGTGAGGTAACGTGTTTTTACAACCGAAAAAACCATCTAAGTTTGTTGTTTTTTTAAAGGTGATTTTGATACTGATAATAGCGGTTATGTCACTGTTTGGTGTACTTATGTTTATGGTCATGCCCACCGAGACCATTGAAACCGAGCGAATAACGGATTTCCACGGCTTTATTGAGGAAATGATTAAAGATACCATAAAGCCTGTTGAACTTTTATATAAAGACGATATTACCATAACACTGACCCAAAATCAGTTGACCAGGCTAATAAACGGTTTTATCTATGACAAACACCTAAAAAGGGTGGAAATAGACGGTATCAGAATCGATTTGGAAAATGACAGGATGTTGATTCATGCAAACATTACCTTTTATAAAATACCCATGGGCATTAAGGTAACTGGGCGGCCCTTACTGCACGACGGTAACTTAGCTTTGATGGTTTCACGGATAGATATCGGCAAGCTCGGCTTTTCTTCTGATAAGACTGTTAAAACCCTGCTTGAGGCGGCCGATGACTTTGTACTGTCCTCCTTTGATCGGGTGTATGTGTCCCGGCAAAATAATTGTATAGTTTTCGACACTTCAAAGGATTTGCCCAGATATCTGAAGGTGGACAGCATTGCCGTACAGCAGGGAGAAATTAAAGTGACATATACCATACAAAAAATTAAGCTGCCCGGTTTAAAAGCCATTATCGAACTGTCGAGGGAAGAACTGGAAAGCTTAAACATCGATGTTGATGACATTGATAGGGTTATTAACATTTTACCCAATCGACTGATGACAAAAATACAACGAGCCATTAACGAATATTTTGAACAATAAAGGATGATATGGACGGCAAAAAGAGACATATTCTTTAAAAGGATATGTCTCTTTTTGTTTGTGTATCATATTTTGCTGAGTGGTAATACTATCGTTAAAGTGCAAATTTTAGGGTGGTTAAGGTATGAGAATAAGATTTTGGGTGATGACCTTAATTTTTTTAATGTTTTTTGGCATGCCATATAACAAAGTCGAAGCAAGGGAAGACCAAAAAGCAGAAAGATTCGGGAACCTGGCTGTTTTGGTCATTATGGACAGGATTTCATTGGAAGATTTAGAGGAAGCCCATACGCCCAACATTGACAAGCTCATAAACTCGGGCTGCATCGGCTTGATGAATACCAATACCGCAGGCTCCAGGAATCAAAAAAATGCCTATGCTACCATCGGCGCAGGTACCCGGGCGGTGAATTCCCAGAGGGGTCATCTGGCCTTTAATGCCCTTGATGAGTATGAAGGGTACCGGGGAGACGAGTTATACAAGCAGTGTATGGGCATTGACATAAAGCCGTCCAACATCGTAAACCTGGGTGCAGTCCAGATGGTTAGGAATAACAAAGAACAAAAGCATAAGGTAGTTCCCGGGATGCTGGGACAGCAGCTTAGGGAAAACGGAATTACCACCGTTGTATTGGGAAATGAGGATACGGGTGAACAAATAAAAAGAAACATAACTGCCATTGCTATGGATACCGGGGGTATTATTGACTGCGGGAAAATAAACGATGACCTGTTGATGGATAAAAGCGACAGACCCTTTGGTGTTATGACGGACTATGAAGGTCTGTTAGAGGAGTTCGACAAATACGCCCGGCCAACAAGTTTTATTGCCATACAGCTGGGTGATACCTCAAGAGCAGAGGATTTCAGGTTATATACTTCCGATGAAATGCTACTTAGGTACAGAATTAAGGCCATTGAAGAAGGGGACGCCTTTATCGGGCGTTTGCTGGAGAGAATGGATTTGGAAAAGGATATTTTTATACTGGCATCGCCCTACCCCAATGCAAAGGCTATGGAGGTAAACAACCGCTTAACTCCTGTTATTTTGGCGGGAAGGGGTATACATAAGGGTTGGGCCACATCCTCCACCACAAAAAGGGCAGGGGTGATAACTAATTTGGATATAGCGGCCACCATACTGGATTATTTCAGGATTGAAAAGCCTGCTGTTATGCTGGGTAATCCCATATACTCCACGGAAAACGGCAGGGATAGGGAGGAATTGGTAGCGTTTAATAAAAGACTGTTTACCATATATAACAACAGGCCAGGCTTGTTAAAAGGCTACACCTCCGCGTTGATATTTATACCCATTATAGCGGTGGCTGTTTTGATTTACAGGGGCCAGCATTCCAAAGGCCTTAAGCCGATGCTGGTAGGTGCCATGAGCGTTCCCCTTATTTACCTACTTCTCCCCATCATAATGGGGGAAAGCATGTGGTATAATGCAGCATTGGCCATAGCATTGGTAATTCTTACGACCTTTGTTATATCCCACTTGCTAAAGGGTAATATCAGGGCGCTGATAGGTCTTTGTGTCATTACGGCTGTCCTTGTGATAGCGGATTTATTAATGGGTGCACCGTTAATTAAGGAATCGCCCTTGGGGTATGATGTCATAGCCGGGGCGAGGTATTACGGAATAGGCAACGAATTGACGGGGGTAGTCATCGGTTCGGCCATGGTTTCGGCCTTCGGCATACTGAATTTTTGGGGCAATAAAAAGGTCTTGAGTCTTGGTAAGTATGTGTTGGTAATAATTTTGGCCTTTATAACCTTTGTTATTATATCGCCGAGGCTGGGCGCCAATGTGGGTGGGGGTATTGGAAGTTTTATCGGATTTGGCACCGGCATAGCCATGCTGTTTAAGGATAGGATGTCCATAAAACAGTTATTGTTTATATTGGCAGGCCTGACGATCTTTTTGATGTGTATATTTGTGTGGGACTGGCTGAGGCCGGATAACTCCCAAACCCATATTGGTAGGACCCTTACCCTAATAGAGGAGGAAGGTATAATAAGTTTATTTACCACGGCCTACAGAAAGCTGGATATGAATATAAGACTTATCAAATACACAATATGGAGCAGGGTTTTTCTAGTCTCGTTGTTCATAATCGTGGCACTGCTGTACCGTCCTGTGGGGCTACTCAAGGAAGTAATGGAAGAGAATAAAATTTTGGGATATGGACTGCTGGGTGCTGCCGTCGGTGGTATAGCATCGTTGTTTGTAAACGATTCGGGTATTGTTACGGCCGCAACCACTATGATATATGTCACCCCTACAATAGTATACATGGTTGTGGAAAAATACTGGAGCAAGAAAGAGAAGGAAGCACACGTTTATGAGTCCGTTGCCGGCCAGGAAAAAATATAATCTATTATACATTGTGGGACCTTCCACGGGCGGTATAAAAACCCATGTGACAACCCTGGTTATGGGCATGGATAAGGAAAAATTTAATATATACGTGATGGCATACCCAAATCTTATAAGGGAATTAAGGGGGATGAAAGGGGTAGTATGTCATGAATTTAATATGGACAACTTAACAAACCTACCCCTTTTAATTGGCAATATGGTAAAGCTGTACAGGTTTATTTACGATAATAATATTGAGATAGTTCACTCCCATGGGTTTAAAGCATCGGTAATGGGTTGTTTGATGCCCAAACGTAGCACTAAGATAATCGTAACAATTCATAATTTTATAGACGGTAAAACCTCCGGCGTCTTTCACCGGTTTGCCCTTAACATGGGCACGCGAATAATAGCCAAGAATGTCGACTTGTTCATTGCCGTTTCAAAAGCCCTTGCCCGTGCCGTAAGTTCAACGGGCAAGACAATTGCCGGTAGCAGAATCCGTGTGATATACAACGGCATAGATGCCGCTTCTTTCAGGCCGGTTCACCATACGGATTTTTATAAAAAGAGCTTTGGATATGACAAGGACAATTTGTTAATAGGCAGCGTGTGTAGGCTGGTTAAGGGCAAGGGTTTGGATTATCTGATTGAAAGCATTGCCCTGCTTAAGCACAGGGGTATTGACGTAAAACTGCTAATTGCCGGTGAAGGTCCTTATAAGGGAGCCTTGATTGACCGTTGCAAGTATTTAAAATTATGGAATAATGTGCGTTTTTATGGTTATATAAACAATATAACAGACTTTTATAACGCCCTGGATATTTTTGTTTTGCCTACGTTAGCCGAGGGTTTGGGCCTGTCCATACTGGAGGCAATGGCCGCGGGAAAACCGGTGATAGCCACAAGGGTAGGCGGAGTACCGGAAATAGTAACTAACCTACAAAACGGTATTTTGGTACGTCCGGGGGATGCCGGGGCTATTGCCGATGCAATAATGTATTATGTACACAACCCCCGGGAAAGGGTTGTTCACGGTATGCAGGGCCAGAATACCGTAAGGAATAGATTCACCTGCCGCAGCATGGTAAAACAAACCCGGGATATATATCTGCAGGTGCTTGGGGAGTTGGTATGATGCTATAAATCGGTGTTATTATTCAAGTTATAGACGGAGCAAATCAAACCTTTGAAAAGAGGTAGCTAAATCATTAAACCAAGGATAAAGGGAGGAAGAGAATTGAACTGGAAACTGTTTACATTGGCCTTTGGCATGCTCTTTTTGGCAGAATTGGGCGATAAAACCCAACTGGCGGTTATTACTTTAGTGGCTCAGAACAAACAACCCCTCTCTATTTTTCTGGGCGCTTCGGCGGCATTGATTGCCGTTACCTTTATTGGCGCCTTTTTTGGGGAGATAATTACCAGATATGTACCCACATCCATAATACAAATGGTAGGCGGAATACTGTTTGTCGGAATAGGTGTTTTTGTATTATGGAAAGCCGTCCCTGCTGCCATGCAATATTTTATGAAATAAAATTTTTGCTTTGTTAAAAAACCAGCATAGTATTTTTAGATGGAATATCATTGTTTAATATTAGGTTGCAAAATGTTATTATTAGGATAAACATTTCGGGTTTGGGGGGCTGGCAATTGTGAAAGTATGGGTACAAAGGGGAAGGGATATAGTACAAATCGACGCCCGGAAGGGCGATAATATGCTTAAGATTTTGAAATCGGCCAAGGTCGATATTTTGTCTTCTTGTAACGGTAAAGGCTTTTGTGGGAAATGTAAGGTCAGGGTACTCGACGGCAAGGGAAATATAAACGACATTACTTTAACGGAAATCGATCATCTGTCAAGTGTAGAAAGGGCCTCTGGTTATAGACTGGCATGCTGCGTAGAGGTTGAAGGGGATATAAAAATAGAAATCCCGGGTATAAATGGCAGGGACGCTAAAATACTGGTATCGGGTGCCGAAGTAAAGGGTATTTTAAATCCCATTGTCAAAAAAACTTTTGCACACCTGCCCCGTCCCACGGTGTCGGACCAAAGAAGTGATATGACCCGGGTAATGGAAGGCATAAACAGTAATTCTCCAGTTGGCTTGGATATACTTCAGCATTTGCCCAAGACATTGCGGGATAATGATTTTAAGGTGACCATAACCTCCATTGAAGATAATGTCGTATCCGTGGAAGGTGGGAACACCGGTAAAATCATGTACGGCGTCGCCGTGGACATCGGCACCACAACAGTGGTGGGGTATTTGATAGATCTGGCAACCGGTATGCAGGTGGATGTATACTCGGCATTAAATGCCCAAAAAGCATACGGGGATGACGTTATTTCCAGGACGGACTTTACCGTTGAAAACCCCGACGGCCTGTCCGTTATGAAAGATCTTACGGTGTCCCAAATTAATGATATGATGGATTATTTCTGGCGTAAAAATGACATAGACAGAAATCATATATACCAGATGGTGGTTGTGGGCAATACCATAATGGTACATTTGTTGTTGGGATTACCGGTGGAGCATATAGCTGTTTCGCCCTTTGTTCCCGTAATATCCCAAAGGTATAGGATAAAGGCAAAGGATTTGGGTATTTCCATTAATAAAGGAGGTTATATATACATCCTTCCTTGTGTTGCCGGGTATATCGGTGCCGATACCATAGGTGCAATTCTCGCCAGCGGGATGGCCGAAAACGAAGAAATCAGCCTGTTGGTAGACATAGGCACAAACGGCGAAATTGCCCTGGGCAACAAAGACGGAATCCTGGCATGTTCCACGGCAGCCGGACCGGCCTTTGAAGGTGCTCACATACGCCATGGCCTGGGAGGGGTAAAGGGCGCCATAAACAAAATTGTCATAGACGGGGATGTAAAATATACCACCATCGGAGGCACAAGCCCAAGGGGCATTTGCGGCTCGGGTATTGTGGACGGTATTTCCCAGATGCTACTCTCCAAGGTCTTAGAGCCCTATGGAAGGATCAGGGATAAGGAAGACTTGAAGAAAATCAACCAAAAGCTGGCTGAGCGCATTATTGACATAGACGGGGAGCCGGCTTTCAAACTGGCGGAGGATGAAAGGGGGAGGGATATAGCAATCTGTCAAAGGGATATACGGGAAGTACAATTGGCCAAGGGGGCCATATGTGCAGGTATACAAATTTTATTAAAAGAAAGTGGGGTAACCCATGACCGGGTTGATAGAGTATACCTTGCGGGAGGCTTTGGAAATTACATAGATTATAATAATGCTTGCAATATAGGGCTGATACCAAAACAGTTTACAGACAAGATATTACCCATCGGCAATGGCGCGGGAGCGGGTGCCAAGATGGCATTGCTGTCCGAAGAATATATGGACGGTGCCACAAAAATACATAATATGATAGAGTATATCGAATTATCTACACGGCCGGATTTTCAAGAGGTATTTGTGGATTGTCTGGCCTTTTAATACAATAATGCTGCTAAAATTAAGACTTCAGCACTATTTTTGTAGGGCATAGCAATACATGGAAGGATTTTTCTTCTCTTCCGACGAATAATATCGTTTGAAAAGAGGAGGTTATGCTTTGTGAAAAAAGAACAAAAAAACACGGAACAAAAAAATAAAGATAAAAAACTGCGGAAATTTTCCTTTGAACGTTTAAAACAATCAATTGCCAAGAGTATGGACAAGAGTATGGATTCAAAGGATAAAAAAGATACCTCAATTAAGGCAAAATTAGTACGGATGTTTGCAATAATAATCGCCGTTATGATCGGGGTATCGGTGGCAATCTTTATATATTCTTACAATGCAACAAATACCTATGACCAGTTAATAGAAAATATCATCCTTACCAACAACATAATAGATGACAATATGCAAACAACAAGGGAAGTACGAAACTATCTCGGAGAACCTACGGCTGAGGTAAAACAACGGATAGAAGATCTTAATAAGAACGTAAATGGTTATATTTCAACCCTAAAGAAAAGGATCACTGATGAAGAAAGCGTATCCGCCTTGGAGGGCCTTGAAAGGATAAACAATAATTACCAGGACAAAGTAGCCGAAGCCGTAACCAATGTTGATACCGGAAAACTAGCCGTTGATAAGTTGGATGAATTAGGTGACTTTAGCGAAATTATGGCGGAAAACGCCAAAACGTTGATTGGCAGCCAGCTCCGTTTTAGCAGCGGTATTAGGCAGCAAATAATGATCCAGCAGACTGTTATGACTGCAGTTGCTTTGGCTGCAATAGTAGTTGTTGCTGCAATTTCACTTATTTCTGCATTGAGGTTCACCTCAAAACTGGCAGGCACCTTAAAGATCGTTGCAACGGAAGCCGTGCAGATATCCCAAGGCGACCTTAATGTGGACAAAGTAACCATAGACACCAAGGACGAGCTGAGGGATTTATCCGAAGCCTTCAATACCATGGCCGATAATCTAAGATCCATTATTGAACAGCTGGCCCAGAATAGTATAGACGTGTCAAATAGTGCGGAACAACTGACGGCAAGCGCAGAACAAAGCAGCAAGGCCAGCGAACAAATTGCAGCGACTATACAAGAGATGGCCCATGGTGCGGCGGATCAATCAGAACAGTCGGCCGTGACTGCAGAAGCGGCCAAGAAAATTTTGGTCAGCTCACAAAAAATAGCTGAAAATACAAAGACGGCCACAGAAACTTCTGATTTAGCCAATGAAACTGCAAGCGCCGGTAACGAAAAAATAAAGAGCGTTATAGAACAAATTAATATATTAAAAGAACAGATGGATGCTACTGCAAAGGTGACAAATAAACTAAACGAGAGATCCAAGGAAATCGGCGAAATAGTGGAAGTTATAACCAATATAGCCAGTCAAACCAATTTGTTGGCATTAAACGCTGCCATAGAGGCCGCGAGGGCCGGCGAACATGGCAGGGGCTTTGCCGTAGTGGCCGATGAAGTGAGGAAACTGGCTGAAGGATCGGCCAGCGCCGCAAAAGAGATAACCAAAATGATACAGGAAATTCAACAGGATACCATATCCACCGCCGAAAACATGGAAAAGGGTATGGAGGAGGTCAACTTAGGTACAAGATTAACTCAGGAGGCCGGAGCGGCCTTTGAGGACATAGTAAGGGTAATAAAAATTGTAAATGAACAGATTAACGGTATCGATAATGAAATTAAAGATGTAGTAGAACAAATCAAAACGGTGGAAAACCTTAGCGGGAACATTGCAGTTATTGCAAAGCAATCTTCGGCAGGCAGCCAGGAAGTGGCGGCAGCCGTCGAGGAGCAAACTGCAAGCCTGCAGGAGATAGTATCCTCGGCATCGGTACTCTCCCAAATGGCCGAGGATCTAAAGGATATAGTAAACAGGTTCAAATTATAAATTTTATAAAAGGAGGCTGGACAATACGATCTAGCCTCTTTTTAATCACTTTTTTTACGGACTTTTTATGGTATTATTTTGTTAGAACATTATATATTTATCCTAAAAGACCGGGCAACATAACAACGGGAGGTACTTTTGATGAAATCAGCTTTGTTGAAAGTCCATGGAATGACCTGTGCGGCCTGTGCTGCTGCAGTCGAGAGACGGGTTAGAAAACTTAACGGTATAAAAAAAGCCGCTGTGAACTTAGCAGCCGAAACTTTAACGGTGGAATATGATGAGACCGTAACCATAGAAGAAATAAAGAAAGCCGTTGAAGATGCGGGATATTCAGCCCATGAAGACAAGAAGGAAAGGGAAGTTATTATTCCCATAGGCGGTATGACGTGTGCCTCCTGCGCAAAGATCGTTGAGAAATCCATCGGGAAATTGGACGGGGTGGTGGATGTCAACGTAAACCTTGCAACCGAAAGGGCTAAGGTTATATACGATTCCAATATAATAAGGCTTTCACAGATCAAAGACGCCATCGAAAAGGCGGGATACAAGGCGCTGAAAACAGAAATGGGCAAAGAATTGGATGAAGATAAGAATAAGCGCTTACAAGATGCAAAGGTGCTGTTTAGAAAGTTTATTGCAGCCGCTGTTTTTGCCGTTCCCTTATTATATATTTCCATGGGACCCATGGTAGGAGCAAAGCTTCCTAAAATCATCAGTCCCGAGGCAAATCCGCTAAATTTTGCCGTATTACAGCTTATCCTTTCCATTCCGGTGGTAATTGCCGGTTATAAGTTTTACACCGTAGGCTTTAGCAGGCTGGTAAAGCGACGGCCCAACATGGACTCGTTAATAGCCATGGGCACCTCGGCCGCCTTTGTTTACGGCGTATACGCGGTGTACAGGATTGCAGCGGGGGATACGCGCTATGCAGGGGAATTGTATTTTGAATCGGCCGTGGTTATTATAACCCTTATTCTTTTAGGGAAGTACCTCGAGGCGGTGGCCAAGGGAAAGACTTCCGAGGCCATAAAGAAGCTTATGGGCCTTGCCCCCAAAAACGCCATGATTATCCAAGATGGGAAGACTATAACCATACCCATTGAAGAGGTGGAAATAGGGGATATTGTAGTGGTACGGCCGGGGGAGAAAATACCTGTGGACGGGGAAGTAATAGCAGGATTGACGTCGGTGGATGAGTCCATGCTCACGGGCGAGAGCATTCCCGTGGAAAAAAAACCGGGGGATACGGTAGTTGGTGCCAGCATAAATAAGACGGGCTCCATACAGATTAAAGCAACAAAGGTGGGAAGCGATACGGCTTTAGCCCAAATTATAAAACTGGTGGAGGATGCCCAGAGTACCAAGGCCCCTATAGCAAAACTTGCCGATGTCGTTGCGGGTTACTTTGTACCTATAGTACTGCTAATTGCAGTAGGGTCGGCTATAGCATGGATAATAAGCGGCCAGCCAATAGGCTTTGCCCTCACGATTTTTATCTCGGTGCTTGTTATAGCCTGTCCCTGTGCCTTGGGCCTTGCAACCCCTACCGCCATAATGGTCGGTACGGGCAAGGGTGCGGAATACGGGGTTCTCATAAAGGGCGGTGAAGCTCTTGAAACCGCCCATAGGATAAATACCATTGTTTTTGACAAAACGGGTACAATTACCGAGGGAAGGCCGGAGGTTACCTATATATTGACATATGGGGACATTGAAAGGGATCTTTTACTTCAAATGGCGGCTTCGGCCGAAAGGGGTTCGGAACATCCCTTGGGCGAAGCCATTGTAAGGGATGCCCAGGCCCGGGGGCTGGAGACAAAAAAAGTGGAATACTTCAATGCCATACCGGGCCACGGTATAGAGGTCAAGATCGAAGGGATGGACATGCTGCTTGGAAACAGAAAATTAATGACCGACCGCAATATAAATCTGGAGGACGGTTACAAGGATGCCGACAGACTGGCAAGGGAGGGTAAAACGCCCATGTATGTTGCAATGGACGGTAAACTGGCCGGCATTATTGCCGTAGCCGATGTAGTAAAGGAAAATAGCAAAAAGGCCATTGAGCTGCTGCATGATATGGGAATGGAAGCCGTCATGATTACCGGTGATAACAGACGTACCGCTGAGGCAATCGCAAGGCAGGTAGGCATTGATCGGGTGCTGGCGGAAGTTTTGCCCCAGGACAAGGCCAACGAAGTTAAAAAGCTCCAGAATGAGGGGAAAAGGGTTGCCATGGTAGGCGACGGTATCAACGATGCACCTGCCTTGGCCCAGGCCGATATCGGAATTGCCATAGGTTCGGGTACCGATGTAGCCATGGAATCGGCTGATATCGTCCTTATGCGAAGTGACTTGATGGACGTTCCCACGGCCATTCAGTTGAGCAAACAAACCATTAGGACCATAAAACAGAATCTGTTTTGGGCCTTTGGATATAATACCGTGGGGATACCCATAGCGGCAGGCTTGTTGTATTTGTTTGGAGGCCCTCTGTTAAATCCTATGATTGCAGGAGCGGCAATGGCCTTCAGCTCCGTATCTGTAGTATCAAACGCTTTAAGACTAAAACGTTTTAAACCTGCACATTAATATCAATAAATTGAAGGGAGTTTTATACATGAAAAAGAAACTGTTTATAGAGGGTATGGGCTGCCAGAAATGTGTCCACCACATCGAGGAAGCTCTAAAAGAAATTTCCGCCGTGAAGTCGGCCAGGGTAAATCTTGAGGGAAGGTATGCAGAGGTAGAGCTTAACCAAGACGTTGATGAAGATATATTTAAAGCAGTCATTGACGAGGCAGGATATGAATTGGTAAGCATTGAGTAGGTTAAGTGCTACAATACCTATATATCCTTTTTATAATATGTTCGCCGATCTTAATTTGATCGGCTTTTTTTGTGAAACATTCAAAAAAGTATTGAATTTGAGTGCAGGGTTTTAATTATGAGTATAATAACGCCTTTACGCCAAAGCTCAGTAAAGGTAATATGCTAAGGATTTCTGATAGAATAAAAAGTGAAAGTTATGTGTATATTGAGGAGCTTGGAAATATAACTTAAGCAGTCGATTGCACTGTGAACAGCTCATACAAAAACTGAACAATTTCAGATATATAAAAAGCAATTGCCAGATAAAAAGATGTTTCGCAAAGGAATTTTAACCTATTATTTTGAAAGTCTTTTTTGATGATATATCCCATAATTGATATACAATAATGTTTTTTAATCTAAGATGTATTACTTTCAACAGCAGGTTGTACAAGACCTGTTTTTTTATTAAAAAACATTTAATAACTTAGGTTTAGCAACGAAAATTGTTAAATACGCAATAAAATGAATATATATTAGGTTTTGTCGAAAAATTATTACAAAAAGTTATTGACATATGCCCGAAATAGTATTATATTAATTATGAGCATAAGCCAAAAACTAAATACCAATACATACAACGTTTTGCGTTGTGGTATGTATATGCACAAGAAAAAAGACTTGCCAAAGAATAATTTAACGGAGGGATTAATATGCCATTAAGAGATGGAACGGGTCCTACCGGGCAAGGTCCGGGTACCGGAAGGGGCATGGGATATGGCAGAGGCAGAGGTAGGGGCAGAATGGGAAGCGACAGCGCCGGAGCAGGGCCCGGAGGATACTGCATCTGCCCTAAGTGCGGTGAAAAAACGCCCCATCAGCAAGGTGTCCCTTGCTACACTGTGACTTGTCCCAAGTGTGGTACACCAATGACCAGAGAATAAAATTATATTCTACCAAGCTAAAAAACTTTATGGGGGGAGGTGACAGTGTTGCCTAGAGGTGATGGAACCGGCCCTATGGGAATGGGACCGATGACCGGTAGGGCAGCCGGCTATTGTGCAGGTTTTGCAGTACCGGGTTATATGAATCCGATGGTAGGCTTCGGGTTTGGCAGAGGTAGAGGACGTGGCTTTAGAAGAATGTATTACCTAACAGGCCTGCCGGGATGGGCCAGGTTTGGTTATCCTGCGTATGGTCCTGCCTATGGCCCTATGTATGGCGGTACAAATGTACCAACGGATGAAACGATAGCAGATGA
This sequence comes from Clostridiales bacterium, assembly GCA_012838995.1. Taxonomy (GTDB): domain Bacteria; phylum Bacillota; class Clostridia; order DUOD01; family DUOD01; genus DUOD01. The sequence goes on from DUOD01000065.1 coordinate 50,462, forward strand.
AAAAGAGCTTCTCAGTAAGCAGGTGGAGTTTTTAGAGGACCAATTAAAGCAGATGAAGAAGCGCCTAAAGGATCTTGAAGAAGAGATTAAGTCCGATGAAGAAACTGAATAAGGAAAGCCTTCAATGGCGGTTGAGGCAGGCAAGACTTATCCCTGCCTCATTTTTGTCTCCTAAAGACACCGTAAATCTAAAACTCAAACTTTTATAGGGGGTATTGTTATGGCTGTAAAAATTGATAACAATAAATGTAACGGGTGTGGAGCGTGTGTTGAAGTCTGGCCGGTTGATGCAATCAAGCTTGCTGTATTTACCAGCACCTATAAAATTTTTTTAGCGTAAAACTTTGTTTATAGAAGGCATGCTTATGAAATGAAAGTTTAAAATGTGCATTAATTGAAATAATATTGAAAAAGGGTAAAATTAAGTACATTATTAAGTATTTTGAAGATTCATTAACTACTTAATGGGGAAACAATTAGAAAAAAGGCATTTCTTTATTGGAAACAAAAGTTTATAATGTATTAAGGGTGTGGGGGTTGGAATTTGCCGAAAAAAGCGTTAAAAAACAGCCTGTTTTGACAGACTGATGGCATGGTGCCATTATTGCTTTCGCAACAGAAGGCAAGGGCTTTAAACATTAAAATGCTTCCAAAATATTGGAGTGGTATAGAATTGATAAGGGTGCATATTCTTACCGACAACAGAGTCAGAAAACGGGGCTTGCTTGCAGAACACGGGCTGTCTTTATGGATAGAAAAAGATGACATGTCCATTCTATTTGATACCGGCCAGTCCTCTGTTTTTTATCATAATGCAAAAAATATGAACATTAGCCTTGAAAGGGCAGATTATATTATAATAAGTCATGGCCATTATGATCACTGCGGCGGACTACGGTTTTTCCCCCATAAGGATAAAGCTCCGGCCATTTATGTTCATACCGATGCATTTCTAAAAAAGTTTGCTGCTACCGATAAGGATGAACCGTCCGGGGATGTTGGGATACCTTTTAATATATCTGATTTGGCTTGGACAAAGGACCGAATTGTTTATACCAGAAAGCCTTTGGTCATAGATGATGGTATTTTAATATCGGGGGAGATACCCTGTACCAACACTTTTGAAGAAATACCTCAAAATTTTTTTATTGAAAAGGACGGTAAAGTAACCCATGACATGATGCTGGATGAACAAATGCTGATTATTGAGGACAATAATGAAATAGCCATATTCCTCGGATGCAGCCATCCTGGGATTATTAACAGTATCAAATATGCAAAGAAACTTATCCCGGACAAAAATATCAAACTTCTGGTGGCCGGGATGCATCTTGCAAACGTAAGTTCCATACGTCTGCAAATGACCATTCAGCACTTACTGGACATGGATATTCAAAGAATTGTTCCTTTGCACTGCACCGGGTTTAGGGCAATGTGTGAAATGAAAAAAATTCTTGGTGATCGTTGCCTTATCCTGTGTGGCGGAGATGAGATTGAAGCATAAGACTTTTATAATTTTGGAATATCATTTTTTAATAAAGGGCTATAAGGAAAACAAGAGTTCTAAAGTCTTTTATTTTAAATTTTAGCTTTAAAAAATCCTGTAAAAATGGATGCCTTGGACCGAAAATGCTTTTTATTTTGCGGAGGGGAGAAAATGGACAAGTTGTCAACCAAACGATTGGTATTGTCAGCACTATTTCTAGCATTGGGACTTTTGATGCCCTTTTTAACAGGGCAAATGCCGAGTATCGGAAGCATGTTGCTACCCATGCATATTCCTGTTTTACTTTGCGGTTTTATTTGCGGATGGCAATATGGCTTGGTAGTTGGCCTTATTTCGCCTGTTTTAAGGAGCACGTTATTCGGAATGCCGCCCATGTTTCCCGTAGCCGTAGCCATGACTTTTGAGTTGGCTGCATACGGATTTATGACAGGTTTTTTATACAAATTACTCCCCAAAAGGAATGTTTTTATATATGTATCATTGATTATATCAATGGTTTTTGGGAGAGCCGTCTGGGGGATGGTTAGCTATTTCCTGTATGGACTGACCGAAACTGCATTTACATGGGAGATTTTTATGGCGGGTGCATTTTTTAATGCAATTCCGGGCATAGTTATTCAAATTATTGTTATCCCATTTATTATCATATTGTTGAAAACAAAAACTTATGAAAAGTATGAGTTGGAATGAATCTAAAAGCTTTGCTGCTCAAACATTACCGTTTATATCCTAAGATGCAAATTCAGGATATGATAAAGCTTATATATCAAAACGAATTTGCCGGTGGGCATATATATGAAAATGAAGGGGAAAGTTTGCGCAAATTGCAGGATGAAATCTGCTATTTGGAACAACTTCCTCCCGAGTACAAGACCTCTGAAAAAGCTTTTGAGGACATCGGTAACAATCTTTGCAGATTTCATTTAACGGCTTACAGGCATTATAATATAAGCCTTGAAACTATAAACAGGTTCTTTTTAAATACATCCAAGTCGGTACGTGGAAGCATTGAAGGCTTTGAAGAAAAACTGGATGTCTTTAGGCAGTGCTGTAAGGAAGGATTGATTCCCTACCCCTTGGAAGAGTTGGAAGCTTATTTGTCTTGCTACAAAAAGAAAGGCTATCCGCCGGTTGGCCACAGTGAAATTTACCGTACGGCCTATTTTCCTGCCTATCGTGTTGTAAAGTCGGAATATTGCCGTTTTTTCAAGGTATTTTGCAGGATCGATTCGTTAATGAAATCCAAGGACTGTGTCAATGTTGCCATTGACGGAAACAGCGGCGCCGGCAAAAGTACACTGGCAATGCTGATAGGCGATGTATATGATTGCAATATATTCCACATGGATGATTTCTTCCTGACACCTGAGCTGAGGACAAAGGAGCGTTTAAGGGAAACGGGTGGAAATGTGGATTATGTTCGGTTTAAACATGAAATAATTGACGGGATAAACAGCGGCCGCCAATTCCGGTATCGTAAATACGACTGCAGGGAAGAAGCCTTTGGAGAGCCCATACCGGTTACCCCTAAAAAACTTAATATTATAGAGGGTGCTTATAGTATGCATCCTACCTTAATAGACAATTATGATTTAAAGATATTTATGTATATTAATGAAAGAGAACAAAGGTCTCGGATTTTAAAAAGAAACGGAGCTTTTATGTTGAAAAAGTTTCTCTCAGAATGGATACCGCTGGAAAACAAGTATTTTAGAGAGCTAAATATTGAGGGGCAATGTGATTTGGTCTTTGGAAAGTAGTCCCATGGGCATTATTATTTGCCATTAAAAGGGGCTGCTTTTTAATGGTGTTTTTTATAAAAGCAAAATACTTATTGACATATGTCGAAGAGATAATATAAGATGTAAATGACATATGTCGCAAACCATAAAAAGCTGAGGGTGTGTCTATAAAGTACGGGATCGGCCTTATTTATAACTGAAAAAGTCCAAATTTTATACCGGGACAAATGAAGCTTTGTATAACACCAATGCCGGAGCGGGGACAGGACATATAATTTTTGGCGATGCTTTGGCAGCAGATGCAGCCGGAGGACGGTCCGGAGTTCTTGATTAGAAATGGGGTGAAAATTTTGGCAAGACCGATGAAATGGAGAAGGGTATGCTGCTTGCCTGAAAAAAACAGGTTTGGGCCCCTGGATGCAGAGGTGGATAAAAAGAACCATATAAGGATGACGATTGACGAGTATGAGACCATAAGGCTTATCGACTTAGAGGGGCTTACACAAGAAGAATGTGCAAAACAAATGAACGTTGCCCGAACAACTGCTCAAGGTATTTATATCCAAGCGAGAAAGAAGCTGGCCGAATTTCTGGTGAACGGTAATATATTATTAATTGAAGGTGGAAAATACCGTCTTTGCAACGGATTGGGAGATGGATGCGGCCGGGGCTGTCATAGGCATAGGCATGGCAGACGCTTTAAGGAATAATGGGCATAAAGATGACCGCTGAGCCAGCAAAAGTTAAAAAAACTTGCCTACCGACCTTTTGAAATCGTTCTTTAGCATGACCTCTCAACCGGTAAAGCGTAAGAGCATGGGTGACTGCATATGTAGATATTATTAAGGTTATAGATGGGCTTTATGAGAAAAAGTACATTTGTAAAAACAGCTCTTAAGGTATAGGTTGTTCTGTTATAGTATTTTTTGGGTGGTGTGGACATGTTTTTAACAGTAAAAGGTCGGTTTGGGACTAGTAAAAAGCGTTGTCTAACATTGTAGACATGGACTATGTGAATAAGGGAAATCAGCAAAAAACAATCTAAAATAAAGGAGCAAATAGTTATGAAGGAAAATTGCAATCAAAACTGTAGCAGCTGCGGGGAAGACTGCGCTGAAAGAAAGGAACAAAAGACGGACTTTTCCGAAAAACCCCATGAAATGAGCAGCATCAAAAAGGTTATTGGCATTGTCAGCGGAAAAGGGGGAGTTGGCAAGTCGCTGGTAACTTCAATGCTTGCAGTTACCATGAACAGAAGGGGCTATCATACCGCCATTCTTGATGCGGACGTAACCGGACCTTCTATTCCAAAGGCATTCGGAATCAAAGAAAAGGCTGCCGGTAATGAATTTGGCTTGTTTCCGGTAAGAAGCAAGACAGGTATTGATATCATGTCCATTAATTTACTTTTGGAAAATGATACCGACCCGGTTGTATGGAGGGGTCCGTTAATTGCCGGTATGGTCAAGCAATTCTGGACGGATGTTATCTGGAATGATGTGGATTTCATGTTTATCGATATGCCCCCCGGAACGGGCGATGTTCCGCTTACCGTGTTCCAGTCCATGGCTGTGGACGGAATAATCGTTGTAACCTCGCCCCAGGAGCTGGTATCAATGATCGTATCGAAAGCAGTTAAGATGGCTGAGATGATGGATGTTCCTATTATTGGTTTGGTAGAAAATATGTCCTATTTTAGATGTCCTGATAACGGTAAAGACTACAAGATTTTTGGAGACAGTCACATAGAAGAAATAGCTGAAAAGCATAACCTAAAAGTCCTTGCCAAACTACCCATTGACCCAAAAATTTCAGCTGCCTGCGATAAGGGTATGATAGAACTCTTCGACGGCGATTGGCTTGAGCCCGTGGCGAAAATATTGGAAGAAGGACTGGAGGAAGGTAAAAAGTGAGTACCCATTCAGAGTTGGCAAAGGAACTATTTTTAAAAGGTTATAATTGCTCTCAATCGGTTTTTGCTGCCTTTTGCGATGAAACAGGGCTGGATACCGATACGGCCCTAAAAGTAGCATCTTCCTTTGGAGGCGGTATGGGCGGGTTGCAGGGAGTATGCGGAGCAGTCAGCGGGATGTTTATGGTAGTCGGCATGAAATATGGTTATACACATCCGCCTGATAAAACAGCAAAAAAAGAATTTTACGGGCTTATTAAACATTTGGCAAAGCAATTTGAAAAAGAAGAGGGTTCAATCATATGTAGAGAGCTTCTGGATCTTTTGATAAAAAACAACTACCCAGGGTCCGGGGGCAAAAGGCATTTTTGCGCAGGCCTTGTTGAGCAGGCTGCAAGGCTACTTGATGAATATATTTTAGAAAAAAATAAACGATCGGACAGTTGAGGGTGGGTGCACGTTTATGTTGTTAAAAAGTGCTTTCATTGCTTTATTATTGAAAGCACTTTTTTGCTGTGTGTACGGCTAAAAATACAAGGAAAGGAAAATCAATCATGAAGGTTGGATTATTCGGATATCTTCAAACTGAGGACATATGTCCCAAACACAAGATTTTAAATCATAAAGGAAAAAAGTCGGTATTCATAGGAATAGAAGGAGATATCGAGATTAATGGAAATAATGGATACGGATTTATGCTAAAATTCTGAGTTAATAAAATCATTTAACTTACCAATTATCTACTCAACTTAAAATACAAGGATAGTACATGGAAGATATAAAGGGTATTTTTGTGTGTAATTTAAGCTTATAATTAACTGGGGTTGGGTCACCAGGTAAGATAATCGTTATTTTTATGCAGTCTTGGGAGACAGGATAGGTGAAAAGTAAAATATTACATTAAAGAGTGGTTTATATTGCCAATATTCGTTTCTTCGATTATAATTTAAATAAAGCTAATTAAATAACTGTGAGGTGGAGTTAGGTGGATTATATTACAACTAAGCAAGCAGCAAAAAAATGGGGAATTTCTGAAAGGAGAGTCCAGGTTTTATGTGCGCAAGGCAGAATAAAAGGTGCTATGCGGTTGGGCTGGGCTTGGGCGATACCTATTGATGCAGAAAAACCCAGCGATAAAAGGTATAAAAAGAATGAAGAAAGTAAAGAAAGAAAAGAAAAAAAAGAAAGAAAAGTAAGTAGAAGGGCTGCATCTGATTATATGATTGAAATCGATTAACTTAATTTTATATGTATTTAATCTTATCATATTAATAAAGCGTTGGCTTACTCTTCCGGGCTGTCAACCGTGAGAAGATGAAGTGAAAAAGAGAAAATGCCATGGGTATTATATGACGGCTTACATTAATGATAAGTTCTTCAGGACTGCAATCAAAGACAGAAAAAGCAATATTAGATTTAAATTACTGTTGAAAAGGACTGCAAAACAGGGGACGGTTATATAGTTGCACGGTTTAACATGTGTCAAATTTAGCATATCATACAACGGTTTTACATTCATTGATTGTAACTTCTGTTGAAGGTTTATCCGGCAGATTTTTAAAAACGGTCAGGGAGATTGAAGGTGTTACCTGCAGGAAGTGTACATTTAATTGAATTACTTATAAGAAATAGGTTAAAATAAAAAAGCCATCTTGATATGACGGAAACTATGGTATACTAATAATTGCTAGTAAAATTAGAAAAGGTGCCCGCCAAAAAGATGCCGAAGCATATGCAGCTCCCTTTTTAGTTCTTTAATGTATTTTTTAAACGGCACTTAAAAATTGAAAGGGGATGGCAAAAGTGAATACGCGCGTTTTCAGAAATATTTCCTACGGTGTGTATATTATTACTTCGTTGGACGGTGGCAGGCCTACCGGATGCACCGCCAATAGCGTAATGCAGGTTACATCATCGCCCGCAACAATAGCTATCAGCATAAATCACAATAATTTTACCAATGAATGTATCAAGAAAGAGAAAAGGTTTGCAGTTTCAATCCTTTCAGAAACAACTAAACCTTCAATTATCGGAACCTTTGGTTTTAGGTCGGGCAGGGATACGGACAAATTTAATGGAATATCCTATGTTACTAAACATGATCTTCCCGTTATCGAGGATTCCTGCGGATATATTATCTGCAACGTTATAGATAAAATGGAAGCGGAAACCCATACGGTTTTTCTCGGCAAAGTAATAGACGGAGATGTTTTTAATGAATCACGCCCTGTTATGACATATGCATATTACCACAAGGTTATAAAAGGAAGGAGCCCTAAAAACGCACCTACATATTTGCCTGAAGAGGACAAAGAGCAGCAAGTTAACAAATCTAAAAACGTATGCGAAATTTGCAGCTACGTTTATGAAGGAGAGACAGTGCCGCAAGATTTCAAGTGCCCAATCTGCGGTCATGGTGCAGAGTATTTTAAAAAACTTTAGAAGACGACAGTAAGTATTTTTAATGATAGTACACATAAGATATGGCTTCCGACGCTTATATTTTTATTTAGCGTCGGAATTTCTACTTTAACCCATCTCAATGAAGTAAAATATTTCGTCTATAAAATTGAAAGCACAACGTAAATCGGCAACCATAAATTTTAAAAGTAAAAATATTGTATTTTTACTGGGATAAGGAAAACATAAAAATTTAGGTATAAAGAAAAACTTTAACGGTGAAGAAACAAAATAAAATTTTGAAAAAGCCATCCATAGAGGTGGGTCCCGAATATGACGGTAAGAAGGTTGGCAAAATGAAAAAAATGCGGGGAGAGGAGTAAAAGGTGGAAGTTTTAATTTTGAACGGCAGCCCCAAAGGCAAATATAGTATTACACTGCAAACTTCATTATATTTGGAAAAAAAGTTCCCACAACATAAATTTCGATTTCTCCATGTTGGCAAACACATTAAATCTTTGGAAAAAGATTTTTCAGCCGTGGTCCAAGCAATAACGAGGGCCCATCTTATTATTTTTTCTTATCCCGTCTATACCTTTATTGCACCAAGTCAGCTGCATAGGTTTGTGGAGCTTTTAAAGGCATCCGGCCTTAACCTGTCGGGAAAATTCGTTACCCAGATTACCACTTCCAAGCATTTTTTGATGTAACCGCCCACAAGTATATCCAGGAAAACTGTCAGGATGTTGGAATGAAATTTATTAAGGGACTGTCTGCAGACATGGAGGATCTTTTGACAGAAAACGGCCGCAAAACTGCAATTGAGTTTTTTGAATATGTGTGCTGGAGTATAGAGCATAATCTATATGAAACCATTAAAAAGCGTAATACCGCCCCAAAGCACCTTCCTGTTAGTACCGTTACGTTGAGTCAGGATAAAAGGGGTGGCGATGTGGTTATAGTTACCGATTGCGCCAATGACAATAGGCAGCTTAAGGATATGATTGACAGATTTAGGGAGGTACTTAAGTATAATAGCCGGATTGTCAATATTGCCGAATATCCTTTTCAAGGAGGGTGTTTGGGCTGTTTTAATTGTGCGGCTGCCGGGAAATGCATTTATAAGGACGGTTTTGACGATTTTTTGCGTAACAATATTCAGACCGCCGATGCCATAGTATATGCATTTTCCATTAAGGATCATTCCATGGGTTACATTTTTAAAATGTATGATGACAGGCAGTTTTGTAACGGTCACAGGCCTGTAACCATGGGTAAGCCTACAGGATACCTGATTAGCGGGAATTATCCGTCGGAAACTAATTTGCAGATGGTCATTGAAGGCCGAAGCGAGGTGGGAGGGAATTTCCTCGCAGGAGCTGCGTGTGATGAGATAAATCCGGATGAAGAAATAGACAGACTGGCTGCACGGCTTGAATATGTAATCAGCCAAAACTATACTCAGCCCAGGAATTTCTATGGCGTTGGCGGAATGAAAATTTTCAGGGATCTTATCTGGCTCATGCGGGGTATGATGAAGGCCGATCATCAATTCTACAAAAAGCATGGATTATATGACTTTCCTCAAAAGAAAAGATTAACGGCATTAAAAATGTATCTTGTAGGTGCCCTCATATCTTCTCCAAAGCTTAAGGCCAAAATAGGGAATAAATTGAATGAAGGTATGATAGCGCCCTATAGGAAGGTTCTGGAGAAGTATTAATGCCGCAATTTTACAAACATGGGAAAAAGGGTGCAACTTTTAAGAGGTACTTTCTTTGATTGTATTTCCCAAAAAGCTGCGGTTAAATTTATATTTAAACCAATATTCGACAAATAATAACAAGTTTAAACTTGTTTCCCTTGTTATTATATGGTAATATATACTTACAAATGACAGTATATGCTTAAAAAAGGCATAAAAAACATTTTTAATGACATTTCAAGCAACGTTTCATAAATTTACGCAAATTTAGACTTAATCTCTCTAAAATCTATTGCAATGGACAAAGAAAATTTTAATAAATACTTTCCAGCCAGACGGTGTACTTACGATGGCATCGGTATTCCCGGATGCAAGGCCATGGCTATTGAGAATGATACCCCAACGGTGCAACCATAAAGATATGTACTCAAAAATTACGGGCACTGCCATGGGAATTATTGGGGTTTATCTGATTTTTAAGGTAACACCCCATCCGTATAAAAAGGTTGTTCGGATATATACGACCATTGTAACCGCAAAGATGCCTGACGGCGTGGAAGGACCCGACTTAACCGTAAGACCGGGTCTTACCTATCGGCAGGCAAACCCGGCCTATGTTTTTCAGTTTATAGGATACAAGAAAACGGGCAATGTGTTTTATTATAATCCATTCAACCGACAAGTTGAAACATGTGCGCATACGGGGGTATAAAACCACTCGTAAATATAAAATATGAGGTGAGAAAAATGAGGAGCATTGCAACACTGGAATTACAGTATGCACACAGGTTTTACGGTTTCAGGGGTGAGGCCCAGTATTTGCACGGGCATTCGGGGATACTGACCATTGAAGTTGAAGATACTGTCAACGAGGGCGTTAACATGGTATTCCCGTGCAATGAGATTAAGAAAATTGCTTGGGAAGTGTTACAAAATTTTGACCATGCGCTGATTTTGAGGGAAGATGATCCATTGCTTCCTGCCATTCTCAAAGTTTATGAAGAACAGGGCATTAAGGACGGTGCACCAAACAATACGCAAAAAGGTCCGGCTTTCAAGACGGAACTTGCTACAGCTTATCCGGAATGCCGTTTGGTTGTTACCAAAGAGACAATGACCGCTGAGGGTATGATTAAAATAGTTTACGAGTTGCTAAAGGATAAGCTGAATATTGCAAAAATTACCTTTGTAAGCGGGATAAACACCGCTTCAGAAGAATACACGCCTAAAAATATAATAGACCGTTGCCCGATGTGCGGTGTTGCGTTAAATGAAAATGGCGTGTGTCCTAAATGCGGATACAGAAAATAGTTTAATTTAGCTTTAATATCCAACTTTGCGAACCTAAATGAAAGGAGCCAGGCAGGAGATGTCAAGTATGTGTCAAGTGCCTGGTTCCTTTTTACTCAATGACAATACTTGTCGGAAGGTTAAAGAACGGCACAATATAAGCTAACAGAAGGCGGAGAAAAGTTTGCAGAACAATTTAAACTTATAAGGACAATAATGGTATATGTTAATGTATGTTATATCGATGCATAGCGAGGAAGGTTTTGGCTTAAATATTAAGAACAGTTGCTTAATTACTGAAATCTAATTCTGAGGGGTTATCGTGGATTTAAGAACCGTAATGTTAATGCTGGCAGTTGGGTCCTTTATATTTGCACTACTACTGATAATATTTAGATTTAAAAAATCAAACCACAAAAAACTCCCTTCTGGATAACAGCAAAAATCCTACAGGCTGTTGGATCACTAATGCTTTACTAAAGGGACATAAACGGGCCCGCCTGCAAAGAAATTCCTAAAGCTTTGTTCTTAAATGAAGCCGTCCCCAATTTGCCCGGCAACTCTCGTAAAGTTTTCTGCATCGCACTACGGCCGATGGTTGCAGATTGTTGTAGTTGTACAGTTTTTTCCAAGTTAGTATGCTGGGTAAAACAAGCCCAGGGTCACCATGCAGTACAACATACCTTCATGAGATTCTCCTTTTTCTGTTATTTAACACCATGTAAAATAATTAATATCTTTATTTCCAGCTATGTTGCGATATATAAGACTAATTTGCTATTTCAGCGTGTGTGGCATTGGTGTTTGTCTTAATAACGCAATATTGATACCTTACTGTATAATCATTGCATCCGATATGTAAAATGTCCTTTAGTTTTTAGAACAAGAATATATTGTATAGGTGCTATTCAAATAATGTGCGGACTAACGAATAATAAATTGCGCGGTGTACCAGGTCAAAAACAGCATAATTTGTTTCGAGGAGAGTTAATAAAAGATACGCTAAAATATTGCAATTTCCATAGCTTACACTTTAACATTTTATTCCCTTTTATCGTTTGATTTAGTAATATAATTAGCCAATACACCTTTTTACAGAGAGAAGGGTCGATTTTTAAATTTTAGGTTTCTTCTAAGAATATTTGGAACAAATAGACGGCAACCCCCCAAAAATTCGTACTGTCGTAGATTGACTTTAAAATAAAAAAGAATAAAATGGTAATTAACGGTACTCTAATGGGTAAAGCGCTAAAATCGATGTGACTTCTACTTATTTAGATTGAGATTACCGGTAATTAACGGGAGAAGTTTTTTGTATATGAAATATCTTGATAGATTTTTCAATAAGGGTCAGTACAATATGTGAGTCAAGCAAACAAAGATAGGAGAATGCCGTAGTTAGGAATGCAAAAAAATGAGCTAAAACCATAAAACTTGATAAGGCACTGTATCAAAAAAGAAATCCGGATAGATCCCACCAATGGACAAGTCCTTTATGCTGAACTATATACAGCTTATGATGATGTAACCCCATTATAATAGGACAGTTCCATTTTGGAGGTGATGTAATGGATAAGTGCCTATTATCAATAGATTGGGACTATTTTATTTATACAAAAGAAGGTAATTGGGTTTCCCATATTGAGAGTAAAAAGAGCCTGACCGATCTTTGGTATAAAAGGTATATCCAAGAGAAGATACGGGGAAGGGATATTCAAAAGTCATATCAGCTTTCTTCAGAGGTAGACACATTTTGGAACAAAACAAAGAAATACTTCAAATTTGTAAAGGACATTAAGGTATATGTTTCAGACTCCCATTCTTTGTCATATTATATAGCAAAAGAAACCGGCTGCAAAACAGTTTATCTGTTTGATTCCCATGCCGATCTTGGTTATGGAGGACTTTCCTCTCTTAACTTTGAAGTCAATTGTTCCAATTGGCTTGGTAAACTCCTAAAGAATAAACAAATCAAAAAAGCCAATATCTTTTATAGCCCACATACGGTAGAGAAGCCGGAGCATTTCAAGCCTATGAACAGTATTTATAACATCGGATACTACGATTTTGATGACTTGATTATAGGCATTAAAGTGTCGGTAATTCATATATGCAGGTCAGGTACATGGACTCCTCCATGGCTTGATAAAAAGTTTACTCAATTTATTGATGCTTTAGGAATTCCATATGAAATAATGCACTGTCCGGTAAGGAAATGGGATACTGATAACATCATCTTATCAGACCAGATCAATTATTTAATGGCATGAGTATTGAATTGAAGTAGTATTGTTTGACAGCAAGACTTTTACTTTTGCATTTTGCTGATGTTTAACTATTAGATACTGAAAATATTAAAAGAATTATATTTCTTCTCCATAAGCAGATCTCTATAGACCTGTGAAATGAAAGGGATTTTATAAAACTGAATGAGATATTTCAAATATTTTTTGCTGCTGATGATATGTACAGAATTCTTTGGGGCATATAAAAAAATATGTTATAATGCAATAAGTAATTACTTAACGGAGGTTAAATGGCATGGCTATTTGTCCAATTTGTGGTGACAAAATCGGTATTTTACTAAAATCAAAAACAAGTGACGGCATTATCTGTAATTATTGCGCTACTATATGTCCATCAGTATCAACAACTTCTACAAATGAGATTAAAGAATATTGGAGAGAAAATCATAAAAGATTTTCTTCTTTTATTAAAACATCAGAACTATCGTCTTTTATGTATCCAAATGAAACAATAACGATAGATGATAACCACATGCTTTTTTATATTGGCAAAGAAAAGAAGTTGAAAAAGGAGCCAATTGTTTATAAGTACGAAGAAGTTGACAGCTATGAGCTAGAGGAAGTAGGTGGTAAAACTGTCACAAAGAAAAAAGGTGGTATTACAAGGGCAATTATAGGCGGAGCCATAGCAGGACCCGCGGGTGCAATAGTAGGTGCAGCAACGGCTAAATCCGAAACAAAACGAGTAGGTGGGACAACTATTCTAAAAGTCAAAATTGAATTACCATACGGACTTAAAACACTTTCTTTTTTCAACACCTCTTCGAAGATTAAAGAATTTTTTGATAAATGTATGAACGTAAATAAAACGAAAAATCAAAGTAATGATGAGCAAAAGCAATTTTTCTCTGTAGCAGACGAATTAATTAAACTTAAAGCATTACTTGACAGTGGTGTAATTACCTCAGAAGAATTTGAGGCTAAGAAAAAGCAATTATTGAGTCAATAAAGAGTCAATAAAAAAACAATATCACGTAAAAATAAAAAGAATTGATAGGATATCATAATTAATAATGGCTATTTAACAGGAATAGAAAGGGAAAAAGTTTTCACATAGGGTTCTCTAAAGGAATTGCAAAATGTATGAACAATAGTGGTACATAAATCGAAAGGTTAACGTACGGTTCTGTGGGATTTTAGGACAAAATCTCTTTGCCTGCGCGAATAAAGGATCGGCCACCCATTGCTTGGGTGGCCTCTTACCAGACTGAACAAAAACTAAGTCCTAAATAATGATATCTTATCCGGCATCTTGAGGAAGCTATATTCTTATTCAAAAAAGGCACGCGTGTGTACAGCTACGTCTTCCCATTTTGAAGTACTGTTTTGGACCTGCGATTTTGGTATTTGTACAACATGGATTTTACTGGTCATTGCGGGCACAGCTATATCTACGGGTATGTCAGATAGGGAAATAATGGTTTCGTTGTCGTTGTTGGTCATGGTTACTGTAGCAGTTTTATAATAAATATTTAAATCTGTACCGTTGGCTATCCAAAAAGCCAGATTTACACTGCCATCGTCGTTCTGCCAGGCAAATTTAGTCTCAAAATTAGAGTAACCTTCATATACACATTTGTTATCTAGGTACATATAGTTTAGAGGAGTAAGCATGGCTGAATTGCCGCCGGACTTCCAAGCATCAAGAAAGCCTTCCGGATAAAGAGATGCATTTTCAGTCGATTCTGCATCCAGGGCAGCAATGGCCTCATCACTATAATCGAATTTCCACTCATCATCAACACAGGAGAGCGGGAAAGTGTAGCTATGACAAATTAACCGACTATTTGGATGTTGCCCGGTTACTATATAACTATTTACATTTGTGAAATAAAAATTGTCTCGACTGCAAATTAATGAATATATATTTTTGTCCTGCTGGAACTCGGACCAATTTTCATCATATAAAGATTTCATTGCATCCTCGGAAGAATTTCTAAATAAGTGGTTGAACTTGTCATAATCTTTTCCTGCATATGACACAAGTTCTGAAAAAAGTTCTTCAAAGGCAGCAGCTACTTCTTGTTGGCGGTATTCAGACACAGAAGATTCTTTTTCATTGTCAGATTGTTTTTGGGCATTTTCTTGGTTTGTGCCGGATTGTTCCTGGGAGTCTTCCTCATTTGTTGCACCATTGCTTCCACTTTCAATGCTTGCCTCATTTTGGGCACCTGTTTCATTGTTTACAGATGCTCCTTGTGCTGAGCAAGCGCATAAAAAAAATAAGATTGTTAGAATTAAAGATAGGACTTTTACAGATGACTTCATATAGTTTGCCACAACCTTTCTATATGTTTTGCATGAAATAAAAGCCAAAAGGTATTATACTTAATAGGATCATTTATTTCAACAATGAATTAACAGCGGTTTCAACCCTTTCCTGCCTTTTACCCTATTTTTCCTGTATTTCTTCCTCTTGTCGAATGTAACAACGTTGCTTTCATGGGACTTGGTCTCCGGTGATCTATACTACGGAGCGAGACGGTAATGGCATTTTTGTCTTTTAAGCTATCCGCGGGTGACTATGTTATCTATGTGGTTCATAATGTACCCTTCCGATGCCGCCGGTTTTTTTCACTTTTTATATCTCCGCGAAGGGATCGGTTCAAATGAGTTAAAATGGTGGAAAAGATGTCCCGGGCACCGGTTAGGGCATTGGAGGTATGATATCAATTCCATCAACTCCTGCCACGTAGAGTGTTACATTGACGACTAGGGTGTAAGCCTTGATATTAGTAGGTTTAAGGGATTATGTTTAGATAATTGCACATAGGAAA
Organism: Clostridiales bacterium; assembly: GCA_012838995.1. Classification (GTDB taxonomy): domain Bacteria; phylum Bacillota; class Clostridia; order DUOD01; family DUOD01; genus DUOD01. The sequence goes on from DUOD01000065.1 coordinate 66,101, forward strand.
TACTCTTTTATTCCCTCATTTTTCCCCAAAGTAATCTTATACTAAAATTATGTAGCTCCTGCTTGACAAGGTTAACTGTAATGTGCTAAAAAAGTA
>DUOD01000066.1 GCA_012838995.1 Clostridiales bacterium
ATATCGGCATCGGACCATTTGGCCAGCTGGTGCTGGGTCATGGTTTTGCCGGTACCGAACCCCCCCGGTATGGCCGCCGTGCCGCCCTTTGCTATGGGGAAAAATAAGTCCAGTATCCTCTGGCCTGTAACCAGGGGCTGTTTAATGGCCTTTCTGGACTTAACCGGCCGTGGGACCCTGACCGGCCATTCCTGGTACATCTTAAGTTCTATTATTTCGCCGGTTTCAGTTTCCAGTTTAACCAATACCTCTTCAATATTATAAGTACCGCTGTCCTTGACATAAACCACCTTACCGCTCACACCCGGAGGTACCATCAACCTATGGTCAATAAGGGGCGTTTCCCGTACCCGTCCAAAGATTTGCCCCTGCTGCAACCACTCACCGAGGCCGGTCGTAATATCCACCTGCCATTTCCTATCCTCATCTATGGATAAAAGGCCTATACCTTGGGATATGAAACCCTGGGACATCTCATCTATCCTCTTGAGGGGCCGTTGTATACCGTCGAATATATTTCCTATGATGCCGGGTCCTAATTTGACGGATAACGGTTTTCCCGTAGGTACAATGCTTTGCCCCACTTTAAGCCCGCCGGTTTCTTCGTATACTTGAATTACAGCGCCGTCTCCTTCCAGAGAAATTATCTCGCCTATCAGCCTGTTGGGCCCGACCATAACCATCTCCCGCATTTTAAAGGACTTCATGTTGCTGCCCCTAATTACCGGACCGTTTACAAAAGAAATACGTCCCTGACGTCCTTCCATTTCCATCACCTGCTTTTACTGCAAATTCTCCATTAGTGTCTTCCCGATCATGGCCCTGTTGTCCTCCAGCATGGATGCCATGGAATTATCTATTCTCCTAAGACCGTCCCTGTCCTGGCATATGCATCCGCCTATAATATTATCCTGGGCGGGCTGTATGCTAAATTCAGTGTCCTTGTCGATATTAGCCGAAATCACTTCAGATACCATCCGGTATCGTTCGTCCACATCCCTCTTGGAAAAATAGAATATCAAATGTTTACATCCTTCCATCTCAATCAAGGTATCTTTAATACACCTTTCGAGAAAATGTAAGTATTCTCGGGTCTTTGTGTATTCAAGGGCCAGTTGTCGAATATCGCCAAGGGTTCTGTCTAAAAGCTCCTTTTTCTTTTTTAATATTATATGCTGTGCATCCACCTTGGCCTTTGACACTATTTGTATTTTTTTAAGCTCGGCCTTTTTCCTGGTCTCATTGACCATATCAAGATAAAGCCTTTGGGCTGCGTCTCTTTGCTGTTTATATTCCTGTTCCAACCTTTCATTGAACCGGGACAGGTTATCCTCGGCTTCCTTTTCTACTTTATCGAATACAATTTTTGTAAAGAGTTTCAATTTATCTTCAATTGTAGCCATAAAACCCACCTCAAATTTTAAGACCTATCGCTTCTCTAATATACCTTGTAATCCTCTCTTCTTTGAGCACGGTACCATGCCTGTCGGGTATCTCCACAATCAACGGTATATGGGTTTTCAGCTTTTGCTCATCCAAATAGTCCTTCACCATTAAGTACAGCTTTTCAGTAATGAGGATTATTCCCACATCCCCTTGAGCCTTGGCATTTTTTAAGGCCTGCAGCACCTCATCCTTTTCATGGACCAACACTCCCTTAATACCCGCCAGGCGCATGCCTACCAAAGTATCCACATTATCGCTAATCAAGAACAGTTTCATACCGTTTTCGCCCTTTCATTCCCCGGGGACTATAGGCTACCGATAATCATAATAGATATTATCAAACCGTAAATGGCGATACCTTCTGCAAGACCCACAAAAATCAGTGTCTTTCCCAAAATACCCGGATCCTCGGATACCGCACCCAGGGCAGAGGATGCAACCGAACCCACCGCATATCCGGCACCGATAGTGGCCAATCCTGTAGACAGGGCAGCTGCAATAAACCCCAAACCTGAACCGCCATTCCCTGACGAAGCGGATGCAGCACCGGCTATATCGGGTATCAAGAAAATTAGAGCGGCAGCCATTATGGGTACAAAGGAAAATAGGTTGGCCTTCAACGCCAGTTTGGTGTTTATGCCCAGTTTGTTTTCCTTTTTAAACCTTAAAATCAAACCAAATGTGATGGTGGCCACCACTACGGCCACTGCCAGTATTAGTAAAATATACATGTTTTCGTCCTCCTTAGTCTCAAATAATAAAATCTTGTATGGTATCTAAACAGAATATCTTATATTTACACTCTACCGGATTTTTTTGCATAACTTATTCTCGCCGGTCTGTAAGGCAGCCCGTCACCTTTATAGAATTTACTGAATATTTCATAGTATTCCAGCCTTAGGCCTTGTATAAATACTATCAGTCCTTCGAGGGCTATCACCACCACGTTGCCCATTATCAACAATGCAATGCTGCCTGCGCTGCTTTTCATCATATCGGCCATGGTCAAAAAAGCGATGAACAGGCTGATATGGCTGAGGGCAAAGGCACCTATCCTGATAAAGGATATGGTATTACTGAGCATGCTTAGCAACGTTTCTATTATGCCAAAGCCACCTTCGATATAATAATCGGCTTTGGATTCGTTATACAGTGGATATTTCTTGGTTATAAAATTGGCCAGGGGCTGCTTGACCACCATCAATCCCAATAATATAACCAGCATTGTCGCCAAGGCCGGAAGGGGTATCGGAAGAGCTCTGTTAAGCAAAACCGATGCCCCGGCGATAAGTGCCAACCAAAAGAATACCAAGCCCACGATTCCGTTCTTGCTAAAGATGCCCCCTTCAATATCGCCCCGTCTCAGGCTGTTTACAATATTGTATATATACCCCGCCGTGAGCAACAAAGATCCCATAACAATACCGACTACCAGCATGGTCTGTATATTCTCCATCGGCCTTATTAATAAAGCCGGAATGATACTTTCAAAGCCGAATACACTTCCATATAAAATACCAAATATCATGGAACTTATGCCCAGTCTGGACAACACACCCCCCATATTGGACCGGGGTTTTCTGCGCATAAGCAACAGCCCCATGATAAACAATACAAAGCCCTGGCCCAAATCCCCGAACATTGTTCCAAACATCAGCATATAACTAAGCGCCAGAAAGGGTGTCGGGTCCACTTCATCGTAGGAAGGAACGCCATACATATAAACCAACGACTCAAAGGGCTTAACCAAGGGATTGTTGGACAGTTTGGTCGGCGGTGTGACATTTTTACCCACATCCCTGTGATCTTTAAAAATTATCAGGGTTTTTTCGCTGTAGGGCGCCAATCTCCTCTCCAGCTCGGCTTTTTGTCTAACGGGTATCCAGCCGGCCAAGTAGAAAAATTCCTTGCTACAAGCCGTTTCGCTGTTTATCTCCTGCACCTTTTGGCTTATCTTCAACTGACTGTAGCTCTGTTTTACATAATGTCCGTACTTCTTTTTCAGGTTATTTAAGTGCTTTTTAAGTTCTTTTATCTCCTGCCGCCTTTGGCCGGCCCGGGCATTGAGGTTTTCAATACAATCCCTGGGCGTGCCGGTAAAATCCTTAGGCAGTTCTATCTTTTGATAGCCCAGGGAGCTAAACACCCTACCCAGTTCTACCGTCAAAGACCTGGGAGAGACGGATAAAACTACTTCGTCGGTTTTGGTGGAATGAATCCTATATACAATAGCCGGAACATTATCGTAATTTTTCCTAAGCTTTAACATATTTTCTTTGGAAAATTTACCCATCTCAATGGTAAAAAAATTCAGATTATAGAGTGCCTCCAGGTCGATATCCAGATGCTCTATATATGAAAGATATTCCCTTTGGACTGCTATGGTTTGAAGTTCCTTTTCATGATGTTCTATCTTTTTATAGCAGTCCTCTACCTCATTGTATATATTCTCTATCTCTCCCATGGTACGCTTAAAATCAAAGGGTTGCTCTACATGGGACTTGTCAGCGGTCGGTTGGATACCAAAAGCCTCCATCAACCGGTTAATTTTTTTAGCAGCGGTGGAATAGTCCACCGTTTTCCTATACGGCTTAATAAAACATATATTCACCAATGCGTCTATATTTTTTTCGGTTGTGGAAATGGTAAAACTATTGTTATTTATCTCATTGTGGGCATTGACCATATGGATGCAACCGAGGAGTGCGATCTCCCTGGAGATATCATCCAGATAATCCAGTGGCCCGATTAGGTTAAGCATTTCCATTTTTTCTACCGCCACACCACCACCCCTTTTCTATATCTTCCTTATTAAATATCTCTTAATCTGCTGTACACCATCAATACTATACCGAATGGCTTCTATAACCGAAATGATGTCCCTAATTTCGCATTCTAACAAATGGAAGTATATTATTGTTTGGGAAATATTCATTTCACCCTTGTGCCTTAGCTCCATTAACTTTAAGTATTGGTATCTGAGTATACGCCGTTCCACGAATATATCCTTTGTCAGCCCGTGGGTAAACAAAAATTTGTACCTGGTGTTTAACATCCTATGCTCCAGTTCATCTGTATCCTTACTGTAGCACAGTGCCTTGATATCTTTATACTTAAGTCGGCTACCGAAATTTATGGTATAGTTTAAAAGCTCCTCCGGCGGCAGCTTATAAAACTTAAGGCCCCTGTATATCCACTGAAGATTTAACAGGTCTGCCTGCATTCCCATGATTTTTTTTAAGATAATCTGTTCTTTCTTGGGCAAAAGTTTAATATGTCTTTCAAATAAACTGAAATATGCCAAATCCAAGGCCATTTCTATGCCGAACTGACCCTCCTGCTGTTCCTTGCCCTTTAGAGGCAAAAGATAACGGTAATACTCGGTACCCTTGAGGGCGTCGATAAGCTGGGCAAAAGTGTTGGCCCCGGCCAGGGCCTTATAATCAATGGAACTGTATCTGCCTATATAAACCAATGAATCTTTGAAATTCGTAAAGTCCCGGTCAGTATACACAGCCCTTATCAAAATCTTAAGATCCTCTATCTCATAACGCATGAACAGGCCTTCCACAAACCTACTGTGGTTACCGTGGAAATAATAGGTTACTTTATTCAGGTTATCTAAAAGGTTCTTCTTTAAAATAACCTCTAAGCGACCTCTATGGATATTTTGCGGATCTACATCCCTTAAGGCATCTTTATAATGGGTTTTTTCTTTTAAATATTGGGCAATCTGGGCAACAGACCTTTTCGACATCAGCGCTAAATAGTCGTGGTTTTTAAGTAGCTTGCCTTCCAGTGCCCTTATCTTTGTATTGACTGCCGCATATCTCGTAACACTGCTCATAAAGTAAACCTTCCAATAAATTATTTAAAAATTTTGTCAAACAGCTCCACCTTCAACCTGTCCTTTACGGCCTGATACTTCTCTTCCAATACCTGGCTTTCCATTTGTGCTCTCTGCCTGATTTTTACTCCTTCTTCCCGGGCCCTGCTGACCATATCTTCATATATCTCCCTGCCCTCGCGCCGAGCTCTTTCTATTGCCTCCCTTGTCATCCGTTCAAAATCGTCCCTGGCTTGTTTTTCCCTCAATTTCATTTCCCTCTCGGACTGTGTTAATATATCCTCGGCATTTTTATCTATGGCGATTACTTTTTTTATAATATCCTCCATACCCGCTTCCTCCCTCCTAAAAGCCCGGTTATGAATATACCTATATCCAAACTATTATAAAGCTATATTTCGGCCTTAAGACTCTGTTTAATCAAAATTTGTCTATGCATATAATACTACACAAATGCAATTGATTCTATTTTAATACTCCCGCTGATATATAACAAGGACGTTAAATGTTAAATTTTTATCAAATTTCACTGTTTTTAACCATTCTGGTTTATTATATGCATGTTGCCTTTACCGGGCATTATCTGATGCTTTGTAGCTATCCCTAAAAGAATAATTTATATATTTGTTGACACCAAGATTATAATACTTTAATATATGAATGAGGCCTCACTCAATATATTATTAGGGAGTGGTTTAAATGCCAACAGCCAACAAATTAAAACTCTTAACCCAGATAGTATTTCTATGCCTTTTCGTTTTTTTATTGATTACGAATAGGGTTCAGTTATGGATGGCCCTTGTGGTGGTATGTATAATAGCAGCCTTGGTACTGGGTCGTTTTTACTGCGGGTGGATATGCCCCACCAATACCGTTATGAGGCCCTTTGACTATTTAGGCAAAAAGCTGAAGATACAAAAGAACAAAGTGCCCAAATTCCTCCAACACAGCTTTATCCGGTACATCATTTTCGCCCTGTTCATAATTGTTTTATTGCTCACCATGACAAAAGGAATAAGATTTCCCATGCTGCCCATCCTCACCCTGGCCGCCCTATTGCTGACCCTGTTCTTCCCGGCCGCACTCTGGCACAAATTTTTGTGTCCCTTCGGCGTGCTGTTCGGCCTTACGGGTTCTGTGGCCAAATGGAGCTTTAGGGTGGACCCGGACAGGTGCAATGGGTGCGGTATATGTCAAAAGTACTGTAGCGGCGGTGCCATACAAATTAAAAACAAGGGTGACAAGGCCGACATACTTTCCGCCTATTGCCTACAGTGCAACCAATGCTCCGATAAATGCCCCCGGAATGCCATAGGCTACACATCCAAACCGCCGCAAAGTATAAAACCCCAAGACGGTTAAGGGTTAGATTTTCTTAATCATTACATGGTACTGTACCTGCGCGCATTATACAGTACCCCAAGTGGCATCCATAATTTATCACCAAAGCCAATGCTTTATTTTATTGACAAATAATGTAGTATAATAAATATAATTAAGATGCACATTTCAAAGAAAGGCGGGATATGATGGTCATCAGGGAACAAAAAAAAGAAATAATACGTAAGGCCGCCATAGAAATAATATCACAACTTGGGTTCCACGGGGCCACCACAGACAAGATTGCCCAGCAGGCAAAGGTGGCGGTGGGTACAATCTATAACTATTTCAAAAATAAAGAGGATATCCTGGATTACATCTTTGAGGTGGAGTATAAAAAACGGCTGGATTTTTATAAAAAGATATATGATCAGGACATCCACACCGTTGACAAGCTATATGAAATATTGAAAATGCATTTTTCAGAAGTAAGCAAGCAACCTTCCTTAATAAAAATAATCCTTTATGAAAGAAAGTTATACAACAACAATAACAAAGAGGATAAAACCGGCATACACAAGTTCAGAGGCCTTACAGGATTTTTTAAGGATATCGTTAAACAGGGTATCGATAATGGCCAGCTAAAAGAATGCAACAGTGATATTATCGCCACCGCCCTTTTTGGAGCGGTGGAAGCCATAATGGAAGAATATCTTATAGAATTGGACAGCGGCATACATTCCAATATATTGGACGATGCCGCCCTTCAGATAAAGGATTTTCTTCTCGAGGGACTCAGGTCATAATAAACGGTGCCTATTTCCTTTTGGAAAAGCCCCTGACCACTATTGCCAGACCTATGGCAATGAGCAGTATGGGCCAGATATTTTCCCAGGACACAAATCTTAGCAGCCACAGGGGAGCCATATATTTCCTTATGATAACAAAGATCCCAATTATAATAAGTATTATTCCTGCAACCACCGGGCCGTTGTTTTTAGTCTCCTTTACGCCTCCGGGTTGACGGGGCAATCCGGATTGGGTATCCTCCCCTTCGTCCTGGCTATGTCCACCGTTGATATCCTGCGCTGGGATATCGGTGGCTGTATCGGTATCCTGTGCCGCCATATCGCTGTCCGCCTCATCGTCCGATTCCGGCCCATCGACCTGACCGCTATCCGTATCCTGGGCATTGACACGGTCCGTTGCCTGCCGGCCATGGGGTTGATGTTTTGCCGTATCGGTGCCGGTTGCTTCAGGCTGTGGCGTACAGCCGGTATTTTCGCCGCCTGTAGTATAATCCTTTGCTTGTGTACATGTTTTAGCTTCCGGAATGATAATCCATGCGATAATATATATCAGTATACCTCCGCCCACCGCTAAAAGAGCAATGCTGACAATAATCCATATAAGCCTCACCAAGGTTACATCCACATTGAAATATTCGGCCATGCCACCGCATACACCACCCAATATCCTTTGGGTCTTTGATCTAAACAACCTTTTTTCCATCTGATTATCCTTTCCATAAAATCTATTTTCTAATTTCCATTATATCATGATTATTAGACGTAAAAAATCAGCAATTAACTTCATTTATAAAAAAGTCAGCGGTCAGCCAATTTGCCTTATTAGCGACCGGACAATACGCCTTATTAACAGCGGAAGATGGTGTAAACCGGCCATACCCAAGGACGCATCTTTTATTTTATTTAATTCCATCAGCCCCATCATATTAAAACCTTTATTTTCAGCCTCTCTAACACTACCCAACTAACACTGTATGAAGAATGTGTAAAAATTTTTTTAAAATTATATATTTTTTTGAAGTAAACCATAAAAATTTTGCGTCTATATATGTGAAACCAATAATACACGGAGGCGCTGAGGATGGAAAAGGAAACAAAAAAAGTTGGGATGATAACGCTGGCCATATCATTAATAGGCATTGGCTTGATTTTTCTTTTAGATAATTTTTTCGATTTAGCCCCCATTAAAGATCCCGGTCTATTATGGCCGGCAATACTCATTATCTTCGGTACTGAACTGGTAATAACCAAAAAGATTCACAGTAAAAAGGAAAACACGGCGAAGCTAAGTGTGGATGTCCTTAGCTTGATACTTATTATAATTATTATCCTTGCTTTAATTGCGGCAAATATCGCAACCAACCTAGGACTGCTCTTCACCGATCTAAACCCCGGCAGTGTAAGATTTAGCACAAATTTGGGTGCCTACAAATATAAGACCAGCACCACCTTTAGTTCCGGTCCGATAGATACAACCGCCGTTAACAATGGTAAAATAATTATTGAAAATTACCACGGCAATATCAGCATCTTTAGCAACAATGACGACAGCCTTTTGGTTGAGGCCTACATTGAAGTAAAAAACAATGACAGTAATCTGGCCAAGGATTATCTTGAAAAAGCCATAAAAATTGATGCCCGGGAAAACATAAAAATATCCACACAGTTACCCGACAACAGGAATATAATTTGTAACCCGGCGGTAAATTATACCATCTATGTGCCGCAGGATGTTGATACTTTCATAACAAACGTTGTGGGCAATATAAACGCCCAAGACCTTTTAAATACACTGGTAATTGATAATAATAACGGAGAAATAGTTGTCAGCAACATTAATGGCAATGTGGACATTAAAAATTCCCTTGGAACGGTACAGGCTAATAACATCGAAGGTATTGTATCAATAGATAATAAGGAAGGTAGCATTAACGTTGAGAAAATCCATGGTAATGCCAACCTGACGGCCAATCTCGGTAGTATTACAGCCCGAGATGTTACCGGCTATCTTACAGCTAAAAATAGCAACGGGAGTATAAAGGCAACCGATATAAAAGGCGAAGCGGACTTAAAAACAAGCTTGGGCTCCATAACCATGGAAAACCTTTACAAGAAAATAACCGCTTCCACATCCAGCGGTTCGATAAAATTGGATAACACCTTTGAATTGGAGGATGATGTGTTACTGAGCACCGGTTTTGGGAATATACAAGTATTTTGCCCTTCCGTTAATAATGCCACCGTTAGGGCCAGCACCGGTTTTGGGAACATACAATCCGAAGGATTATTAGATATTGATAAAAAGGGTGATGGCTGCACCGGCCGGGCAGTGTTGGGCAATGGCAGCAAAAGTATAAAATTAACCACCGGCGAAGGTTCTATAACCTTACATAAAAAATAGACCCAAAGCGTAAAAAAAACTGTGTAACAGACAATAAAAGGTGGTGATACTGCTGAATGATGAGGAAATTATCCTGTCGGTGATAAACGGACGCACTGAAGATTACCGACTTTTAGTGGATAGATATAAAGATAAAGTATACAACCTGGCCTACCGGTTTACCCTCAATACATCGGACAGTGAAGACCTTGCCCAAGAAATATTTTTACATATTTTTCGTAAGTTATCTTCCTTTAGACACCGGTCATCCTTTTCTACATGGCTATACAGAATCGCCATAAATAAATGCAACGACTGGTACCGAAAAAACAAAGAACGTGTAAAGCAAATCAGCTTGGAAGATAATCCCTTGGGCTCAACCCTATACGAAACAAAGGACCATACCTATAACCCCGAACAACATCTGCTTAGGATGGAACAACAGAAATTGATTACGGCCATGGTTATGGAACTGCCCGAGAAATATAGAACGGCAATAATAATGTATCATTATCAGCAGTTATCTGCCAGGGAAATAGCCCATATACTCAACATCCCTAGAAAGACCGTGGATAGCCGGATATATAGGGGTAAAAGACTGTTGAAGAAAAAATTAATTAACAATAACCAAAAGGAGGGTGCGTATGCTTTTGGTAGAATGGATTAAAAAAGTAATTTCATTTTTTGTAAATAATACGCGGTATGACAACTTTGGCGATATTGATGAACTGCTCAACAGTCAGCCCTTTATTGCCGCCCCGGATGACTTTACCTCCAAAGTTATGGCCGGTATATCCACTGCATCGGATACCCATTCCCCCTACAGGTACGGTGATAAGACCTGGGGCGCAAGCCTAATCGCAGCCGGCTGCCTTATCCTAATGCTCACCCTGACACCCATCGGTCACCGGGCTATGAATGCTGCGGCTAACAATACAAAACCCTTTGCGTTGGTGACAAAATCATTGGAAACGGTATATTCAGAGTTTAATAAGATTACCCATTGGATTTCAAAACCAATACAAAATATCAGAAATATTGATTTAGGAGGCGAGCACTTTGAATTATAACACCACAACAAAGTTAAAATATAACGGTTTTTTGGGCTTTATCTTCTCCCTGTTGCCGGGTGCCGGGCAGATGTATATGGGATTAATGAAAAGGGGCCTGCAATTGATGGTAGTTTTTTTCGGCATAATCGCCCTGGATTCCTTCCTATACTTGGAGGAATTATTGCTGGTATTTTTGATCCCCATATGGTTTTTCAGCTTCTTTGACAGCCATCAGATCTACAAAGCAATAAAACAGGGTGAAGAGGTGAAGGATACCTTTGCCTTTGACATACCTTCGAAAACTTTCGGTAAGTATCATATAGGCATAGGACTTATCGTCATAGGATTGCTGGCACTTATAAGGCGGTTGACCCATGCCTTGCATTACATGGACCTGTCCCATGAAATGAGGGTTTTATACACTAATATAGAGAGGTCCATCGTACCTGTTTTGTTAATAATACTGGGAATATGGATAATAAGGCGTTCAAAAAAGAAAAGACAAAACCCCCAAGGACCCTGACCCAAGCAGGGTCTTTTTTTTATGCCCATACTTTATCCGGTAAAATCTTGCTTTTATTTAAAATTAATTGTTTACACAATTATAAGAACAAAAGAATTTATTTTAGAATTTTTTAATAGTTTTAATACAAATAAACGCAGGATTTTACAAATGAGTTTTGACATCATAACTTAATTTGAAAAATCCAAACCCACTAATTTATGTGCATGAAAAATCTTGTTCTTCTTTGTATAATCTTTCGAAATTTATTTAGCAATATTCCACCAAGGGATCATAATGCTATCCAAAGACTTTGCCCGACCAATGCTCTATAATTGGGATACAAAAGCAAAGAGGTGGTGTGAATGAAACTTATAGATGTGGTAAACGCCAGTGAAAGGAGACTGGTTGCACCGATTATCAGTTACCCTGCCGTTTCGTTAACCAATTCCACGGCTTTGGAAAATCTGAAAAACCCATTGAAGCAGTACGATACACTGCTTGAAATAATCAATGAATTCAATATTGACATAATAATGCCCTTCATTGATTTGACGGTAGAGGCAGAAGCCTTGGGTATACCCATCACGTTCCATGAAAATGAGTCACCCAACGTAGATGTACACCCACTGACCAAGGCAGAAGAGCTAAAAGACTATAAAGCTCCCAATCCCAACACCGGCGGAAGGATGGCCGTCTTTGTATCGGTAGTCAAACTGTTAAAGAATAACACCGATAAAATTGTGGGTGGCCTGGTTTGCGGCCCCTTCACCCTGGCAGGACTCATGATGGGCGCCGAAAAACTGGCACTTAATACATTAATGGAACCTGATTTTTGCAAAAAAACAATGGATTTTGCAACTTCTGCCATACTGCCCTACGCCAAAGCACAGATAAAAGCAGGGGCGGATTTTATCATTCTATTGGACCCTACGGCGGTATTGCTGTCGCCCAAACTATATGATAAGTTCGTAACTCCTTCCATAAAACAAATAATTAAGGAACTTGAAGTGCCGGTAGTCATTCACACCTGCGGCAATACTACAAATATCGTTCCCAATATGTGCAGGACCGGTGCCCAGGGTCTCAGCCTGGACGGCATGGTAGATTTTGGGAAACTATCGACAATTGTGCCCAAGGATGTGGTGCTCATAGGTAACATCGACCCCGTTCGGATTATGAGCAATGCCACACCCGATAGAGTGTATACAGCTACCATGGATCTGTTGGAAAATATGAAAAATGTCCCCAATTTCATATTAAGCACCGGTTGTGACCTGCCACCCGAAACTCCCCTTGATAATGTGGCCGCCTTTTGTAAGGCCGCACGGGACTTCCAGCGAAAACAAAAATATTATATAGCATAACCAAGTACCGCCCACCATCCCATAGCACAAAAACCCTCGGGCAGAAGATGGGCTTTAGCCTATCTTC
>DUOD01000067.1 GCA_012838995.1 Clostridiales bacterium
ATTGTACAATGAAAATTGGCCGCTTGTCCTTCTCTCTTATTCTCTTATTAATAGTCCATATCTCCTGTCGGCATAGGCGGTGTTTCCTTTTTCTCAGGCTTTTCCACTACAGCGCTTTCGGTGGTGAGTATCATGCCTGCAATGGAAGCTGCATTCTGCAACGCTGACCTGGTAACCTTGGCAGGGTCCACTATACCCGCCTTAAACATATCTACAAATTCTCCCTTTGCAGCATCAAAGCCTACATTCTTTTCACAAGCCTTTATCTTTTCAACGATTATAGATCCGTCAAGCCCGGCATTGGCTACGATCTGTCGCAATGGCTCTTCCAGTGCCCTAAGCACTATGGAAACACCGGTTTTTTCGTCGCCTTGGAAACCCTTAGCCCATTCTTCCAGTTCCAAAAGGGCATTGATGTAGGCCTTACCTCCACCTGCTACAATACCTTCTTCTACAGCTGCCTGGGTGGCGTTTAAGGCGTCTTCCGCCCTGTATTTCTTTTCCTTCATCTCGGTTTCGGTGGCAGCCCCAACTTTAATGACAGCTACACCACCGGCTAGTTTGGCCAAGCGTTCTTGGAGCTTCTCCCTATCGTAATCCGATGTAACTTCTTCAATCTGTCTTTTAATGGACTCCATCCTGTCCTTTATGGCCTTTTTATCACCCGCACCACCTACTATAATTGTATCTTCCTTCTGCACCTTGACGGATTTAGCCTTGCCCAGCCATTCCAGTTTAATTTCCTTCAAATCGGTGCCCAATTCCTCGGATACCACCTGTCCACCTGTTAAAACGGCAATGTCACGAAGCATTTCTTTTTTTCTGTCACCGAAACCGGGTGCTTTTACCGCAACACAGGTAAAGGTGCCTCTAAGTTTATTTACTACAAGGGTAGCCAGGGCCTCACCCTCTACATCCTCGGCAACCAATAGCATCTTTCCACCGTTTTTTACCAACAGCTCAAGAGCGGGTAATATATCCTGGGTGCTGCTTATTCTTTTATCAGTAACAAGTACATAGGGATCTTCCAATACCGCTTCCATCTTTTCGTTGTCGGTTACCATGTAAGGTGATATGTAGCCCCTGTCAAACTGCATTCCTTCTACTATGTCAATGACGGTATCGGATGTATTGTTTTCTTCAATGGTGATAACTCCTTCCGATGTCACCTTGTCCATGGCATCGGCAATCATCCAACCTATTTCTTCGTCTCCGGATGAAATGGTTGCTACAAAGGCTATATCGTCTTTGCCCTTTATTTTCTGACTATCCTTCTTTATTACTTCAACAGCCTTTTCCACCGCCTTGTCTATTCCTCTCTTTAACATCATTGGATTGGCACCGGCGGCTACATTTTTGAGACCTTCCCTTACCATGGCCTGAGCAAGGAGGGTGGCCGTGGTAGTTCCGTCACCCGCTACATCATTGGTCTTGCTGGCCACTTCCTTAACCAGCTGCGCGCCCATATTTTCATACGGATCTTTCAGCTCGATTTCTTTTGCGATGGTAACACCGTCATTTGTTACAATGGGCGAACCATACTCTCTACCCAGTACAACATTTCTGCCCTTTGGGCCCAAAGTTACCTTAACGGTATCGGCAAGCATATTCATGCCTGCTTCGATGGATCTCCTTGCTTTTTCATCATAGGCAATCAATTTTACACCCATAATATATACACTCCTCCTATTCAATTATTGCCAGGATATCATCCTGTTTAATGAAAAGATATTTTTCATCTTCCAGTTTGATCTCTGTCTCTGAAAATTTACTGTAGAGGATTTTGTCACCTTTTTTAACGGGGATTTTTACCGTTTGGCCGTCCCTAACCTCTCCCGGACCGACCTCGATTACTTCAGCCATGTACGGCTTTTCCTTGGCCTTGGACGGCAATACGATGCCGCTTTTTGTGGTTTCTTCGCTCTCGATTTCCTTTGCCAGTACTCTTGCACCTAATGGCCTGATTTTCATAAACAACCAACTCCTTCCTAGAATTTACAGAAAGTTTGTTTAAAGCATGATACCCTTTGGCTCTTTATTTTAAGACGTTGTTTGAAAGACGATGTTTGATTTTTAAATCAAAAAAAGCGTATTAACACCTTTCTGTCCATTATAAATAACAACAACGGCTTGTTATTTATATCAATAGGCGAAAGGGATATCAAACGCTTTATTAGCACTCGATAAGGATGAGTGCTATCAACATTTTAGTAAATTTTATTTTTTTTGTCAATATATTTTTAAAATTTATATTATCAATCAATATACCTCATCTATAAATGTAAAATTTATTCTCCCAATGGTATTTTTGCCTAAATCGTAAAAAAATAAAGATATAAAGATTAAAAAAACAGTTGACAAAACCAACGCCATTGGTTAAACTGTAAATAAAATTTAACAGAGTCATAAACCGTTGATTAAGAAGAGTAGGCAAGGCATTTCATTTGCAGAGAGCCTCAGGTTGGTGGGATTGAGGTATTTGAAACCTTGCTGAATGGGCTTATGAGGTCAGGAAGAAAGGCAAAGGTCCAAGTAATGCCTGACGGGTTCTCCATCCGTTATCATAGGAGCATATATGAAAGTATATGTAATGAGTGGGTGATTTTTCACCAATCGGGGTGGCACCGCAGAAGTCATGAATACATAGACTTTTGTCCCGGCATTTGCTGTGACAAAAGTCTTTTATTTTTACCAGATAAAACTACCATAGCCCGAATATCAGGCCCGCGGATCTATTTGCCTTGAAATAGAATAATAAAATGAAAGGAGATTATGACTATGAAAACTATCCCACACAGACTATATCTGACGGAGGAGCAAATGCCTAAAAAATGGTATAACCTACGTGCGGATATGATAGAGCAACCTGAGCCCATGCTTAATCCCTCAACCCTTGAACCCATAAAGGAGGAGGAGTTATATCCTGTTTTCTGCAAAGAACTTGCCCGTCAGGAAATGGATAGCACCACCAGATATGTTGAAATACCGGAGGAAATACTGAATTTTTATAAAATATATCGTCCTTCACCGCTAATTCGTGCCTATAACCTGGAGAAATATTTGAATACACCGGCTAAAATCTATTACAAATTTGAAGGAAACAATACTTCGGGCAGCCATAAACTTAATTCCGCCGCTGCTCAGGCGTATTACGCAAAGAAAGAGGGATTGACCGGTCTTACCACCGAAACCGGTGCCGGGCAATGGGGCACCGCCTTGGCCGAAGCGTGCTCATATTTTGATATTGACCTGACGGTTTTTATGGTTAAATGCTCTTATGAGCAGAAACCGTTCCGCAAAGCCATCATGCATACCTTTGATGCAGACATAATTGCCAGCCCCAGCAATACCACCGAGGCCGGGCGCAAGATCCTCGCGGAAAATCCCCATACCGGGGGCAGCCTTGGATGCGCCATTTCGGAAGCCATAGAAAAGGCAGTGACCACTGAAGGATACAGGTATGTATTGGGGTCTGTTCTCAATCAGGTACTGCTCCATCAGTCCATTATAGGATTGGAAACCAAAACCGCCATGGAGTTATTAGGTGAATACCCCGACATTATCATCGGATGTGCCGGTGGTGGTTCCAATTTAGGCGGATTGATCGCACCCTTTATGCAGGATAAACTGCTGGGCAAGGCAAATCCGAGGATTATCGCCGTTGAACCGGCTTCCTGTCCGTCCTTTACCCGAGGACGATATGCTTATGACTACTGTGATACCGGTAAAGTTACTCCTTTGGCAAAAATGTATACCTTAGGCAGCGGTTTTATGCCCTCCCCCAATCACGCAGGCGGGTTGAGGTACCATGGCATGTCACCGATTTTGTCAAAACTTTACCACGACGGATATATGGAAGCGGTAGCCGTGGAACAAACCAAGGTATTCGAAGCGGCCTGTCTCTTTGCAAAGAAAGAGACCATCCTACCGGCCCCGGAATCTGCCCATGCCATACGGGCAACCATCGACGAGGCAATTAAGTGTAGGGAATCGGGCGAAGCTAAAACTATCCTCTTTGGTCTAACGGGCACCGGATACTTTGATATGACGGCTTACAGCTCGTATTTGGAAAACACCATGACGGATTATATACCCACGGACGAAGATTTGGAAAAGAGCTTATCACAGCTTCCAAAGATTCCCGGCATACAAGAATAGACTTTTTCACAAAGCAAAAAAAGGACGAAATCGTCCTTTTTTTGCTTTATAAAGTATAAAGACTGTCGATGCCCATATATAAACCGACACAAGATTTGACCAAACTTTGAAAAAATGAGGGCTTTTTATAACAATGTCCCATACCCACAATAAAACCATATTCTTTATATATACACATCATAATATAATTACAAAAATTAAATACATGTCTATTTTTAAGCTTACTTATATTTTTTTGGGGTAAAGTACCGTCGGATCATGGACTGCGTTTTTTATTAAAACTTAATGTCACAAGACTTACAGCAAGACCGGCAGAAAATAATATCAAATCCACTGCCAAGTCCCGACCGGTGCGTAAGCCGGGGAATATTAAAAACATCGAGCCCAATAAAAAACCGGTTACCGCATAATATGCAAAACCCCTGAATCTTCGGAAAACAAAATCCACAAGTTTTAGCATAACCAATGCAGTTATGGCAAATCCAACAGCAAGTATTATGAGTACCCTAAAATTCAAGTTGGTAACGGCAGCAAGCAGGCTTTGATAAGCACCGAGGTACATCAATATAAACGAGGAACTTATACCCGGTATGATTGTACCCACCGCCAGCACCATGCCGTATAAAAGGGAATGGATGGAACTCATTTCCATACGGGCTGCAGGATTGGGAACCCGTCCGATTATTTTCCCAATATAAGCCACAACGAAAAAAGCAGCCGCCAAAACCCATAGGTACCTTTTTCGAAATCCCCCGCTGTTGGCCTCTTTTACCAATGCAGGCAAACTTCCTGCAACCAAGCCAAGAAAAACATATAAAACCATAAATTCCGCCACGGCCATCAATTTCTGCATGGCTTTACTAAATAGAAAAACGCCTATTGCCGTTCCGATGGCCAGGGGCAAAAGAAATACAAGATTTTTACGGAATTCTTTCTTTATGGTGACTATTGCATGGACCACGGGTTCATAAAGCCCAATGGCGGCGGCCACTACTCCGCCGCTTAGCCCAGGAGTAACAGATGAAATACCTATTAAAAGTCCAATAAATATCTTCTTTATAAAATCAACATAAAACCCCGTCGTCTTAAGGTCTCTGCTTTTCATAAAGTATTTATCCTTTACATGGTTGCTTTTCTATAGAAAATATATATAACAAGACTTATGCATAAATTTATGCACATAATTTCACATAATTATACTCCTTTTCGCCGTGAAATTCAATAATACTAATATATGCTCATTGTAACTTTATCGGTTTTTAATAATAAGATATACTGTGGAGAAAGTTTATGGAGGTAAGGAAAGTGCAATACCGCATTACACAGCCGTCAAAACTACTGGATGGCCAAGGCCGGCTGATACAAACAGGATATGCCACCTCCCCCCTATTGATTTACAATAGAAAAAACGCAGCTAAAAAGTTTCGTTTGAAGGAATGGGACTACTATTCAATCTCCTGCAGTAAATGGGCCTTTACGTTGACGGTGGGCAACAGCATGGGTTTTCTGATGATCAGCGCAACCCTATTGGACTTTAGGTATGGACTTAACTACTCAAAAACCGTGGTAAGATTTGTCCCTGGATGGAAGTTGCCTGAATGCTCCCAGATAGGGGACATTCTCTTTAAAGATAAAAAGGTGGATTTGGCCATTATCCATAAAGGCAACCAACGACATCTTTCGCTGTCCATGAAAAACTTTTTAGGTACTTCAGATTTAAAGATACATGTTATTTTAACAAAGGAGCCTCGCGATTCCATGGTAATCGCAACGCCCTTTGTCGAAAACAGCAAATACTTTTATTATAATAGGAAGATAATAGGGATGACCCCTTATGGGTATGTACAAATAAAGGATAACACATATTTCTTTAAACCTTATAGTTCCTTCGGGGTGCTTGACTGGGGGCGTGGAATATGGCCTTATAAGACCAGCTGGTATTGGGGCTGCGCCCACGGTTTAATTGGCGATGATACCTTTAGCTTTAACCTGGGCTATGGATTCGGTGATACTTCTGCAGCAACGGAAAATATGCTGTTTTTCAATGGAAAGGCTGATAAACTAGCCCACGTTCGTTTTCACCT
The DNA here is from genome assembly GCA_012838995.1 of Clostridiales bacterium. Classification (GTDB taxonomy): domain Bacteria; phylum Bacillota; class Clostridia; order DUOD01; family DUOD01; genus DUOD01. The sequence goes on from DUOD01000067.1 coordinate 6,243, forward strand.
TCATAGAAAAATCAATAAAAATCAATATATGAAACCATGGCTTGTTACTTCATCGGACAACCGGCTTGAAATGGTCTTTGTTCCGATCTTCCACCGGGCTGTTAATCTTTCAATTATCCTGCTTTCTACCCATCAACATTTGATCTTTGGGCGATTTTACGGCCGAGCCTTCTTAAAAAACGGTAAAGCTATTTTTTTGAAAGGCCTACCGGGTTTTATAGAAAGATTCATAAACAGGTGGTAAAATAAAGCAAGGCTTGACAAATTTATTTGTCAAGCCTTGCTCAGTACCATATCCATTTATCTAATTATTCCTTAATTATAAATTATACCTCTGCAGATAATTCCAGTTCTTCTGCCTGGGCCGTTAATTTTTCCCATGCAGCCTTATTGAATATACAGCCAGGATCGGGTGCTGTATAGTCTCCAAAGTAACCGTATGCTCGAGCTCGACATCCACCGCACATGCTGCGGTAGTCGCAACTGCCACAACTTTCCTTTAAGGTGGATCGGTCGCGAACACCCTTCAAATCTTCTGCGTTACGCCAGATATCCGCCAGTCTTTGCTCGCGCAAATTGCCAACTTCTATGGGTAAGAATACACACGGAGTTATAACGCCGTTTGGCTGAATAGCGCAATATGCCCGTCCCACTCCGCATCCGCCAACGTAGTCTGCTAACATTTTAGCATGCTCGCCTTTTGCATAACCGTAATGGCTGTTAATAATCACATCTTCGGGGGCATTCTGATAGCAATAACGTCCGTATTGAGGACAAGTGGAAAAAGCACCAAGGTGTTCGTTTTCTATAAGGGCAGTGTGAAGAATACGTAACATTTCTTCACGCATCTCAGGCGTTAGATCATCCTTAATTATATCTTTGCCGCGACCAACGGGTATAAAATTAAACACATAAAAATAATCTACGTTTAAGTCCTTAGCCAGTTCAATGAGTTCTTCCAATTCTGAAAAATTATTTCTGGTCAACGTCGTGGCCATACCCACCTGTAGGCCGTCTACCTCAACACAATTCTTTATTCCCTCTATGGTACGTTGCCAGTAACCCTTTCCGCCTCGGAATTCGTCGTGAACCTCGGGTTTAACGCTATCCACGCTTATCTCTACATAATTTATACCAACTTCTTTCAATCGTGCAGCTACATCCTTTGTAATTAATGTACCGTTGGTAGCTACTGAAAGGTGAAACCCTTTATCATGGGCGTATTTTGCAACCTGCCAAAAATCTTTATGGATCAAGGGTTCTCCCCCTGAAAAGGCCAGCGTAGAAATATAGTTGTAATCCAATTCATCGATTACTTTTAGACGTTCTTCCAAGGAAAGCTCATCTGGTAATACGTGATGGGCATCCTGATAACAGTGCTTACAATTTAGATTACAAGCATTAGTAAAGTTCCATACAACGAGAATGGGAGTGGAGAAAATTTGTGGAGTGCTCAAACCATATTCAGACACACTTTTGGCCACATTGCTGATAGCTTTGCGGTAATAAGGTGTAGAATAAATTTTTTTCAATTCTTTTGGGTCGGCTTTTAATATATAGGGTAGCAGGGAAATAAAAATAAAATAAGGAATATATTTCAATTTAACCTTGCCCTGCCCTGCATAGGCCGCAAACATTTCATCGATAAACACTTTGCCGCTTTCCTGGCGTTTTGATAGCTTCTTCAATTGCCATCGTACAAAAGGGTTACTTAAAAATTTACGTACTTGCTCAGCTTTAACCATAAAACTACCCCCTTACATGTTATAGTTTTTTTGTATATCTTTATAAGTTAAAGCCTTCATAAGTTATATCGTTAAATTTTTTAGAATTATGTTGGCATGGCCATGCCAAATATTAATAATATAATTAATTGAACTTATAATATATAATAGACGTTAAATGCGCCGCTTGTCAAGATATACACAAAATGGGCAAATTGTATTGACATAAAAAAATAATTGTGAAGGGAAGCTAAATCATTAATAAATACGCAACATCCTTTCAACTGTATGTAAAAGGACCCGCTATTTATGTCCTTAATTTCCGATTATATCATATTTCACTATATATGAAAAGGGGCCATTATTTAAATGGTAGCAAAACAACAGGAATGATTTGCTGTTGTTTAACCCTCCCGCCTATCATGCTTGGCCTGTCTACATTCTATTCTATGTTATGACATACGTTTTAATGAAATTACTTTTCCCAAATTATTTAAAGTTTAATTCATCAGCATGTAACACATTTGGTCATTCCAAAATATATTAAAAAGTAGGATATATTATAACTATTACTATTCATAACCAACCACTGCCCCGTGCCATGCCTGGAAAATTATTTGTAGCACTCTCGGCCGTTGATTTAAACGACTTAATTAAATGACGTATATTTACCTTAAGCATAAAACCTGTTGGCAAGTTATGATATATCCTAAGACATGGGAAAAGAGGTGTTTTTATGGGATTCTGTAAAGGCAAAGGCGATGAAGGAGCTGAACTTTTATTTTTCTTTTTGTTGCTCGTTCTGATTTGGCCCTTTTGCCGCAATATCTTCGGTTTTGATGCTGAAGAATAAGCAGACATTACAATTGAGCCAGGGGCTTGACGTCCCTGGCTTAATTGTTCCTTAGAAGCCGTCGTTTTTCTCTAAAAGTTTTTCTTTATCATACTCTAAAATAAAATTTTTTAAATGGAAATCCAGTCAATAAATGTATTTTATTCAGCCGATCCGTCCGATTCCGCAGGTTGGTCCGCTTCAGCGACTTCTTCCTTTTCAGCGGCTTCATCCACTTCTTCAATCTGGACATGCTCCGATACGCTAACTATTACTTCATCCTCCGGCAACAGGGGCTTAACTCCTTCAGGCAGATCAATGTCTGCCACTGTAATTACGCTGCCGGCCTCCAGCTGTGAAACGTCGATATCAATAATCTCAGGCAAATCCTTTAATAGGCCCTCTACTTCAATTTCGTCATTTAAAATGTTTAAAACAAGGTCGCCCCTTGAAAACTGCTGTCTGCCTTTAAAGTTAAAGGGCAGCTTTATCTTCACGGGCTTGTCATGGGAAGAGGCATATAAATCAATATGAATAGGTCTTTTGCTTATTGGTTCATACTGTATGTCTTTAATAACACAAGTTAACTCCTTCTCTTTAACTTTAACCCTAGTACTGATACTGGTTGAATGTTTATTTAAGAAACTGTTCATTTCATTTTCTTTAACTTGGATATATATATTACGCTCGACCCCAGGTCCATAGATAATGCCGGGAATATATCCCATCTTCCTGGTCTTTCTCCCCCTTTCCGTCCGCTCCATTGCGTTTAATAAAATGCTCATTGGTAAATCCCTCCATTTTTTCTTTTGTTTATGCGTTGTAAATTTTACTGACTGAAAACGACAGAAATACTAAGTTTTAAATTTTAGATTATGATATTAAGAAACCCCAAAAAACAATAACTTGAGAATTTACAACCATCTAAAAAGCACATTTCAACAGTCAATGAAGACCTGTCCAATATATTATGCGGTTTGGCCGCAGTTGCATAACGCGGTAACATAGCTGCTAGCCAGCCCTCGGGAATTTCAGGGGTATGGATATATTTATATAACAAGAATAAAAAACATTGATAAAACTTTCTAGCACTCTTTTTATTCGAGTGCTTACAGTATTTTATTAAACAATCCTTCTTTTGTCAAGGCAACTTAAAAACTCCTAACTGTCTCCATCCTTGGCCGCTTTGTAAAAGACTCCTTTAAATAAGTGCTTGCTATTTCATTCTTTAGAAATCTTTGCCCTATTTTCTGAATTTATTAATATTATACAATATATTTTGTCTAAAGATAAAAAAGGGGCATTACAAAAATAAAATCCGGTAACATAGTAGCTATTGGAAATGATTTTATGCCGCTTATTCGAAAACCTTAGTAAACATTATACCGCCTAAAGCGGTAAAATCTGCAAACATAGCCGGAATAGCCGGTGGCATAATATTACTACCTTTTTTACATATATAACCGTCACTAAAATAACGAACGCTTGTTATTTTCGCATATTCGTGGCCAATGATTCTTTAATTTAATAATACCCTGGTGCAAACCTTAATGGGATGGATACCATGTTAATTGGAATTTAACAAAAACCCAATGATAACAACAGGATTTTACCTTTATAAAATCCACCGGTAACTATATAATAAATGATACAGTGTAATAATCGGAGGTATTTGTATGGATATTCTAACTGATATTCCCGTTTCCATAGACAGAAAAAAACTTTTTAAACAAATTGGGTATAAGGATACATCGGCCATATCGCCTGCCGTGAAGGAATCAATAGAACAAGTAATTTCATCTGGACTTAGGCTCATCGAACCCAAGCTGGCGGCCAAGAGATGTAATATAAAGGTACAACGTGATAAAAGTCGGGTTTGGGTGGAGGGCAATGTATATTTTAACGGGAATTTTACCACAAAACACCTTAAAAACTGTTGCGAGGCGATAATATTTCTGGTAACAGCAGGGCCGGTCATTTCAAAGGAAATCGAAAGCGCCTTTAAAGAAAACGATTATCTTAAGGCAATGATATTGGACGGGTTAGCCGATCTTGCCATAGAAAACATCATCATGCAGTATTGGAACCGATTGGTGGAAGATATTAAAGCAGAAGGCTTGGGCATAACGGGTTTCATTAGCCCGGGTCACCTTGATTTCGGCGTTGATCAACAAAGGTCGATATTTAAAATTTTAGACGGCAATAAAATTGGCCTAAACCTAACGGACTCTTGCCTGATAATGCCCATCAAGTCGGCTTCCGGGCTGTACGGGCTGGGCAAAGGCATAGGTATATCCAGGGACAATCATAATTGCCAGCACTGCACAATTCATGACTGCCCCTACAGAACATCGGAGTATATTATCTCCAAGTAAAAAAATTTGTAACGCCGGCGTCTATCATACGCCGTATTCTTTTTAGAATGTACTTTCGAATAATGTTTCTGGTAACCGGTACTATAAACAAAAAACCGATTATGTCGGTGAGTATGCCAGGAACTACCAGCAAAATACCTCCTATCAATACACATAAGCCGTTAATTAGATTTACGCCGGGCATGATGCCTTCCCTTATGTCCCTTTTTATATTGTTCAAAATGATCATGCCTTGGGATTTTGCCAATACAACTCCCAAAACACCTGTAGCCAGTAAAACAAGTAAAGTGTATCCTAAACCTATATATTGTCCCAATTTAATAAGTAGCCACAATTCAGCAATAACCACGACGGTAAACAATAATGCCAGTTTAGCAAGCAACTGCATTCCTCCCGGTTATACTGCATTTATATAACATCCATTAAAGCCTCGTACACTTTTATGTACTTCTTTTTTATGTTAAGTGGCTTTAACCGCGCATCGGTAAATACATGTACCGTTTTACCCTCTGCCAGCAGCCGGTTGGTTGCCTCATTGAACACCTTATAATCAAATGTCAACCTTAATCCTTTAAACTCTTCTATGAAGACTTCAATCGTTAAACGGTCATCATATCTTGCCGGCGCTTTATAATGACATTCAGCTTTTATCAGTGGGAGCAATACACCTCTCCGTTCCATATCCCTATATGAAAACCCCAGTTCCTTAAAAAACTGGGCACGGGCCACTTCAAACCATGAATAATAATTGGAGTGGTGCACAATACCCATCTGGTCTGTTTCCTTATACCTGACAGTAATTCTGGCTCTTGTAACTTTCATATTTCTCCTCCGTATACCGGGCTCTTGTTACAAGATCTTAGCCTTTCCGTTAAAAACAAATCCCCTAAAGGGATCTACCGTTACTATACTCCCATCATATAATGTCTCCGTGGCTTCCGGGGCACCCACGATAACCGGTATTTCCAGGGCAAGGCCTACCACGGCTGCATGGGATGTTATCCCCGGTTGTTCCACTATTAATGCAGCGGCCTTTTTTATATACGGCATCATGTTATTATTGGTGCTGGGCGCAACGATAATATCTCCTTCCTGGAACTTCTCCCGGGCTTGCATGGAATTTTGTATAATGCACACCCTACCATAGGCGGTCTTATCCCCTATTCCCGTACCTTTAACGAGTATATCGCCCACTATATGCACCTTAATGAGGTTTGTGGTACCGCTCATTGCCGAAGGTACTCCGGCAGTGATGACCACCAGATCGCCGTTCTTAACCAACCCTGTATTTTTGGCTATCTCCACCGATTGCTCTATCATATCATCGGTATTGTCCATAGTAGGTGCCAAAAAGGGCTGTACCCCCCATACCATGGAAAGCTTATAATACGTATGGTAGTTGATTGTTGTTGCTATAATAGGCGCCCTCGGTCGATGCTTAGAAACCATCCGGGCGGTATACCCCGACTTGGTGGCCGTAATTATGGCAGAAGCCCCCAGATCATGGGCGGTGGTACAGGTGGAATGGCAAATTGCATCGGTCACCGTTGGTTTTTTCGGCATATCCATATTATTTAGGTGCCGATCGTATTCAATTTGGTTTTCTACCCTACTGGCAATGCTGGCCATGGTCTTTATGGCTTCTATGGGATATTTCCCAATGGCAGTTTCCCCGGACAGCATTATACAATCGGTACCGTCATATATGGCATTGGCAACATCGCTGGCCTCCGCACGGGTGGGTCTGGGATTGCGTATCATAGAATCCAGCATTTGTGTGGCCGTTATTACCGGTTTTCCTGCCACATTACACTTGCGGATAATACTTTTTTGTACTATGGGCACCTCTTCTATGGGTATTTCCACCCCCAGATCACCCCGGGCTATCATAATGCCGTCCGATACCGCTATGATGTCATCTATATTGTCTACCCCTTCTTGGTTCTCTATCTTTGAGATTATATCTATATGTTGCCCGTTGTTTTCCTCCAGTATCTTCCTTATTTCCAGAACATCGGAAGGCCGTCTGACAAAAGAAGCCGCAACAAAATCTATCCCGTTTTTTATGCCGAATTTTATATCCTCTACATCCTTATCCGTCAGGGAAGGCAGGTTCAGATTTATACCGGGTATGTTAACACTTTTTTTATCGCATAAAATACCCCCGTTGATAACGGTACAAACTATATCCCTACCGTCCAGTTCATCTACTTTAAGCTGGATCAAGCCATCATCCAGCAAAATTTTGCATCCCTTATGAATATCCTGGGCCAAATTTTTATATGTTATACTTACTTTTTCGTTATTACCGTTTATGTCGTCGGCTGTTAAAACAAACTTCTGACCGTTTACTAACTCTACCCGATGATTCTCCACCTCACCCGTTCTAATTTCCGGCCCACCGGTATCCAACAATATGGCCAGAGGAACATTTAACCGTTCTCTGACCTTTTTTATCATATCTATTAATTTTAAATATTGTTCATAGCTGCCATGGGAAAAATTTAGTCTTATTATATTTGTTCCGTAAGTTACCAAATCGATCAATGCCTTTTCGCTGCTTGTGGATGGTCCTATTGTACTTACTATCTTGGTTTTTCGCATACCTGTTCTCGCTCCTAAATAGATAATATGCCGGCCAATTTATACATATGGGTATCAAAACTTTTTTCCATATTTAAAGCTTCCTGTATATCAAAATCCTTAAGCTCATTATTTATAATGCCGATTACCCTGTTGCCGGCACCGCTTATCAGCAGCTCTACCGCCCTGGCACCCATTACACTGGCCAGTATCCTGTCCCTGGCGGTCGGACTACCCCCTCTTTGAATATGACCAAGGATTGTAGCCCGGGTCTCTATGCCGGTCTTTTGCTGAATTTGTTTTCCCAGTTCCAGTGACCCGCCCACGCCTTCGGCCAATATAATTATACTATGTAATTTACCTCTGTTTTTGCCCTTTATCAGTTTCTTACAGACGGCATCTATATCAAATCCCATCTCCGGCACTATTATACTCTCGGCACCACCGGCCAATCCTGCATACAAAGCAATATCACCGCTGTGCCTGCCCATCACTTCTATTATATTGGCTCTTTCATGGGATGTAGCAGTATCCCTTATTTTGTTTATTGCATCTATCACTGTGTTAACGGCAGTATCAAAACCTATGCTGAAATCAGTGCAGGCTATATCATTATCAATGGTACCGGGAATGGCTATGGTAGGCACGCCTAATTCACTCAGGTCCTTAGCGCCTCTGAAGGAGCCATCACCACCAATTACCACAATACCATCAATACCGAATATCTTAACCACATTAAGAGCTTTTTTTAATCCTTTATCGGTCTTAAATTCCTCGCATCGTGCCGTTCTAAGTATGGTGCCCCCTCTTTGTAGAATATCGGAAACCGAACTTACCTCCAGTTCTTCTATTTCTCCCCTTATAAGACCGTTAAAACCTCGTTTTATCCCTAATACATCGACCCCATGGTATATTGCTGTTCTGACAACCGCCCGAATGGCAGCATTCATCCCCGGTGCATCTCCTCCACTGGTCAGCACGGCTATAGTTTTCAAAAATAATACCTCCCCATATTATTTGCATATTTATAAAAGTGCTGTTAGAACCCCTGCTCCATCAATATATCATGGACTTCGCTGGCCTCAGATTGTGGTACCAATATCTCGTAGTAATTATCCTTGGATGAAACTCTTTTATAAACAGGCTTCAGTTTCACCAAAAATCCTTCCCTAGACAGTAAATCCTTTATCTTATCCGCGGTAGATTTGTTCTGAGCCATATACACTACCATCCACATATAATGACCTCCTATGTGAATAAGATATTACGCCCACACCACTTCCATTTAACACCCATATTATATCATATAGACACTTTATTGTTCTACCAAACTTCTACCGTATTGTATAAAATACAAGACCCATTTTTCTGCAAAATCCGATTCTATACCGTTATTTTGACACAGTTGCTCCCCAAAAGACGGCGCAAGTCGTCCAGCAAATGCTCGTTTTCCTTTACCCAATATGCCTTGTTGACCATAAACTTCTTGTCCTCTGCCTCTAAATAAACATACACGGGTATGTTTCCTTTATACCTAGACAACAAGGGTGATAATTGTTTTTTTACATCTATATGCCTGTCCCTTGCAATCTTTAAGTAAAGCCTTTTTCTGGCATGCCCTTCTATGGGATGGGCATCTTCGCATATTATTTTTGGTTCCTGGTCTTCCCTTAAGCTAAGTCTACCCTTTACAATCAAAACATTATCTTCATGCAATACATCCATAAGTTTCTCGTATATAACCGGAAAGACTAATATTTCTATGGTGCCGTGCAAATCCTCCAGGGTGACAAAGGCCATTATTTTACTGTTTTTCGTTGCCTTTACTTTCTTGCTTGTTATTACACCGCCTATAACCACCCAGTCACCGTCTCTTAAGCTTTGCCCGCTATCATTAATACCCCCGCCCTCTTGATACTCATCCTGTAAATTGTTAATTTCCGAAGTATTTGTACTTACTATATCCTCTATTATATCCTTATATTCCATGAGGGGATGGCCGCTTATATATATGCCCAATATTTCCTTTTCCATTGCCAACAGCATCTTCTGGGGAAATTCATCGATATCCGGCAGTATATCCCTGTTTACGCTATATGCCCCATCTTTTTTCTCTATTCTATCAAATAAGGAAACCTGACCGTCTATATTATTTTTCCGGCTACGAAGCTGACTGTCCATTATCTTTTCAAATACGGCCAGCAATTGGGAACGTTTAAACCCTAGGGAATCAAAGGCACCACATTTTATCAAGCTTTCCACTGTTTTTTTGTTAATATCCGACAGTCCGGTCTTACGGCAAAAATCCGTAAAACTGGAAAATGCGCCCTTCTCGTTGCGAGTCTTTATTATATTGGCAATGGCGCCATGCCCGACGTTTTTAACGGCAGCCAGCCCGAATCTTATTTTATCGCCAATTACCGTAAAGTTTTCATAACTCTCGTTAATATCGGGGGGGAGTACCTTTATGCCCATTCTGTTGCAGTTGTTTATATAGGTGGCTATCTTAGCCGTATTACCCATAAAACTGGTCATCAAGGCCGCCATAAACTCCACAGGATAGTGGCACTTAAGCCATGCCGTTCTATATGCAATAACGGCATAGGCCGCCGCGTGGGACTTGTTAAAGGCATACTTGGCGAATTCCATCATTTCATCAAAAATCTTGCTGGCAACAGACGGTGGTACGCCGTTCCTTACCGCACCGGGAACCTCTACCTCGCCGTCATCCCCTACTATACCGTAGATAAAATTCTGTCTTTCCCTTTCCATAACATCAGTCTTTTTCTTGGCCATGGCCCTCCTTACCAGGTCGGCCCTACCCAGTGAGTACCCGGCCAAATCCCTTACTATCTGCATCACCTGCTCCTGGTAAACCATACATCCATAGGTAACATTTAATATGGGCTCAAGTTTAGGATGGTGATAGGTAATGTTTTGGGGATTATTTTTATTGGCAATGTACCTGGGTATCTGATCCATGGGACCGGGACGGTATAGGGAGATACCTGCTATTATATCTTCAAATCGTGAGGGCTTGAGCTCCTTCAAAAAGGCGCGCATGCCTGAGCTTTCCAACTGAAAAACGCCCTCGGTTTCGCCTTGGCTGATCATGTTGTATACCTTGGGATCGTTGAAATCTATGGTGTTTATGTCTATCTCAATCCCTCTGTTATGCTTTATCAACTGCAAGGTGTCCCTTATAACCGTCAGCGTCCTAAGTCCAAGGAAATCCATTTTTAACAGGCCCAATTCTTCCAAAACGCCCATGGAAAATTGTGTGGTAATAATGTCATCGTTGCGCTGCAGGGGAACATATTCCGTCAAGGGTTGTTTGGAAATGACCACCCCTGCGGCATGGGTGGACGCGTGTCGGGGTAGGCCTTCCAACTTTAGGGACATGTCTATCAATTGCTTTATCCTGGGGTCAGACGTGTACATATCCTTCAACTGAGGATTAAGTTCCAGGGCACGTTTTAATGTCATGCCCAGCTCAAGGGGGATGAGCTTGGCTACCCGATCCACCTCATTATAGGGCATGTCTATAGCCCTGCCCACATCCCGGATAACGGCCCGGGCCGCCATGGTACCAAAGGTTATTATTTGGGCCACCCGGTCCACCCCGTATTTCTTTACCACATAGTCAATTACTTCGCCCCTTCTTTCAAAGCAAAAGTCAATATCTATATCGGGCATGGTAATGCGGTCGGGGTTTAAAAACCGCTCAAACAGCAGGTTATATTTCAGCGGATCGATTTCGGTAATCCCCAAACAGTAAGCCACCAGGCTGCCGGCGGCGCTGCCCCTTCCCGGACCTACCATAATACCACGGTCCTTGGCATATTTTATGAAGTCCCAAACTATAAGAAAATAATCCACATACCCCATCCTTTGGATAAGGTTTAGTTCGTAATCCAATCTTTGTTTTACATCCTGACTGACGATATCACCAAACCGTCGTTTTACCCCGTCATTGCACAGTTTTCTTAAATACTCGGCCGGTTCATAGCTCGACGGCACCTGGTATTTAGGCATGTGCACCTCATCAAAGCGAAACTCCACATTACATCGCTGGGCTATTTCAACAGTATTTTCCAGGGCATCGGGTACATGGGCAAATAAGACTGCCATCTCTTCAGCCGATTTTAAATAAAACTCATTGGTGGACATCTTCATCCTGTCTTGATCATAAATCCGTTTACCTGTCTGTATGCACATTAAAATATCATGGGCCTGAGCATCTTCTTTCATCACATAATGAACGTCATTTGTTGCTACCAGGGGTATATCCAATTGCCTCCCGATTTCTATTAAACCCTGGTTGACGAATTTTTGGTCCCGTATACCATGATCCTGCAGTTCCAGGAAGAAATTTCCCTGGCCGAATATGTCATTGTACAACTGTACCCTTTTTAACGCATCCTTTTGTCTTTGCTGAAGCAGTAATTTGGGAATATCGCCGGCCAAGCAGGCGCTGAGGGCAACGATACCGCGATGATACCGTCGTAACGCTTCAATATCCACCCTGGGCTTGTAATAAAAGCCCCTGGTAAACCCTAAGGAAACCAATTTCACTAAATTTTTATAGCCCTGCTCATCCTGGGCAAGCAATACCAGGTGGCTGTACGCACCGTCACCACTGCCTTCTTTTACGTCCATGGACTCGGGAGCCACATATACTTCACAGCCGATTATGGGTTTGATTCCATTATTTACGGCTTCCTTATAAAAATCAATTACTCCGTACATGACACCGTGATCGGTAATGGCCAAGCTGTCCATCCCCAGCTCCCTGGCTCGAGCTATTATTCCCTTTATCCTGGCCGCACCGTCCAATAGGCTATATTCAGTATGGCAATGTAGGTGTACAAAACCGTTTCCTTTAATCGGATTCATATGAATACCCCATTATTTTCTCAATATTTTGACGGAAACCATGGCCTTGGCCATGAGTTTTTTATCGTGGGTCACCATTAATTCCGCCTTTCCGTAATTCCTCCCAATATCGATTATGTCAACTTCTACCTGTATCTCGTCATCCAATTGAAGGGGTTTTATAAAATGGGCGGAAAAACTGTCAACCACTGCATTCATCCTGGTGACTTTTTTTATGGCAGCAACGCCTATGGTAGACATCACCAAGTTTAATGCGCCCTCGCTTGCCGTGCCTATTTCGCTAAGCATTATGGGCCCCACCCTACCTATAAACCTTATCCTTTGGCTGCTCTTATCCACTTCAAAGCTGTTTAGCACCATATCTTCCATGGCCTCTCCCACCTGGGGTTGGCTTTTCATATGATGTAATGCCCTTATGACGTCCTGTCGGCTAACCACTCCCACCAACCGCTTGTCCTCCACCACAGGCAGCATCTCAATACTATCCCAGATCATAATATGGGCAGCATAGGCCACCGATGTCTTTGGAGTTACCGTAATAGGGTTTTTGGTCATTATCTTGGTTACCGGCCAGTCGTCCTCCAGGTCGGCAACATCCTTTGATGTTAAAATACCGATTACCCTGTCACGACCATCCACCACCGGAAACCGGCTGTGGTTGGTGGTGGTAAGCAAAGTCTTCCAGTCGGCAATGGTGCTGTTATCGGTAAGGTATCGTACATTAGATTCCATAATATCCTCCACCAACAGGATTTCTTTCTTTATCATTCTGTTTATGATAGCTTTGTTTATAAGGGTGACCACGGTAAAAGTATCGTATGTAGAAGAAATGACGGGCATTTCCTTTTGGTTTGCCAATGCCTTTATTTCATCATCACATTCGAAGCCACCGGTTATCAATACACCGCACTGGTTTTCAAGGGCAAGGCGGTAACATTCCTGTCGATTCCCCACTATTAGCAAAGCATTTTTTGAGATATATTTCTTCATCATATCAACGGTCATGGCACCTACAACGAACTTATTGAGGGGCTTGTCTAAGCCGTCCGTACCTCCCAGAACAACACCGTCCACAATTTTTTGCACCTCAGCAAAGATCAGTCTTTCGATGCCCTTCTTTTCCGAGCTTTCCATTCTAACGGTGCCTACTCTGGGAATGGTCCTCACCATCCCTAAAGCCTGGGCATCCTTTATTGCCCTATAGGCCGTGCCTTGGCTGACGCTTAGATGACGGGAAATCTGCCTTACCGAGATTTTGGTTCCTGGTTTCAACCGGCTTATATGTTCAAGAATCAAATTATGTTTTGTGGTCATTCAAACACTCCTTCTTAGTAAACATTTTATCATCTCCCGCCTTTCTTTGCCAGTTTTCAAATTGAAAAGAGAAAGCTAAGCTTTCTCTTTATTATAATTTGCCATCCTTCTTAACTTGTCTTGCCATATTACGATTTATCATCGGGATTGGAAGTTACAAACTCCACCAGGGCCTTTAGCGCATCATTCTCATCCTCGCCTTGAGCAACTAAAGTTATTTGGGTACCGGTGGATATTCCAAGAGACATCACACCCATAATACTTTTTGCACTAACCTTCTTATTATCCTTTTCTATCCATATTTCCGAATTGAATTTATTGGCCATCTGCACGAATTCAGCAGCCGGTCGGGCATGGAGACCGTCCTTATTTCTAACCTTAACAGTGCTTTGTTTCATTATATCCATCTCCCTTCTTAATTAAGGCCTCGGCTATAGCATCCAGCTTGCGCAGCCTATGGTTTACACCCGATTTGCCGATTGGGGGTGACAGCATCTCGCCCAATTCCTTAAGACTGGCTTCCGAATGGCTTAGCCTAAGCCGAGCTATTTCTTTTAAGTTATTCGGTAGTTTTTCAAGCCCTATTGTGTCCCGAATATATTCAATATTTCTTATCTGCCTTATTGCGGCATTTACGGTCTTGCTTAAGTTGGCTGTTTCGCAGTTAACTATTCTGTTGACATTGTTCCTCATTTCCTTATATATTCTTATATTTTCCAGTTTCAGTAGGGCTGAATGGGCACCTATTATATTCAGCAGATCCACTATCTGCTCTCCCTCTTTTAGGTATATAACGAAATTTGATTTCCTCATGGTGATTTTCGAATTAAGCTGAAAATGATTTATTAACTCGCTTAAATTATGGGCATACTCCTCATGGGTGGTTACAAATTCTACGTGATACGTCTTCTCGGGATCGCTGATGGAACCACAACCCAAAAAGGCACCTCGGATATATGCCCGTTTACAGCAGTTCTTCCTAACTATCCTTGGATTTATCCCATAGTTTAGGTCGTATGCTCCGGAACTGTTACGCTTCAGTATTCCTATCCTTTCCAGTAGCTTTCCGGCTCCCATCTGAGATGTAACCAGCAGTACATAACTATTGTTCTTTTTTAACCTGATGTTCTTCCTTACCATCACTTCGGTATTGATATTAAAAACAGCCTTTAACAGCATAAACAAACGTCGTGCAATAGAGGCATTTTCAGTTATAACCTTTAGGTTAATCCTTTGCTGCCCGGCTATCTGTACTATACCGCTGGTTTGTATAAGGGCCGTCAATTCAGAAACAAGGCAACAATCGTTCTTTACCACCAGCTTTGACAGTTCATTCTTTGTTTTAGAGGAAAAGGACAACCCCCCTCACCCCTTTAAATGGTTTTATGGTTTATTATATAAAAAAGTCCGCATAATATGGGCAATGCCTTTACTTATTACCTGGGCGGGTCGTGATCCACATCTCGGTGATCAACCATTACCTTATAATTCTTATCCAATAGTCTTTCATACAAAAAATTGGCAATTGTGACCGAGCGGTGCTTACCTCCGGTGCATCCAATGGAAATAACCAACTGGCTTTTGCCTTCTTTTAAATATAAAGGTATCAGGAAATCCAGCATATCCTCCAGCTTACTTAAAAACTCCTTTGCCTCCTTGGATTTAAGCACATATTCCCTCACCTCCGGTTGCCGCCCGGTGTAATGACGAAATCTATCAATCCAAAAGGGATTGGGTAAAAACCTAACATCAAAAACCAGGTCGGTATCCAGTGGTATTCCATACTTAAAACCAAAGGACATGATGGAAATAAATAAGCCGTGATGGTTCCTGTCGTCTAAAAAGAGTTTTACCAGCTCTTTTTTCAATTGTTTGGGTTGCAAGTTCGTGGTATCGATAATACTGTTGGCCCTAAGTTTTACGCCGGCCAGCAGTTCCCGTTCTTTATTAATAGCATCAACAACCCTGCCTGCACCTGCCAAGGGATGTTTTCTCCGGGTTTCTTTATACCTCTTAATAAGGGTTTCCGTTGTGGCTTCTAAAAACAATATCTCATACCTATACCCTTTATCCTCCAGGTCACGCAGGCATCCGAACAAGTCATCAAAAAACTCACCGCCTCTTATATCCACAACTATGGCCACCCGTTCTATCTTCCCCTCAGACTGATAACATAGCTCAACAAACTTGGGTATTAGTTTGGGCGGTAAATTGTCGATACAAAAATACCCCATATCCTCTAGGTAACGCAAAGCTTGGGTTTTTCCGGCCCCAGACAGGCCCGTTACAATGAGAAATCTCATAAAATATGCCCCTTCTCCTTTACACCCTTAAGTTTAATCTTTGCCCATCAATTTCAGTTTTAATAATCGGGTTGGTAGTCAATTGTGCTATCCTTTAACCCTCACCCATAATTATAACATATTAACAATGTCTTCTTTTTTTAAACCGGCTTTTTTTACAATATCAATGGCCTTTGCAAAATTCCCCACGTCATCCGGTTTATGCGCATCGCTGTTTACAATAAATTTGGCGCCCTGTTCCTTGGCCACTCTGACATATTCTTCCCTCATATATCCGTGGCTGGCATTTATCTCCAGCAAAGTACCCCTGGCGGCTGCCTTTTGAGCCAGCAACCGAGTATCAATATTAATTTTGGCCCCGGGATGGGTTATGATATCTATTTTATGTCTTTCTATTGCCCTTACCATGGCTAGGGTATTCAGCTCCCTCAACCGTCTGCTTAGTTCGGGCATAATGGGCGCTACTAAGTTTTTCAAAAACAGGTAGTATCCCGATTTAAAGTCCTTTGGCCAAACCGCTTTATGAAAACCCATTAGCACTATATCAAAATAATCCCTATACTCGTAGGGCAAATCTATGTCACCGTCCAGTGAGGTGAGATTTGTTTCGATGCCCATCAGTATTTTAATATCAGGGTATTTTTTTTGTACATTATCTATTTCTTGTCTTAATTTCTTTATTTGACTCCGTTTTATACCGTAACTTATATGACTGATACCATGATCGGCTATTGCAATTTCATTAAGTCCTTTACTTAAAGCTACCCTTACATTGTCTTCCACACTTCCGCTGCCATGGCTGTATACGGTATGGGTATGGTAGTCACCTATAAATTTCACCTGTTCCACCAATATCATCCTTCTGTTATAGCTATTCCTCACCTACCACCCTGATTTCAGGGGATAATTCAACCTGAAATTTTTCCTTGACGGTATGAATTATATGATCCATCAACTGAAGTACATCCCGAGCAGTAGCATTTCCAACATTTATAATAAAACCGCAATGGAGTTCCGAAACCTGGGCATCTCCCACCCTGAAACCTTTAAGTCCCGCATCCTGGATGAGCTTACCTGCATAATAGCCTTCCGGTCTCTTAAAGACACTCCCTGCGCTGGGATAGGTTAGGGGCTGTTTTTTTTGCCTCCGCCTATTATAATCCCGTATTCTTTCCCTAATCTCATGACTAGGCTCTTTCTTTAAGATAAAGGTACCCTTTAATATAACCATCGGTCTTTCTTGGAATATGCTGTGCCTGTATCCCAACTTCATGTCCCGATTACCCAAGGTAATAATATTCCCATCCGAGTCCAGGGCCTCTGCCTCCTCCACCACATCCTTTATCTCACCGCCGTAGGCACCTGCATTCATGAACAGGGCACCGCCCACCGTACCGGGTATACCATGGGCAAATTCCAGACCACCCAAACCGTGGTTTGCGGCTTCGTTGACCAGAGAACTTAAGGTTACACCGGCTGCTGCGGTTATCCTAAGACCTTTCACTTTCATGACCTTAAATCTTTCACCAAGTTTTATTACAACACCCCGTATGCCTCCGTCTCTGACCAGCAGGTTGCTTCCCCTTCCCATAACCAAAAATGGTATGTTATCCTGTCGGCATAATTCTATTATGGCCTTTATGTCCTCCGGATCTTCCGGTGCTACAAAAACATCCGCCGGACCTCCTATTTTAAAGGATGTATGCTCCTTCATTTCCTCGTCCAGCCTAACGTCCTTTATCCCTAAATCTTTTAAGCGTTTATATATTTCTTTTTTATTCAACTATACACCCCCAAAATGAAATCCATGGGCTCATCCTTTGGCAATCATGGCGGCACCTATAATACCTGCATCATTACCCAACTGAGCAAGCTTGATATCAGCCCATCCCAGTTGGTTATAAAATATATGTTCCTCTACTTTTTTCTTGAGGGGCTCCAGTAGGAATTCCCCGGCCTTAGATACACCGCCGCCGATTATTATTGCTTCCGGATCAAAGAT
Source organism: Clostridiales bacterium (assembly GCA_012838995.1). Classification (GTDB taxonomy): domain Bacteria; phylum Bacillota; class Clostridia; order DUOD01; family DUOD01; genus DUOD01. The sequence goes on from DUOD01000067.1 coordinate 24,272, forward strand.
ATTGATAATACTTATTATGCCCATGGCTAAATAATATATAAACCTATCAAAAACCTCAATTGCAACCCAGTCCCCTTTTCTAGCCGCGTCCACCACCACCTTGGCATCGATTCTTTCCACCTTACCACCTGCAAGCTCTAACATTAATGAGCCGCCCTTTTGCCCAACAGCCCCCTGGGCCATGGTGGACAGTGCGGTTGCCGAGACGTATTGTTCCCAACAACCTTTGTTACCGCAGTTGCATTGGGGACCGTTTATATCAAATATAAAGTGGCCCAATTCGCCACCTACCCCATGGCTGCCGGGGTAAACCCGGCCGTCCAATATAATGCCGGAACCTAAGCCCGTGCCTATGGTTAGAGTTATGGACGAATTATAACCCCGGCCTGCACCAAGCATATACTCGGCAAGACCTGCAACATTGGCATCATTATCTATGTATATCGGTTTATTGACATACTTTTCCAATTCATGGGAAATGGGCACATTCACCCACCCAAGATTATTGGCAAAGACAACGGTACCTTTAGAGTTGTCACATACTCCGGGTATGCCTATGCCAATACCCTTAATCTCATCCATAGACCAACCGCTGGATTCCATGATGCCGGATACCAAAACACCCATATCCTTTATTATTTCCTGAAACGTCCTTGACCTTAGAGTAGGTGTGCTATCCTTAATCACAATATTTCCCTTTTCATCCACCAACCCTGCGGCTATATTGGTGCCTCCCAAATCAATACCGATATACATATCCCTCCGGCCTCCGAGTTAGTTTTTATTACTCAAATTCTATTTCCTTTCCCCTACTCCTTAGAAAATTCAATAATTTTTCAACAGATGTATTTATTACGTTTTCCTCGCCTAAACCTGCCTCTTTAATTAATTCCAAAGCCTTGTCAAAGATACCGATATGGAAGGATATATGGGAATCACTACCCAAAGCCACAATCCCTCCGGCATCCTTTACCCTTTTTGCCAGCTTGAGGCAGTTTCTAAAGCTTCCCCTCCTAGCCCTGAAGGAATGGTTGTTTATTTCCAACAACTTATTGTTATCCAGTGCCGCTTGGACAACGCTGTCTATGTCAATAGGAAAGCGTGGATTACCGGGATGGCCGATAATATCTATATATGGATTTTTAATGGCATTTATTAAAGCCTTTGTGTTGGAATGAATGTCCCGCGGGGGGATTATCGGTTCGTGTAGGCTGGCAATTACTATATCCAACCTCTTTAATGCCCTCTCGCTCAAGTCTATATTCCCATCTTCGTCTAAAATATTTACTTCCGCTCCCCGCAGTATTTTCACGCCATACATTTCCCTGGGAATAACCTTTATATTCCTAAAAAAAAATTCATTGTGCCCCGGAAGTAACTTTGGTCCATGCTCGGTCACTGCGAACAATTCAAGCCCTATATCCCTCGCTTGTTTGGCTATTTCTTGAACCGTGCTATAACCATGCTGGCATGCCACTGTATGACTGTGAATGTCCAGTACTATATTCAATTTGTTTTCCACTCCTTAGACAGTTACTTAATACTATCAATGGTCTTTTGAAGTCTTTTGTTCAATTCCTTGGCTGCATGGTAACCCATATTTTTCAGTCTAAAATTTCTTGCAGCTACTTCAAGTACTATGGCTATGTTCCTGCCCGGCCGTACCGGTATGGTTAGCTTGGGAATCTTCACGTCCATTATGGTAATATACTCTTGTACCAATCCCAGCCTGTCATATTCCTTATTATTATCCCATAATTCAAGGCTAATAACCAAGTCTATAGACTTGCTGTCAATTACCGCACCGGCACCATACATGGCCTTCACATCTATAATGCCCACGCCCCTTATTTCCATAAGATGCTTTATCAATTCCGGTGCCTGACCTACCAATCTGTTCTGGGTTACTTTCTTAATCTCCACGGCGTCATCGGCTACCAACCTATGGCCCCTTTTTACAAGCTCCAAGGCAGTTTCGCTCTTGCCTATACCGCTCTCCCCAAGTAAATACATACCCACTCCGTAAACATCCACCAAAACCCCGTGCTGGGTGGTCACCGGGGCCAGTTTTCTATCCAGAAAACCTATTGCCCTATGCACAAAGTTTGTAGTAGTATCCTTTGAATGGAGTATTATTCTGTTATATTTTTGAGCAATTTCAATCATTTCTTTTGGTATGTCCAAATTTCTACACACAACGGTACACGGCGTGTCATATTCAAAAAACTTTTCCAGTCTCTTGTACCTGACATCCGGGTCCAGGTCCTCCAGAAAGGTCATCTCCACCTTGCCTAAAACCTGAAGCCTGTCAAAAGCAAAATATTCGAAGAACCCGGCTATCTGCAGTCCAGGCCTGTTTATGTCGCTGGTGTTGATTTCAAAAGCATCATGATGTCCGCCGCAGACGATCTCAAGATCCAACGCTTCAATAAACTCACTTAATAATATAGAAGCCATAACTCCTCCTTTTATGATAATATAAATTTTTCAATAACATGGGCTACGCCGTCATTATAATGGGGCAGAGTAATAAAATCCGCATGGGCTTTGACATCGTCAGGCGCATTGGCCACAGCAACCCCCAGCCCTGCCACTTCCAACATTGAGATATCATTAAAGCTGTCGCCTATGGCAATTACTTGTTCCCTTGGAATACCCAGCATATTCATCAACGCCTTAACCCCATTACCCTTGGTAGCTTCCCAATGATTAAATTCCAAATATTCGGGGCAGGATATGGTAATGGCCAAGCTATCGCCAAATACCGCCACCGCCTCTTCCCATAATTTGCTTATATTATGCTGCTCATCAATAATCAACAATTTGGCCGGCGGATCGTTAACAAAAGCCATTAAATCAGAACAATACACCCCTCTTATTTTTGTTTGACTATAATATTTATCCTGCCATTGGCATTCCTTGGAATAATAATAATTATTATCGTAGCTGACTTGTATATAAAGGTCTCTGTCCAAAGCAAATTTCAATATTTGTCTGGTAAGCTCCATGCTGACAGGCCTGCTGTGTAATTTTTCCCCGGTAATGGGATGGATGATGGTGGCACCTTGGCAACTGATAATCGGAATATTTATCCCCAATTGCTTTGCAAAGGGCAGGGCCGAAGAAAAAATCCTGCCTGTTGCGATAGTAACCATTACTCCCTTGTCCCTGGCCTTTTTTATGGCCCGTTGATTGCCTTCGCTTATTTGTGATACACAATTTAGCAACGAATCATCTAAATCCACTACAACCAGTTTGTAGTTCAATAATAACTTCTCCTTTCCCCGCTTTACGTCTGTATCAATAATATTATATATTGTGTATTGCAATAAATTAATAGGTTTGTTAACTTTTATTAAAGTAATTATATATGTTTAACGCAGTCCTTTTATCTATACCCTCTATCTTTTCCAGCTGTTGGAAGGTGGCCTTCTTGATCTCTTCTATTGAATTGAAGGCCCTTAGCAGTGCCTTCTTCCTCTTTGCACCCACCCCCGGTATTTCATCCAATACCGATCTTTTAATGTCCTTACCCCTCAGGCTTCTATGATAGGTTATGGCAAATCTATGGGCTTCGTCCCTTATTCTTTGCAGTAAATGAAGGGCAGTATCATCCTCGGGCAATATTATGGGCTGCTTGCTGTCTAAGATATAAACCTCTTCAAATTCTTCTGCCAGCCCCAGCATGGGAATATCTTCAAGTCCCAGCATCTCCAGGGAACGAAGGGCTGAAGTTAATTGACCCTTGCCCCCGTCAATTACAATAAGATCGGGAAGTTGGGAGAACTTACCTTCGCCCATATCCCTACCTTCCTTTTTAAGTCTTTCCCTTTCGTCAAGGCCACGACGAAAACGTCTAAAAACCACTTCCCCGATAGAAGCAAAATCATCAGGGCCATCCACCGACTTTATCTTAAACCGCCTGTAGTGCTTCTTTGCCGGTTTGCCATCTATAAACACCACCATGGAGCCCACCGCATTGGTGCCCTGGATATTGGATATGTCAAAGGCCTCTATTCTAAAGGGAGGTTTGTCTAGGTTGAGATGCTCCTGTAACCTGTACACAGCACCGATGGTTCTGGCCCTTTCCCCTTCCTTTTTCAAAGAGATACCGTTTAGCACATCTACAGCGTTCTTTACCGCCATTTCAAGTATTTTCTTCTTATCTCCCCGTTTAGGTATCTTAATATAAACCCTGCTACCCTTTTTCCACGACAGCCATCTTTCTATTATTTGGATCTCGTCTATATCCCGTTGTAGTATTATCTCCCGGGGTATAAACAGGGTATCCATATAAAACTGTTTTATAAATGAACTTATTACTTCCTGGTAATCCACCGAACCGGTGTTATCCAATAATATATGCTGACTTCCCAGCAGTTTACCCCCTCGAATAAAGAACATCTGAACCACCGAGTCCTGCTGTCCTTGGGCCAAGGCTATTACATCGCGATCTTCCAGGGTAGAATTTATTATCTTTTGTTTTTGTGAAATTACTTTTAAAGCGGCAATTCTATCCCTAAGAAGGGCAGCCCGTTCAAAATTTAACTGGGCTGCTGCTTCTTCCATCTCGGCCTCTAATTGTTTCTGAAGTTTATCGTATTTCCCGCCTAATACAAGACATACTTCCTTTATGATTTGGTTGTATTCTTTCCTGTCCACATCCCCCCGACAGGGTGCCAGACACTGCTTAATGTGATAATTCAAACAAGGACGGTCTTTGTTACCAACTCCACGGTCAACCTTTCTGTTGCACGTCCTTATGGGATAAACTTTGCGTAGCGCTTCTATTGTTTCCCTGACCGCGCCCATACTGGTATAGGGCCCAAAATACTTGGCACCGTCTTCTTCCACCCTTCTGGTAAGTAGTAACCTTGGATAGGATTCATTGACCGTAACCTTTATATATGGATAGTTTTTATCATCCTTTAACAATACATTATACTTGGGCATGTACTTTTTTATTAGATTGCATTCGAGTATCAAGGCTTCCAGTTCTGAATCGGTGATTATATACTCAAAATCGTGGATATTGTTCACCATTGCCCTTACTTTTGGGCTGTGACCGCTTGAGCCGTTAAAGTACTGTTTTACCCTGTTTTTAAGGGATATTGCCTTCCCAATATATATTATATTGCCCAATTTATCCTTCATAATATATACGCCCGGCTGATCGGGCAAAATATTTAGCTTGCCTTCCAATACTTTATTCATGGCATCACCTTTTAATCCCCATACCTATATCGTACATTGTAACAAAAGGCGGGGCTTTAGGCAAAGGATAGTACCCGGATATTTTTTTGAAAGTATCTGCTAATATCCAAACTTTATCGCTTCCTTTAACAACTTTTTTGCTATAGGTCCACAATTTCCGGCACCGCTGCCGACATTCTCCAATATCACAACCACTGATAATGTGGGGTCATCAGCTGGCGCAAAGGCAACAAACCATCCGTGGGGCCGGGCATTACCCCCCACTTCGGCGGTACCGGTTTTGGCCGCCACCTGAGTACTATCCAAGGCTACCACCCTTCCGGTGCCGGTATTCACCACTTCCACCATCATATCTTTTATTATCTGTGCAGTTTGGGGGCTGGTAACAGTGGTAACCTCCCTGGGCGACATTTTTTTTAGATCCATATTATTATAGGTTTGTATCGATCTAACCAGTCTTGGTTCCATCATCACACCGTCATTGGCAATTGAATTTACGATTAGCGCCATGTGTAAAGGCGTAACCACCACCTGGCCCTGACCTATAGCATTTTGGGCTAGCTCGCTGTCCCCGCCGCCGGTTGGAAAGTTGCTTGTAGTGTTTGTTATTATGTCCCTAAAATAAAAGGTTTTGTTAAACATGAAACTCTCTGCGGTTTTGAGCATAACATCCCTTTTCAGTTCACTGCCTATTTTGGCAAAGGTGGTATTGCAGGATACTCCAAAGGCGCCAAACAAGTCCACGTTTCCATGGGCGGTTCCGCCGGAACAGCTTAGCTGACTGCCCTGAATGGAGACGGTGCCCTCGCAATTGTATTTTCTGTCCAGCATGCCCTCTATATTATCCAGGGCGCAAACCGATGTTACTATCTTGAATGTTGATCCCGGCGGGTATTTACCCTGGACGGCTCTGTTAACCAAAACAGATGATTCGCCCTTCTCCCTTTGCTCCTTTACAGCTTCCATATTATTGGGATCAAAGTCAGGTTTACTAACCATGGCCAAAATTTCACCGTTTTTGGGATTCATCAGCACAATTGCGCCTTTAACACCCGAAGGCATGGCATCGCAGGCAATTTTTTGCAACCTACTGTCTAAGGTTAGTTCCAGGTTATTACCCTGTATCTCACCTAAAAATATCTTATGGAAAATTTTCCTGAATATGCTGTTGTTAAGGCCCTCCAATTCCCGGGTATGGCTGAGCTCTATGCCCGATGCCCTCATATCCTTGTCCACAAAACCTACTACATGACTGAAAATATTGGCCATGGGATACTCCCTTACCCAAACATCACCCTGTCTAACGCTCCTGGCCAGCACCTGCCCGTCCCGGGACCTTATCTCACCCCTTTTATCCTGGGTGGTAATGCGTCTATTGTAAACATTATTATAGTTTCTATCGCCCTCAAAAACGACGATATATACGAGGTATGCCGCCAGCATAAAAAAGGCAATGGTGAAAACCCCTAGCAACAGCTTTATGTTTCTTTTCATGGGCATCTCTACCTTTCCTCCAAAGGATACCGCCGTAATTTATCTTCATGCTGTTCATTAACCGCATATATTGCTTGAAGTATGCCAAACATCATAAATTTGACCACCATGGAACTGCCGCCATAGCTGACAAAGGGCAGGGTAATACCGGTCAAGGGTATGAACTTGGTTACTCCGCCTATATTGATAAAAGCCTGGAGGGCTATCATAGCTACGGTGCCTATAACCACTAATGAATAAAATTCCTCCGTCGCCCTTAAAGCAATGGAAACTCCTCTTAATATTATTATAAAGAAGATAATTATTATAATAACGCCTATTATTAACCCGAATTGCTCACAGATAACAGAAAAAATAAAATCCGATGAGGGCACCGGAATATCATTGGGCCTCCCATTTCCTAAACCGACACCCACCCAACTGCCGCCGGCAATGGCAAAAAGGGACTGGGCTATTTGATAACCGCCACCGGTTATATCGGCCCAGGGATTTCGCCAGGCTAATATCCTTACCTTAACGTGCCCAAACAAATGGTAGCTGGCAAAGGCGCCTAACCCACCGACACCCAGGGCGGCCAGTGTCATGTACAGGTTAGACGTGGATATAAACATTAGGATTACATATATGAGAAAATAAAGCATTGCAGCACCTAAATCCCTCTGCAGCACCAAAAAGATTAGACAGGTACCGGTAAAAGCACCGCCTATTATTATATGTTTAAAACCCTTACCCTCGGAAAACAGGCTGGCCAAGGCAAAGATCAGCATTACCTTGCCAAACTCCGAGGGCTGGAAATTATACCTGCCTATGGTTACCCAGTTTTTAGCTCCTCCGATCTCCTTGCCGAAAATCAATGTAAACAACAGCAGGCCTATGGTAGCAGCCATATACAAATATTTATACTTGTATATGTACTTTAAAAAATATCTTAAAAAAACAATTGTGGCAATTGATATAACAAAACCTATTAAATACCATTCAATCTGTCTTATCAACAGAGAAGTATCTAATACATATATGGCAATAAAACCCACACTTGCCAAGAACGAAATAAGCACCAATATAAGCTTGTCCGTTCTCTTGAGAAATAAAGTAAAGACCATATATTGAAATGCAAATATTAGACTGATTATTCCTCCTAAAAGGATAGCATTGGTATCCAAGGGTTTTTGGGATAGGGTCAGCAAAGAAAAAGCCCCAATGTTAAACAGCAATACCAAAGACATAATGTCGCCATACTTTATCCTTTGTGCCGCCACAAGTTACCCCTCCATCCACCGGCTAGTTCAAAACCACCATAATTAATATATTGCCTACGTTGATTATATCTCCATCCTTTAGTTTATAATCCCTTTTTATACGCCGGTTGTTGACATAGGTGCCGTTTTTGCTACCCAAATCCACCAAGTAATAGTGCCTTCCGTCCAGGTATATGCCCGCATGTTGTGATGATACCGTGGGATCGGCAATAACGATATCACAATCCCCTCGCCTGCCTATTATATTCTCGGTGTCCAGGAAGAAAACGTCACCGACATTAACCTTCTGAATACCGTTGTTATCAATTATTTTCAAATAGTCGCCCTCATATTCTTCAGCATGCCCGTTATCATAATAGTCCTCTACAGCTTCCCATTCCTCGTTATGTTCTACATCTTCAGTACCCTTAAACCCCATCCTGACCTTTTTTATCGTTTTAATAACCAGTAGGACGGCTATAAATACAAAAAAATAACTGGCTACCGAAGCAAGGGTGGCATAATAACCGGGCATCCGTCATCACCTCTATAGTTTTATAATAACCATTATATCATAATAATGCAATAATAAAGGACTGGCAGTAGCAGTCCTTAACTGCAAAGAAGTATTATCGCCAATACCTCCAATGGGGTATCACCGATGTTTTCGATGGCATGGCCGGCACCGTTACCCGTCAATACCACATCCCCTGCGTTCACCTGTTTCATGGTGCCGTTATCGTTTACCCGGCCTTCCCCCTTTAGAATATAAAATATCTCGTCTTCTCCCGCATGTTCATGATAACCGATGGAACAACCGGGCTGAAGCGTTAATTTGGCAAACAGTCTTGTCTTGGCTTTAATATCTTGTTCTGATAAGAGTTTTAGTATCTCCACATGCCCCTTGCCACCCCTCATTTTTTCCCTGATTTCCTTTTCCATATCCTGTGCTTTTTTTATCATAGATAATCCCTCCTATTCATTTATCTTAAAATCCGTTTCCATCCGAATTATTAACGGAAAACGAATTCCCATAGTAGATATTTCCAATTTATTATATCAAATGATTTATAAAAATGACAACACGACGGACAGTACCGACGCTTGCTCTTTTTATCCCTTTGTTAAGGTATGGTTTTATTAAATACGATGGCAGAATTTTTAACAGACCCGGCTTTTTCTAATAGGGATGAATTTTATTCTTCTATTTAAAATAATTTTATCACAGGATAAAGATAATAAAAATATAGTTATGGAGAAATGTTGTGTGCAGGGCAAATTTTAAATATAGGCATTTTATAATCCTAAATGGGAAATGCTATAACTATACAGGAAAGCTGATAAAGGAGTTGATAATATGGATAGATTGGCACTGGTTCTGCTGATTATTGGCGCTCTTAATTGGGGTTTAATAGGATTGTTTCAATATGATTTGGTGGCCTCGCTATTTGGCGGTCAGTATTCCATGTTTAGCAGGATAATATATACCCTGGTGGGAGCGGCCGGTATTTATTCTATTAGTTTTCTCTTTAGGGAAAGAAGAACGGTTAAATAGACAAAGCAGCCTCTGGCTGCTTTTTTGTTAAATCCATCAGAATATATTCTACTTTGTCCCAGCCATACCTATCAGCCGACTGCAGAATTACTTGTCCGGGCCCAGCATGGAAATAACATCGACTTTCCCAACTCTAGTCCATTTTACCGTCGGTTGCTATTAAGTGAAGTTCATCGGATATTTCTCGTGCAACTTTATAGGGTTTCTTTATTATCCGAATGGGCAGTGACAGCAAGAATTGTTTAAAATCATTTTCCAATTCCTTGGTCATCCTTTTGGGCTTGGTAAGTATCCTTTTTACCCAACGGGCTACACAATACTCCAGCATCCTCTCATGGATAATTTCCAAATTACGCCCGCAACTACAGCACTCAATAGCCTTGAGTTTATCATTCCAATATATAATAGAATGCTCACATTCCTGTCGGCATTCGATGCAATATAATTGTACTTTTATCCTATCTATCTTCATCCTAATTCCTCCATCATTCACAAGTTCCTGTTACTTTATATGAAATGTTAAATAAGTATCAAGGTTATATTACTATCATTTTATCATTTACTTTTCTTTTTGTATATTGCTATTTTTTCAATTATACAATCGATACTATATTTAAAAATCCGGTTTAAATTATAAAGGTCAATGAATTATTTTTCCCGACGGTAAGATAATACTAGGGAAAGGGGTTTTGAACATGAAGAACAAAATCGGTAATGTGGGTAAAGCACTCCTTATCGGCGCGTCGGTACTGGGCGGGTACGGATGCTTAAAATATTTAATAAGAAGAGCGATAAAGTCCGCAAGTACAACCTTCCTTAAAACTTTAATGGAAGACGATTATACCGAAAATCTATGGGAGATTGCTACTTCGACGGCAAGGATTGGACTGCAACAGGTCTTTGAAACAAACTTGAGGGCCACCAAAGGTCGTGCAATTTCAAGGCCCTTTGGCACTCCCAAAAAACTTCCTTCTTTGGACGATATTATGTTTTCTCCGGCACAATTTTACAGATTTCCTTCGGACATCGAAGACCAAGTCTCTTTAAAGGTTACCATCGGTAAAAAGGCAAAAAAGCCCTTTACCATTGAAATGCCCGTGATGATAGCACCGATGGCTTATGGTACCGCATTGAGTAAAGAAGCTAAGATGGCGCTTGCCAAAGCATCCTCCATGGCTAATATTGCCTTTTGCAACGGCGAAGGTCCGTATCTGCCCGAAGAACGGGAACTGGCGGAAATATACATATATCAGTACCATAGGGGTGACTGGGATAAAACCGAAGAAATACTCAGCTGTGCCGATGGAATAGAAATACAATTCGGTCAGGGTGCCATAGCAGGAGTGGGTCATGTTGTACACAGCAAAGATATAGATAACACACTAAGATCGGCCTTTAAACTTAAAAAAGGGGAGGACATAGTAGCCCATTCTCGGCAGCCCGGGGTTAATAACCCGGCTCAAATAACCCAGCTGGTTGACTATTTGAAAAGGGTGGGTGGCGGTGTACCCATAGGCGTATCAATGACGGCGGGCAAATACCTGGAAAAAGACCTGGAAGTGATATGCAATGCAGGCATCGATTATATATCCATTGACGGGTGCGAAGCAGGCACCAAAGGCTCGCCGCCTATCCTTCAGGATGATTTTGGAATTCCCACCGTCTTTGCCATAAATCGAGCGGCGGAGTGGTTGTATAAGAGTAATTTCAACCAACAGGTTTCACTTATAGGTGCCGGTAAGGTTAGAACCCCCGGTGACATCCTCAAACTGCTGGCCCTTGGAGCCGACGCGGTATATATCGGCTCCATAGCCCTATTTGCCATGAGCCATACCCAGGTATTAAAATCCCTGCCCTTTGAACCTCCCAATCAAATAATTTGGTACGAAGGAAAACAAGCCGACAAATTCAACATGGAGGAAGGTGCCATGGCTCTTAAAAGATTTCTCGAAGCTTGTAGGGAGGAATTGGCCATCGGTATTAGGGCCTTGGGTAAGCTAAATATTGCCGAGGTTTCCAAAGACGACCTTGTTTCTCTAAGCCAAACGATATCAAAGGGTTGTAATATACCCACGGCCTATCATAGCTGCTATCAAACCGATTTGCATCTTAAAAAGTTGAAAATTAAAAGGATATAAAAGTTTGAATTAAAAAAGCCCTGATCAGGGCTTTTTTAATAAGCTTTCTTTTTTAGCCATTAAAGTTTCATAGTACTGAGGATTTACCGTCTTTAACATTTCTTCCAGTTCCTGACCGGAAATTGAAGTGGTCCTACCCTCTGCATATTGCTTGTCTACCAATTCTTTCATCTTGACTATAACTTCATCCTTTTTGTCTATCGTTTCTTCACCTTTTAGGCCGAAATAAGAGTTAAACCAATGGGCCAATCCTGCCAGACCGGAATGGGAGTCAACGGCAACGGTTACCGGACGGTTCAAAATCTTTTGGGTATCAAAAATATTATAAATTTCTTCATCCTTTAATAAGCCATCGGCATGGATACCGGCTCGGGTACAGTTGAAGTTTTTGCCTACAAAGGGTGTTTGGGGTGGTATTTTATAGCCCACTTCCTTTTCGAAATACTCTGCAATTTCCGTAATTACCGTTAAGTCCATACCATCGGTAGTTCCCCTTAATGATGCGTATTCAATCACCATGGCCTCCAAAGGACAGTTGCCCGTTCTTTCGCCTATCCCCAGCATGGAACAATTTACGGCAGAGGCGCCGTACAACCAAGCACACGCTGCATTGGTAACCACCTTATAAAAATCGTTATGGCCGTGCCATTCCAGAAGTTCACTGGGCACACGGGCATAATGCCTTAAACCGTAGATTATTCCGGGCACACTTCTGGGTAGAGCCACACCGGGATATGAAACACCATAACCCAGGGTGTCACATGCCCTAATCTTAATGGGAATACCGCTTTCCTTAGATAATTCCATTAACTCATTTACAAAGGGTACTACAAAGCCGTAAAAATCGGCCCTGGTTATATCCTCTAAATGGCACCTGGGTCGAATACCAAAATCCAGCGCCCTCTTAACAATGCTCAAGTATTTATCTAAGGCCTGTTTTCTTGAAATCTTTAACTTCTTAAATATATGGTAATCCGAACAGCTAACCAAGATTCCCGTTTCTTCTAGCCCCATATCCTTTACCAGCTGAAAATCGCTGTTGGTCGCCCTTATCCAGCTGGTAACCTCGGGAAATCTATATCCCCTTTCCTTACACTTCATTACCGCTTCTCTGTCCTTTTTGGTATACAAAAAGAACTCCGTCTGACGTATAAGACCCTTGGGCCCTCCCAATCTGTGCAGCATATCATATAAATCCAAAATCTGCTTTACCGTAAACGGCGACCTTGCCTGTTGCCCATCTCTGAAGGTGGTATCGGTAATCCATATTTCATCTGCAACGTGCATGGGTACGTGTCTATGATTAAAGGGCACCTTGGGAATGCTGTCATAAGGGAATAAATCTCTATATAAATTAGGTTCTTTTACGTCCTGAAGGGAATATTTATATGCCGACTGTTCCAGCGTATTAGTCCTTTTACTGTATTCTAACATTAAAAAACCAACCCCCTATCTCTCCATGGATTGTATGAATTTATGTATAATTGTATACACTGATACATCCTTTGTCAACATTTCTTTTATGTTTGACAAAACATTTTACCTCATTTGAAAAATTAAGGTATCAAGAATAAAATGATACCTTTCAACTCTAACACAAGAAAATTACATCAAAACTTTAAATTTTAAATCCCAAATAGGAGCAGGTTTATACCTTTATTTATACAAAAGCGGCTTAACCCCTCAAAATTGGACAAAAAGGTCTAATAACTCACTAAAACATAGTATCTCAAAGTAATCCTTTAACAAGCGGTCGCCATTGACATGGGGCCCCTGGGAGCATGGGTCAACCTCTTTGGGCGGACCCAGTGGAAAGGGATCCCAGGGCCGCGCCCGGTTAGGGTACCATACTCCCCTCCCCATGTAAATGGTATGCTGCGCCGACCTTATTGCTGTAGTTACACCCTCACTTCAATAGCTTTGACCGTGTTTTGGCTAACTGCTTTACTGTATTCAATAGGGGCTAACCCGTGAATGCTGCCATGGATTCTACGAGTATTGTAGAACCTCACAAACTCAGCAACTATTTCATAGGCCTCCGCATAACTACTGAATGAATGACGGTTGAGACATTCATCCTCAAGAATACTATGGTAGGACTCTATATGAGCATTAAGGTTAGGTGATTTATATGGTATTCTCTCATGCTCTATGCCATACCCCGAACAAGTATCGCCAAATATATGGCTGATAAATTGAGGGCCATTATCACTACGAATTACAGGCTTCTCCTTTGAGCCAAAGAGATCTCGCTTAAGCAGAGCCCTTTTCAAGGTGGTTACAGCATCTTGAGCAGTACAAGAAAGTCCCATATGATAATCTATAATACTACGATCAAAAACATCGATATAGGAAAGTATAAAGAAAAAGCGATCCTCTCCATGAATGAACCCGTATTTAATATCTACTTCCCACAGCATCTTGGATGCAGTAATGGTACGGTTTCTGGAAATTCTCTTTGGATGCTTTGGCTTTATTTTACGCTGAGGGCGAAGAATATCCAGTTCCTTGCATAATCGATATACCTTCTTCTTGTTAATAACAAGGTGCTTATACTTTCTAAGAGCTATGGTTAACTTCACATATCCGTAAGCGTAACCTTCATTTTCAATGAACTGAAGTAGCCATTCCTTAATCTGCTCATCAGCCATTTTACGGTCATCCTTTGTTCGTGAATATCCTGGAATAGGCCTGCCACCGCTTGGTTTTCTGTTCTTTCCTTTATTCTTAATACGGTAATAATAGGTAGAACGGCTTACTCCTACTATTGAAAGAACCCAGACAGCAGGATGACCCAGTGAGATATATTTATAAGCTATTTCAATTTTGTCAGTGAGTGAGGGTTGGTTTTTTTTAGTAGATCACGCAGTATTTGATTCTCGAGTTCCTTTTCACCTATTAGCTTCTTTAATTGCTCATTCTCGCTCTTTATCTGCTTTACTTCTGCAGCGTTTGTAGACGCTGGTATTTGTGCCCGCCCCTGTTTCTTCATTTCCCTCACCCACCTGCAAACCATATTGGAATTAAGTTCGTATCGTCTTGCAACGATAGATGTATTACCCGTTTCCATTGCTTCCTTTACGGCTTGAGCTTTGAATTCAGGTGTGTATTTCTTCCTTTGCATTTCGATGCTCCTCCTAACTTGAACTTATTGTAACATATTGTTGTTTACTGTCCAAGTTCGTCAAGGGGCTAAATAGG